>CAZNJW010000118.1:0-6755 GCA_964573455.1 uncultured Anaeromyxobacteraceae bacterium | reverse complement strand
CAGCGCAGGGCAAGCAGCTTCTCAGGCTCTTCGCCAGTGCCGCCTCGACCGAGGGGGGGCGCAGGACGCTGCTGTTGCTTGCCCGTCTGCTCAGTTTCGCCGCCAGGCTGGATGATCCGGTTTCGTCGTCGAGCACGTTCCTGGACGTGGCCTCCGAAAAGTTGCTGCGCCAGATTTCTTCCGACGTCGAAGACCCGCTTTTCAGGTTCTTCCGCGAGGTCGCGGCGGATCAGGGCGCCATCATCCAGCTGACACCGGAGGCCATTGCGCTGTTCAACGCGGCCGTTTCGGTTCCGCCGAACGTCAGTTTCTGGTCCGTCGTGACCGGCTCGCCCAACATGTTCGCGGGAAATCTGAACCTGAAGGGATGGTCTGTCGAGAAAGCGGTCATGGCGGTCGTCTATGCCCTTTTCAACACGTTTACCGGTTCCGCGCTTGACCATTATCCGTATCCCGAACAGCCCCCCGAGACGATGGAGAAGATTCGCGCGGGATTTCCGTGGGAGGTATCGTCCCGAACGAACGACGCGGTCGTTCCGACACTCAGTCAGGTATATGGCCGCCTTCTGATGGTCGTTGAGGCGGATCACCTGGACGTGGTCGGTCAATACGCCGGGGCTTCTGGTGACTATCTTTCGGACTGGTTGCCTTCCGGTTCGGGCTTTGATGACGCCAGATTCAGGATGGTGTGGGGGCGTATCGCCGACGCCATAGCCGGTCGTGTCGGATAACGCCGTCGGTCATTCGTCGCGCATGATTCCGTTTGTCTGCAGGAACGACAGTTTTTCGAGCTTGGCAGATATGTCGACGTCCTCTACGTAAACGCCGGGTACCTCGGGGATAAGAACCGGAACGAAGTTCAATATGTGACAGATACCGGCCGAGCCGAGCCTGGCTACCACTGTGGCCAGTTCCGACGGGCCGCAAGCCAGGATCGCCATCTGTACGTTCAGGTCGGCCACTGCCTGCTCGAGTTGGTCAATGTGGAAAATCCTGCGTCCGGCGTAGATCCGGTCGGTTTTTTCGCGATCACGATCGAAGGCGGCCACGATCTTGAAGCCGCGTTCCTCGAAGCCTTTGTAAGTCAGAAGCGTCTTGCCAAGGTTGCCGACACCGACCAGGATGACGTTCTTCGGGACATTCGTGCCGAGCAGTCTGCCGATCGTGGCGCTCAGATCCTTGACCCCGTAACCGCGTGAAACGTTCCCGAAGGAGCCGAACGAAGCGAGGTCCCGCCTGAGCTGCGCGGGTGTCACTCCGGCCAGATTTGCCAGTTTGTGCGAGAAGACGTAGTCGGTTCCCGACAGGGCAAGTTCGGAGAGGACTTTCCGGTAGAGGGCGAGACGTTCAACCGTTCTGATTGAGATGGATTCATTCGTCATGGTTATTCCGCGGCCGCAATGTCAAATTACTGTTCAGTCGTCGTTAGGAAATCACATCCGGTCTGGAAATAAAAGAAAAATTCGGGTTCGATCTGGTCACGAGTCCAGGATGCGCCGAACCACGACCTGGAATTCGTCGAGGGTGAAAGGCTTGTTCAGCAGATCCACGTCAGAACCCAGAATACCGTGCGCCGTTATGGTGTCGCGCGGGTAACCGGACATGTAGAGTATCTTGATATCCGGGTACATCTGGCGTACCTGCGCGACCAGATCGCGCCCGCTCATCTCGGGCATGACCACATCCGTGACTACGAGCGCCGGCTTCTCGTTTCTGGCGAGTTCAAGTGCCGCCAGCGGACGTTCCGAGGCCAGCACACGATATCCACAGGACATAAGCACCTCGGTCAGAAGCTGGAAGAGTCCCTTCTCGTCCTCGACCAGAAGCACGGTCTCGGTGCCACGCCTGCCACATTCCTGCCTTGGCTGCTCGCTGGCCAGTTCGACAGGCGACTTGAACGCCGGGAAAAGCATGCGCATCGTGGTGCCTTGGCCCGGCGTGCTGATGACGTCGATGTAACCGCCGTTCTGCTTGACGATGCCGTAGACGGTCGACATCCCGAGCCCGATCCCCTTTCCGACTTCCTTGGTCGTGAAGAAGGGTTCGAATATCATCCTCTGGGTGTCTTCGTCCATGCCGATGCCATCGTCCTGGATCGAGACGACCACATAATCGCCAGGGTTGACCTCTACCGTGGTGACGTAGTACCCGGCCGCGATCGTCTGGGCCTCGACGCGTATCTCCAGGCGTCCACTGGAACCCATTGCGTCCTTGGCGTTCGTGACGATGTTGTAAATGACCTCGACAAACTGGCCGCGATCAAATTCGACCAGCGCCTCGGGTGCCCTGCCATCGATGATGAGTTCGATGTTCTCACCCAGCGCAGCCCTGAGTGCCTGTTCTGTCTGTCCGATCAGCACGGTGGGGTTGAGCACCTCAAGCCTGCGGACCTGTTTGCGTGAGAACGCCAGCAGACTGCTGGTGAGCGTTGCCGAGTGCCTTACGGCCTGTCGTATTTCTTCAAGCACCGCGACATCGTTGGAAGAGGTGAGACGTCTCGCCAGAACGTCGCAGTAACCCTGGATGATGGTGAGCTGGTTGTTGAAGTCGTGCGCGACTCCGCCGGCAAGCCTGCCAGCCATCTCGATCTTCTGGATGTTGCGCAGCTGGTTCTCGAGGCGCGTCTTCTCGCGTTCGGCCGCCTTCAGCGATGACACGTCGTTGATCGCGGTAAGCAGAAGGGTATCGCCGTCGATCTCGACAGCCTCGGCGTTCAGGACGCATTCAATAGTCTTACCGGATCTGAGCCTGACGGATATCTGCGTGTCGTGACAGGAACCGGTCGTATTCACCTGCGCCACGATCCTGTCCCGATCGGCGGGATTGGCCCATAGACCAAGCTCCAGGCTGGTCTTCCCGAGAATCTGGTCACGCGGATAGCCGGTGATCTTCGTTACGGCCGGATTTATCTCGACAAACTTGCCATCGGAGAATCGGCTGAGGGCGAGCATGACCGGGCTGGAGTTGAACAGTATGTTTACGACCTCGCCCGACCGGCGCAGTTCGTCCTCGGTCAACTCGTGGTTGGTGAGTTCCTCTTCAAGTTCGGCCGTCCGGACGGCAATGCGCCGACGCAGCACCAGCGTCCAGACGAGCAGCCATCCCAGGATGCCGATCGTTCCGATCAGCAGCACCCATCCCCAGCGCCCCAGGAAATCGTGTATCCAGGTACGATGGCCGCGATCCTGAAGCCAGTTGCGCTCAAGTTCGGCCCATCGACCGTCGGCGCGCATCAGCATCATCTGCTCGTTTATCTGGTCCAGCAGAGATGCCTTGTCGGGGGTGGCCGCGAAAGCGAGCGGACGTGGCAGGACCGGGTTTCCGGTTTCAACGATGTTGTCCAGGCCGAGCGAGTCGATCGATGCAAGTGCCGTCTGTTCCGACAGAATGGCGCAGTCGCCGCGACCCTGGCTGAGTACCTTCAGCGCATCGGGTTCGGTTTCAACAGGAATCAGTTTGACCGTCGGGTCGGTCTGGTTGAAAAACTCGGCCGCGAAACCGTTCTGCTGGACCACGACAGTTTTTCCCGACAGGTCGCTGAGCAGGTTGATTTCAGGGTCGCCGTCGCGAATCCAGATGGTGTCGTACCCAAGCGCGATCGGCGCCGAAAAGTTAAGTGATGCCTTTCTCTCACGCGAGATGAACATTGACGTCAGGTCGATCTCACCGTTCCACTGACGCTGTCTGACGTCCGACCAGTTGCTGTGCACGAAACGGACGTTGAAGCCGGCCGACCACGCGATCTCGCGGATCAGCTCGATGTTGAAACCTTGAAGCACCCCGTCTTCGGAGACCCACTCCCACGGCGGGAAGTTGCGGTCGGCGCCGTAGATCACCGACGGCATCCCGGAGTCGGCCCCAACGCGCTGCTCGGCGCGGGAATCTGCGAGGGGAAGCCACGCGATCAGAAGCGACACGATTACCGCGACATGTACAGACCTGGTCATACTGCAGTGACCGATCATAGACTGGCAAAGGATGTTACTACGAAAACGATGCCCGGTTGAACAGATAAAACCACTATGTCCGTCCCGTATCGGAAAGAACGTCCCTCGCGGTCGGCCCGGCTGGCCATTGCCGGGTCGTGTCAGACGCCGCTTGGAAAACGAGGGTGGCTTTTGATAGGATCCGCATCAACGTCCAACCTGCTTGCGAGGCAGTGAATCTTGTCGTCCAATTTGAAGAAGCGGTTCAATCTGTGGGCCTGGCGGCATTATGTCGATCACGAGTTTTCGCATCCGCGGCTGACCTATCTTTTCTGGGAGGCGACGCTTAACTGCAATCTTTCGTGCCGTCACTGCGGTTCCGATTGCCGCCGTTCGACCGACACGTCGAAAGAGTTGTCCGCTTCTGAGGTCGTCAAGGTGTTTTCGGATATAGCCAGCAGTCACGACCCGCGCCGTGTCTTCGTCGCTGTTACCGGCGGTGAGCCGCTCGTCAGGCCGGATCTGTTCGATGTGATGGGACAGATCAATCGCATGGGGTTCCCGTGGGGTATGGTGTCCAATGGCTGGGCTGTTGACGAGCGCGTTGTTTCCGAGTCGCGTCGCGCTGGAATGCGGACGCTGGTGATCAGCCTGGACGGTGTGTCTGCCGAATCGCATGACTGGTTGCGTGGGTCTGGATCTTACGATCGTGCTGTCGCCGCGATCGAGTCGTTCAGGCGCGCGGACTTTTTGCGGGATCTCCAGGTAACCTCGGTTTTTCACAGGCGCAACATAGACGAACTGGAGTCGATGTACCGCCTCATGTTGAAGATGGGCGTCAAGGATTGGCGTATCGTTTCAGTCTTTCCAAACGGCCGCGCGTCCCGGCAGAGCGATTTCCTTCTGGAACCCGGCGAATTACGCAGGATGATGGATTTCATTTCCGAGATGCGTTCCAAGCCTCGGCCGATCAAGGTTTCGTATGGCGACGAGGGCTATCTGGGATGCCAGTTCGAGCGCGAGGTCAGGGACCATTTCTATGCTTGTTTCTCCGGGGTCCGGGTCGCCTCGATACTGGCGGACGGTGGCGTCTGCGGATGCCCGAACAATCCCAGAACGCTGGTCCAGGGAAACGTTCGAGAACGGTCTTTTGACGATATCTGGAACAATGAGTTCGGCAGGTTCCGGGATCGCGACTGGATGCGACAGGGTGAATGCGCTGCCTGCCGGGATTTCGCGATCTGCAAGGGAAACAGCATGCACCTCTGGGACACAGAGAGAAGCGGCCCCAAGGTCTGCCATGTTAGAATGCTTCGCGATTCTGGCGCCGAAGTCTGACCGTTTCCGCGCGGTGTGACGGGGGTTCTGTTTTTGGGGGAATACCATGTTGATGGTACTGATGGCGCTGATCTCGGTGGGTCGGTTGAAACTGGCAGCGGCGCGCGGATGGCTTTGGTTGCTGCTGACCGGCGCCCTGTTCGGCTCGATGGCGGGGTGCTGGCCGGTCATGATGTACGGGCCGCCGCCGGACTACGATGAAGGTTCGTCGGTGCCGGATGATTCAGACGTCCAGGATGTTGATTCGGCCGAATCAACACCACGCCCGCCTCTTGAAGAATTGCCGTAAGATCGCGTAAAATCAGGTGTTCAAACAGGAGATCCCCATGCTTGTGGCATTGATGGCGATCATCGATCTGGGAAAAATGAAGATCACCGCGGTGACACGCTGGCTCTGGCTGGCGCTTTCCGGCGGCATGTTCGTGGCCGCGCCGCTCGCGTGTGAGAATCAGGACGAGAATGAGTACTGGGAGATACAACTCCTGTATGGACCTCCACTCGACGTACCCGCTGTCGACGAGGGTGAATATCTGGATATTCAGACTCTGTACGGCCCACCGCCGGACTATCTCGACCAGGATACGCAGCCGCCGCCCACGGACGAAGGGCAGTACGAGGACATTCAGACTCTGTATGGTCCCCCGCCGGACTTGTCACCTTACGATCCTGGTCAGGAAGACCTGAACATCCAGCCTATGTACGGCGCCGTCGATGTGGCCCCGGACAGCAACTAACCCGCTGATCTTACTTGGTCTTCAGTGCCGCCTCGATAGGCTCGCGAAGCTGATCCGGCTCGACCTGCGACGCGAAGCGGGTCACGGTCGTGCCATCCCTGCCGACCAGGAATTTGGTGAAATTCCACTTGATCGCCTTGCCCATCACACCGGGCGCCTTTTCCTTCAGGAACTGGTAAATGGGATGGGCGTCCTTGCCGTTGACCTTGATCTTCGACATCAATGGAAACGTCACACCGAAGTTGATCTGGCAGAACGATGCAATCTCTTCATCGGTTCCCGGTTCCTGATGGGCGAACTGATCGCACGGAAAGCCTATGACCACCAGTCCCTTGTCGGCGTAATCCCTGTGAAGCTGTTCCAGACCCTTGTACTGACGGGTGAATCCGCATTTGCTGGCCGTGTTCACGACCAGAACCGGTCTGCCCTTATACTGTGAGAAATCGATCGTCTGACCGTTGTTTGCAGCCGCGGAAAATTCAAAAAATGATTCAGCCATGATCATCTCCATGAAGAAAGCCTTCTGATTTGGCCCTCAGGTACGTCCGAATTGTCGGTACCCGGCACCTTCAATCAACCTTGGGCTGCCATGTTCGCAGGTCAAGAGGTCCTGACGGCGAATGTGATTCGCCGCTACACGGACAGGGACGGGTTCCGGCGTAGGGGCGAATGACAATTCGCCCTTTCCGGACGGCGAATGTGATTCGCCGCTACGAGGACAGGGAACGGGTTCCGGCGTAGGGGCGAATGACAATTC
>CAZNJW010000117.1:0-6817 GCA_964573455.1 uncultured Anaeromyxobacteraceae bacterium | reverse complement strand
GTTGGGGGAGGAGGGGGCGCCATGATCCCAGGGCCTCGGCGTCGCCTGCGGCGCCGGCCTCGTGCCTGGGCTCAGCATGAACGGGCGGCCCTTTGGGCCGGCCTCGGGAAGGGCGAATTGTCGTTCGCCCCTACACCGGAATCCGTTTCCTGTCCTCGTAGCGGCGAATCACATTCGCCGTCGGGCCCCTCGCCTGGCGAGGGTCCGGCTGGTTGCTTTTACTACCACCATGGCTACAATAGCGCCGCAAGCGACGGCCGGTGTGTACTGCCGCCTGCCTTTCCCTGAAAGGTAGTGTCATGTTCCTTTTTGGCGCCTCCCTGGTTGTGTTGTTCGTCTCGGGCATCGCGGCCATGCTGAACTCCGGTCGAAGCCCGGGTCGGGCTGCCATTCTGGGCGTGTCAGGTGCCGTGACCGGCGCCGCCCTCGCCATAGCTGCCGCCGTCCCGGTGCTGGCTGGGTCTCCATCCTGGCAGGCGTGGACCCTCTGGCAGACCCCGCTCGGACCGTTGAACATAGCCATCGACCAGTTATCGGCCATTTTTGTCATACTAATCTCGACTGTCACGGCGCTGGCCGCGATTTACGGTCGTGGATACCTGTCCGGACACGGCACGGACCCGCGCGCCGCAGGACGCTCATGGTGCTGGTTCAACCTCCTGCTGGCCTCAATGCTCCTGGTCGTCTTCGCGGCGGACGGACTCACCTTCCTGATCGGCTGGGAGTCGATGTCGCTTACCTCGTTCTTCCTGGTCCTCTTCGACCATGAGCATCCCGGCGTAACCCGCGCCGGCTGGATCTACCTGATCACGACCCACATCGGCGCCGCCTTCCTGTTCGTCATGTTCATGCTTGCGGGTAACGGCACGTCGCTGGACTTCTTCTCGATCAACGCGGTCGGAAATCTGCGCGCTGACCAGACTCTCGGCAACACCATCTTCCTGCTTGCGCTTGTCGGCTTCGGCACAAAGGCCGGTCTGGTCCCGACCCACATCTGGTTGCCCGAGGCACACCCCGCGGCTCCGTCCCACGTTTCGGCGGTGATGAGCGGTGTGATGATCAAGACCGGCATCTACGGTCTTCTGCGCATTATTTCGATGCTCGGCACGCCCCCGCTCTGGTGGGGCTGGACCCTGCTCATCATCGGTTCCGCCTCGGGCATACTGGGCGTGCTGTTCGCCCTGGCGCAACACGACCTGAAACGACTCCTGGCCTACCACAGCATAGAAAACATAGGCATCATCGTGCTGGGCATGGGAATCGGACTGGTCGGTTCCGCGCGCGGCAATCACCTGGTGGCCATGCTCGGATACGCCGGGGCAATCCTGCACACTCTGAACCACGGCGTCTTCAAGAGCCTCCTTTTCATGGGCGCCGGGTCGGTGATTCACGCCACCGGATCCCGCGATATCGACAGACTCGGCGGGCTGATGAAGCGCATGCCAGTTACCGGCGCCACATTCCTTACCGGCGCCGCCGCGATCTCGGGACTGCCAGGCCTGAACGGCTTTATGAGCGAGTTTCTGATCTACGCCGGCGCCTTCATGTTGATCGTGTCAGGCGGCGCGATCTGGGCCGGTGTGCTCACGGCGCTGTCGCTGGCCATCATCGGCGGACTCGCCCTGGCCTGCTTCACAAAGGCCGCCGGAGCGGTCTTTCTTGGCGAACCGCGTGGTCCCGCGCCCGCAAACGCCACCGAATCGCCTCGAACCATGCTCGGCCCGATGATCACGCTCGCGGCTTTCTGCGTCGCGCTGGCCCTCGGAGCCCCCTGGCTCGCAAGAATGGCGGGCACCGCCACCGGCATGGCCGCTGCCGCAGCGTTCCCGGACTCGCTGCAGGTGTTCAACCTGCTGGCCGACATCACCGTCGCCACCGTCCTGCTCATATTGCTGGTGCTGGCGGCCGCGCTTCTGCGAAGCCACCTTCTGAAGGGACGCACCTCGACCGTGGCGCCAACCTGGGACTGCGGCTATGCCGCCGCCTCGCCCAGGGTCCAGTACAGCGCCTCGTCCTTCGCGGACCCCATCGTGCGCATGTTCCGTGTCATCCTGCGCACGCGGCGTCACGTGCATGCCCCCGAAGGATTCTTCCCGCCGGCAGCCTCGCTCGAAACCCACACCGATGACGTTCTGATGGCGCGCGTGTTCGAACCGGCGACACGCGGGGTCACAAAACTGGCCTCGCTCGTGTCGCGCCTTCAGCAGGGTTCCACGCACCTTTACCTTATGTATATCTTCGTCACGATCATCATCCTGATGATCTGGAACCTGAGGTGACATCCATGATCATCTCGGCAATCCAGGTTCTTCTCGCGCTTCTGCTGGCTCCGGCCCTGCTCTCGGTCATCCGCATCGTCAAGGCATTCTTCGGCGGACGGCACGGTCCGACCCTGCTTCAGCCATACCGCGACCTGTGGAAACTGGCCCGCAAGGCCCCCGTTTACAGCCGCACCACAAGCTGGGTCTTCCGCGCCAGCCCGTCCGTGACGCTGGGAGCGGTTCTCGCTGGTCTGGCGGTGCTTCCACTCTGCGGAGTGCCCGGCCCGCTTGCGTTTACCGGTGATTTCATATTCCTGGCATACGCTTTCGGACTCGTCCGGTTCTTCACGGTCGCCGCAGCCCTCGACACCGGTTCTCCCTTCGAGGGCATGGGCGCAAGCCGCGAGGTCCAGTTCTCGGCCCTTGCCGAAGTCGCCGTTTTCGCCTGCCTGATCGCCCTGGCAATCCTTTCGTCCAGCATGTCGCTGTCAACCATGCTGGATCACTCGTGGGCCGCTGCCGGGAACATGCGCGGCGAAGGCGTCCTTATCCTGGTCGCTGCCGCGCTGATGCTGATTCTGCTGGCCGAGAACGCCCGAATCCCGGTCGATGACCCGACGACTCATCTCGAACTGACCATGATCCATGAGGTCATGATCCTCGATCACTGCGGCCTCGACCTGGCGATGATCGAGTACGCGTCGGCGCTCAAGCTCTGGATCTGGTCGGCCATCGTCATCTCGGTCGCGCTTCCAATGCGGACCGGCGACGCGGTCTTCGACATTTTTGCCGGCGTGTGCGGCGTGTTTCTGATCGGAATTCTCATCGGCGTAATCGAGTCGATCATGGCTCGCCTCAAGCTGCTGAAGGTGCCGCAGCTTCTGGTGGTGGCGATGGTGCTTGGGCTGCTGGCCGTGGGCCTGGGGCTGAGGTAACGGATGCAGACGATCCTGGAATTGCTGGCGATCTGTTTGATTCTGCTGAACTTCCGTCTGCTCGGCGCGTCCAGGCTGCGCTCCTGCGTCGGCGCCGTGGCGATTCAGGCTCTGGCACTGAACCTGCTGCCGCTGCTTTCGGCGACCGGCGAGGAATGGTGGATCATCGCGATGATGGCCGGGTCGACCGCCATAAAGGTCATCGTCCTGCCCGCGCTCGTGCTGCGCGCCATCGAACGCACCAAGGTCATCAACGAGATCGAGCCCCTGGTTGGATACACGAAGTCATTGATCATCGGCGCGGGAATGCTGGCGCTGTGCGCCCTGGCCTCCAGGCGCCTGACCGTTCCGCTCGGCGGCGTCGACCAGATCCTGGTCCCGATTTCGCTGTTCACGATCCTGACCGGCGCTTTCCTGCTGGTCGCGCGCAGGAAGGCGATCACCCAGGTACTGGGTTTTCTGGTGCTTGAAAACGGGGTTTACCTGTTCGGCGTCACCTTCGCCGTCAGCGAGCCCTGGCTGGTGCAGATGGGCGTGCTGCTGGACCTGATGGCGGCTGTTTTCGTAATGGGAATCATTATTTACCACATCAACCGGGAATTCGATCACATCGACATTGACCGGTTGTCGAACCTCAGGGACGGACGCTGAAGGCGTTGGAGGGACCGAACGATGCTCTGGGCGCTGATACTGCTGCCTGCGATATGCGGACTGCTGGTGTTTCTGCCGTTCATCGGACGTGCCAGCCGCGTGATCCTCGTGTCGGCCTCAATCGCGCACCTCCTGATGGTAAGCTCAATCTGGCTTCAGGTTCGCGGTTTGATGTCCGCCCCGCTCACCGCGCTGGGTTTGCCGGACAACTCGCTGGACATCGGGATGACGGCCGCTGGTGGCTGGCTGGCACTTGATCATCTGTCACTGCTGTTTCTGACCATCATCAGCGTTCTGTTCCTGGGGGCTTCACTCTACTCGCTTGGTTACCTGGGGCCCGAGCGCAAGCGCCGCATCATCGACTACCGCGACGAACTGCACCTGAACAACCAGCCTGACGCCGTGTTCATCTCGTGCCTGTTGCTTTTTCTGTCGTCCACGACACTGGTCACGACAGCGCGGCACATGGGTATCATGTGGATCGCCATCGAGACGACCACACTCGCGACCACCCCGCTCATCTTTTTTCACCGCAACGCCCGCAGCCTGGAAGCCGCCTGGAAGTATCTGCTGCTGTGTTCGGTAGGTATCGCGATGGCGATGCTCGGCAACTTCTTCCTGGCCCTGGCAACCGCGCGGGGCGGCATGGAAGAAACCGGTCTGTTGATCCCGGACCTGCTGGCGGTCGCCCCCGGCATGTCTCCGAACTGGCTCAAGGCAGCGTGGCTGCTGATGCTGGTGGGTTACGGCACGAAAATGGGGCTGGCGCCGATGCACTCCTGGCTTCCCGACGCGCACAGCGAGGCGCCGTCGCCGGTGTCCGCCCTGCTATCCGGAGCCCTTCTCAACTGCGCGTTCCTGGCCATCCTGCGGATGTTGGGGATTCTGGACGCTTCCGGAATGGGTGACTTCGGGCGGCACACGCTGATCGGATTCGGGTTGCTGTCGATCCTGTGGGCGGCGATGCTGATGATCCCGCAGACCGACTATAAACGAATGCTGGCATATTCCAGCGTAGAGCACATGGGAATCCTTGCGACGGGCATCGGCATCGGTGGCCTGGCCACGGGCGGTTCCTTGTTTCACGCGGTGAACCACTCGCTTACAAAGGGCGCCCTGTTTCTGATCGCGGGCAACATCCTGGCGATGTTCAAGACGAAGAATATCAACGATGTGGCTGGACTGCTGAAAACGGCGCCCGTTCAGGGAGTCTTGTGGGTGGCCGGTCTGCTCGCGATCACCGGCGCGCCCCCGTTCGGACTGTTCTTCAGCGAACTCCAGATCCTCCGCGGAGCCATTCAGGCTGGGCACTGGGTGGTGACCCTGCTGTTCCTGGCGGGTCTGTCGCTTGCTTTCGCTGCTATGCTGTGGGCACTCGTCAGGATGGCATGGGGCAGCCCGATCGAGGGCGCCGGTCCTGGCACCAACCACACGCACTCCGTATTCTCCGAGGCCGTGCCGGTTGTTCTGCTGTTGGCGGTCATGGTCCTCGGACTGTGGATGCCGGGTCCGCTGGCCGAGGTGATTGAATTGGCGACGAGGGGATTGAGATGACCGCATCCGAAGACACGATCCTCTTCATCGCGAACGGGTCGGCTGTTCCGAGGGCCCAGGTCCCGGTGCTGCGGATGGGCACCTGGCTGGGTGTGGTTGCCGACAGCATCGGAGCAGGAAACCGCCTGTCGGCCCTTTTCGCCACCGAGACGGACAATCGGCACCAGTTGTTCGCGGTGCTTGGTTCGCCAGCGCGGAAACAGGTTGGCGTCATCTCCACACTCGTTTCCGGTTCATACCCGTGTCTTACCACCGACTGCCCTTCGGCCCACTGGTTCGAGCGCGAGATCTACGAGTTACACGGGGTCGAGCCAGAGGGTCATCCGTGGCTGAAACCGATACGGTTCGTGCGGCCGCCCGTCCAAGGCAGATTTCGCCCGACCATAGGAGTCACGGGCTTCTTCGGGATGAATGGCGCAGAGGTCCACGAGGTCGGCGTCGGCCCGGTGCACGCCGGCGTGATTGAACCTGGTCATTTCAGATTCCAGTGTCACGGCGAGACGGTGTACCACCTTGAGATTTCGCTCGGTTATCAGCATCGTGGCATCGAGCGGGCTTTGACGGGCAGTCCCGATGGTCGCACCATACACTACCTGGAAACGGCCGCAGGCGACTCGACGATGGCGCACGCGTCGACATACTGCAGGCTGGTGGAGGCCCTTTCATGCGTGAAGCCGTCGCGGCACGCGCAGATAGTTCGCGCGGTGGCGATCGAACTGGAACGGATGGCGAATCACTGCGGCGATCTGGGCGCGCTGGCCGGCGACGTCGGCTTCCTGCCCACGCAGAACTACTGTTCGCGAATCAGGGGCGACATACTGAACATGACAGCCGTGTTGTGCGGCAACCGCTTCGGACGGAACCTGACCATCCCTGGCGGGGTCAGGCATGAACTGGATCGGGAGCGGTGCGACAACCTTAAAAAGCGCCTTGACGCGGTCGAGGCGGACCTGTTTTCGGCGGTTCCGTTGATGTTCGAGACGCCATCCGTGATGGCCAGGATGGATGGAACCGGCATTGTGACAAGGGATGACGCGATTGCCATCGGGCTGGTCGGTCCGGCCGCCAGGGCCAGCGGAGTCCCTGTGGACGTCAGGGTCGACCAGCCATACGGCGCCATAGACGACCTGGAATTCCATGTTCCGTCCTGCACCGGTGGGGACTGCGCGGCACGGGCCAACATCCGATGGATGGAGATGCGCCAGTCGATCGAGATGGTCCGTGCGCTGCTGGCCGGCGCGATCCGCGATGACGCCGCGCCGCAGGCGAAGGACGTCAATCAGGCGGCCCGGACACTACCGGAAAACATGATGGCTGTCTCGCTCAGCGAAGGCTGGCGAGGCGAGGTCTGTCATGTGGCAGCCACGGACGGGGACGGACGGTTCTCGTTCTACAAGATGGTCGATCCGTCATTCC
>CAZNJW010000116.1:0-6854 GCA_964573455.1 uncultured Anaeromyxobacteraceae bacterium | reverse complement strand
CGTGCGGAACCTGCTTCAAGACCGGGGCGGGGCCAGCGTCCCGAGCGTTCCGGCGTCACGGACAGGCGTGCGGCGGTCGGCGATGGCTATGGCTCGCGGGATAATTCCGGGCGCGGCAGCACCGGCAGGGCGCCTTCGTCGGCTCCGGTCATAAAGCCGCGTTCGTCGAAACGGCCCGAGGATGGCATGGATCGATACCGTGTGGAGTGCGGATACGTTCACGGGGTCATGCCTGGAAATATCGTGGGTGCGATCGCGAACGAGGCCGGTCTGCGAGGTTCTGACATCGGTCACATCGAGATATTCGATGATTACAGCACCGTCGATCTGCCGACAGGAATGCCGGATGACATCTACGCGATCCTGAAGCGCGCGAAGATCCTGAACCGGGCATTGTCACTGTCGCTGATTCATCAGGCGCATCAAGACAGTTACGAGGCGCCGGCTCGGTCCAGGGACTATCCCCGCGCCAAGGTCGGTGGAAGCGGTGACCTGCCTCCCAGACGTCCCCGCCCCGATCGGCCGGCTTCCCGCAAGCCGTCGAAAGTCCCGCGTCGCCGAGGCTGAGTCCCGCGAATCATCGGTAAAACGATAAAAAACAAAGCATGCATGTGGATTGATCAGACGCGGTTCAGACGCTTGCAGACCAGGGCGTGTATCGCGGAACTGATCCGGTTCAGACCGTGGATCATCGCGTCGCGATCGGTCGGTGACATGTGGGTGTCGTCACCGCCGTGAGCGTCCACCGCGGCGATTTCCACGTCACGGGAAAAGGCTCGCAGGAGGTTCAGCTTTACCACCGTCGGCCCCATCGAGGCATCCGGCATTATCCAGCCAACATTCAAGAATTTCTTGGTGTTATGTGATAACTTCTGAAGTTCGTCAGCCTTCAGTCCACCTACCACCAGGGCCGGAACCGGGGCGCCTGTGACCTCGGCTGCCAGCAGTCTTCGCAGCCAGTCGAGGATGTCGCCCAGATCCGACGCGATGTCGCCAAGTCCCTCGCCGATCGCCGCCTGCTGTGCTTCAAGGACGTACGCCTGGAGCAGGTCCAGTTTCCCGCGGAATCGTATCGCCGGATGGTTCTTCGGAACCAGCGACCTGTTGTCGAACAGGTGTGTGAATCCGTTAGGCTTGCTGTCCAGTTCAAGTCCGCTGTCCAGAATCCGGTATGGTTTCGTTGCCCTGGGCGCAAGAGCGGCGCGCTTGCGGCAGAAACGTTCGGACAGGCATTCCAATTCCTGCTTCGGCGTCATTTCTCGTGGACTGGCCGCCATTTCCAGCACTTTTGCCTGGAATGCCGCAGCCGCGGCCTCGACCTCGGGCACGTCTCCGACCAGAAGGCCACCTGCAAAGTTCGTCTCGGATGGCGGTTCGAAGAAACGCTTCATTTCGACGTTGGCGGCCTTCAGCGCGGCATCAAGTCCGACGATGGCTTCGATTGGTGGAGCGATCAGGTACGCCATCGGGGTGCCGGGTTCGACGCCGGCCAGTCCCGCCAGGTATCGCCCGACGCTGGGGATGACGTGCGGGAAAAAGATCAGGGTAGCCTGGTCGTTCGCGGCGTAGAACCATGCCCGCGCGTCAAGGTATCTGAGCGTGGCAGACAGGGCCGACGCGACGCTTTCCTCGTCGGCGGCCGCGAAGATGCCGATCACCTCGCCGGAAAGCGGTCCGGATGCGTGGTTTGAACCGGCGTAGAAACTGCGGCCGTAAACCACGTCCACGTCAGCGGCTTTGGTTCCTTCGTCCAGCGCGGTGTAAAGCGCGTCATCACTGGTGCAGGTCAGCAGGCCGATAGCGCGGTGGTGCGGCGCCAGTTTCAGGTCGCGTGCAAGCATCGGATCGACGTTCGGGATGACCCGCAGGCCAAGCACGCGTGGTTTTACGGGTTCGAGGATCATCACTTTCCCCCGGGGAAGCGGGTTTATCGGACGTAAGCGGTCATCATCCGGTCACGCAGGACACCGTAAGTCCGCGTTGCCGCGCCGCCCTGATCGTCAACCGTTGGCGTCAACGCCGGTCTTGCGTTCACGCAGCGCCTTGACGCAACCTTCAACCAGCTTGGGTGCGGCCTCGCGACAAGTCAGGCCGCCACCGTGGATGTTGGACGTGACGTCGCGCATCGCCTCGTTGAAGTTGCGGACCTTCATATAGGTGACGTATCCACCCATCGACTCGGCAGTCTTCAGTCCGGGCCGCTCGCCGACCAGCAGCAGCGAACATTCGGCGCCAGTGGCGCGCGCGACCTCGTCGGCCACCACCACGCGTCCGCGGGACACCGCGAAAACGGTGCCGACGCGGATTCCCGCGTTCTTGAACCCGTCAAGCAGCAGCGGCAGGATTGCAGGAATGTTCACGTTCAGTGCCGTGGCGCTTAGACCGTCCACCAGCACGATCTGAACCTGCGGTGATTTGATACCTGTTTTCTTTATCTTTTCAAGGGATTCCGCGTTCAGTCGACGGCCCAGGTCAGGTCGCCTCAGGAATTCCGCGTTGTCCCGCGCCGCCGAGTGAAGCAGCACGATATCGAATTTTTTCAGAATGTTTTCGTCCAGACGCGACGAAACGGCATCTCGGGCCGCGGCATGATCCTCGCGAAGCTGCAGATACGTCTCGGTTCGCGGGCGGACGCCTGACCGACCGACGCCGAGTCTTGCGGGCGTGGACGCGACGTACCCGGCGCGGTTGCCTTCCGGCAGCCAGTTTTGCAATGCGGGTGGCAGTGGCATCCCGATCCCGGCCCATTCAGCGATCCGTTTGGCCAGCTTCAGATCCTCGGGTGGGCGGTTGCCCCCGGGCTGGAATTTCGTGGGCGCGGCCTTGTTTGCAAGGGCCTCGACAACGGCGGCGGTGACCATGTCCTGAAGCTGCTTTTCGTCCATTCAAGTCACCGTTTCACAAAAACAGGCCCATGTTGCCGGCGGAACTAGTCAGCCTGCCGGCCTTCATCAACCCCATCCGCTCCATCCAGGCCTCGAACTCGGGCGTGGGACGCAGTCCGAGCAGCTCTCGCACGGCGGCGTCGTCGTGAAAGCTGGTGGACTGGTAGTTAAGCATGATGTCGTCGCCCATCGGCAGGCCCATGAAGAAGTTGCAGCCCGCCGCGGCCAGGATTATCGCCAGGTTGTCGTTATCGTTCTGGTCCGCGTCCATGTGGTTCGTGTAGCACACGTCGCAGCCCATCGGCAGCCCGTGGAACTTGCCCATGAAATGGTCTTCCAGGCCGGCGCGAGTCACCTGCCGTCCGTTGTACAGGTACTCCGGCCCAATGAAGCCGACGACAGTGTTGACCATGAAGGGGTTGTAATGCCGCGCAAGGCCGTAACAGCGGGCCTCCATCGTGACCTGGTCGGCTCCATGATGGCCACCGCTGCTGAGCTCGGAGCCCTGACCCGTTTCGAAATACATCAGGTTGGGGCCGGGCGCGGTGCCCTTTTCAGCGATCATCGCCGCGCCCTCGGCCAGCATCGCGTTGTTGATGCCGAACGCGTTGCAGCTGATCTGGCTGCCGGCCAGGCTTTGAAACATCACGTCCATCGGGGTACCGCGACGCAGCGCCTCCATCTGGGTTGTGATGTGAGCCAGGCAGCATATCTGGGTCGGCACGCCGAAGGCGCGCGTGAATTCATACAGGCGATTCAGGATTGCCGAGGTCGCGTCCCACGTGTCAGTGACCGGGTTCACGCCGATCAGCGCGTCGCCCATGCCCCAGGACAGACCTTCCATGGTTGATGCCAGAATGCCGTCGGGGCTGTCGGTGGTGTGGTTTGGCTGCAGGCGGACCGAAAAACGCCCGCGCAGGCCCAGTGTCGTGTTCGCGTGCGTAACGACCCGGATCTTCGACGCGGCAAGCGCAAGATCCAGGTTTGTCATCAGCTTGGCGACAGCCGCGATGCACTCGCTGGTAAGGCCGCGGCCCAGTGCCAGCAAGTCTTCGCCCGTCGTGTTCGCTGCCAGGACGTGTTCCCGCAGTTGCGCCACGGTCCAGTCGCGTACACGGCCGAACGTCTCTTTGTCCAGGTCCGCCTCGATCAGGCGGGTTACCTCGTCCTGTTCGTAGGGCGCGGCCGGGTTTTCCCGGATGTCGTTCATTGTCAGGTCGGCCAGGACGCGTTTCGCTGCGATGCGTTCCATGTCGGATGTCGCCGCCACGCCGGCCAGCTCGTCGCCTGATTTGGCCTCATTGGCACGGGCCATGACGGCCTTGACGTCCGGAAACGTGAATGAGTTGCCTTTAACTGTGGAAGTCAGCTTCATAGCGGAGTTAAGGTAGCCGAAACGGGTCAGCCGGTCAATCGAAACGGGGAGCGTCATGAGCATTGATCTCAGCAGTGTCCGCAAGGTTTTCTGTGTCGCGGCATCGGCGGCGTTTCATGATTCGCCCGGATCGTGTAACTTTGCCGGACTGGTCGCGTTGACAGGAGACAGGCTGACATGCGGGAAGAGACGATTTCGTTGGCGCGGCCGCGCTGCTTGACGGTGGCGGGGTCGGACTGCAGCGGCGGGGCCGGGATTCAGGCGGATCTGAAGGTCTTTCACAGGTTCGGGGTGTTCGGGCAGTCTGCGGTCACCGCGGTCGTGGCGGAAAACACCGTCGGCGTGCAGGGTTATGACGCGGTCACGCCCGAACTGGTGGCGATGCAGATCGATAGTTGCCTGTCCGACATCGGCGCGGACGCGGTCAAGACGGGGATGCTGGTGAACGCGGATATCGTGCGGGCCGTGGCTGAAAGGTTCAGGACGCACGCCGTGGCCACGCTGGTCATCGACCCCGTGATGTGCGCGAAGAACGGCGATCGGCTGATCGCGCAGGACGCGGTCGAGACACTGGTCGCCGAGTTGTTTCCGCTGGCCACGGTCGTGACGCCCAACGTCCCCGAGGCCGAGGCCTTGTGGGGGCGGCATATCCAGACCGAGGTCGACTTCCGCAAGGCAGCCCGGGCGATTCACGCGATGGGCCCGCAGGTCGTGGTTATGAAGGGTGGTCACAGCCCGGTCAATCCCGCGGGCGAGTCGGTCGATTTCGTGCTGACGGGCGATGAATGGGTCGCCATCTCGGGGCAGCGCGGCAGCGACCGCAACACGCACGGCACCGGGTGCACGTTCTCGGCCGCAGTCACGGCCCGACTGGCGCTCGGCGATGATCCGGTAACCGCCGTGCGCGCTGCCAAGACATACATCACCGCCGCCATCGCCTCGGCGCCCGACCTTGGACATGGTCATGGCCCGGTGAACCACTGGGCATGACCGTCGTTCATCTTCCGGTCATCCGCAACCCCGGTTTTCGGTTGATTTCAAGTCTTGCCTCGTTGGAAACACTGGATATTTACCGACCCAGAGGGCATAATTTTGCGCGATGCGTCGTTCCCGGTTCGCGGGAACTCTTTTTTGATGTCTGGAGGAAAAAGTGAAGAAGCTGATGCACCTGGGGATGGCAGCTGTCCTGGCGTTTGCCGTGGCTTGCGGCGACGGCGAGACCACCAATGACGAAGGCGGCCTGGGCGACGTGGCCGATGGTGTCGAGGATGTGATTGAAGACACCGCGACGCCGGATACCGAGCCTCTGGATCGGATCGAGCCGGACGGCAACACCACCGACACCGTTTCCGATGTCCCCGGCGACACCGCCGAGGAAATCCAGATGGTCGACAAGCACTTCACGTTCAGAACGGTCGGCGGAATGTCGATGGGCGCCGCCGCGCTGACGGTCGCCGCGCATTACCCGGACATGTTCGACAGCGTGGGCGGCATGGGCGGTTACGTGGACTACCGGTACATCGGCCACCTGCTTAAGGATCAGATGGGCGGCGGCTTCTGTCCCATGGAGGACATCCTGGAAGTCATCGCGCAGGATGAGCTGAACGGTACCGACGAAATCAACAACCGCGAAAACCCGAAGGTCGACTGCTACCTGCCTGTCGAGCAGCGCCACCTGCGGCCGTACGAAATCTACATGACGTACAACCGCATGAACTACTCCAAGCAGGCCGGCACCACGTTCCACCGTGGCTTCTACATCGACGTCATCGGCGCGATCGTGTACGCGTTCGGCAACTTCTTCTTCTACAACCCCGAGCATCCGCTGGTGCCGCAGGGCGTGGAGCCGGCCTGGCTGCTTCAGACCGACTCCGAGAAGTGCGCGAACCCGATGCACGTTCAGTTCCCGTACAACCTCAACGCCGAATACAACCCGACCGGCGAGTACGACCTGATTTCCTTCTGCGACGGTTCGCCGGATGTCTGCCGCGGTATTCCAGACTGCGACGACGAGGCGCCCGAGATGCGCGCCATGCGCGGCTGGTTCTGGCCTGACCAGCCCGACAGGCTGACAATGCCCGTCACCGGTTTCATGGCGGTCGACTACAACGGCAACGGCAAGCGCGACCTGGGTGAACCGGTCGTTTTCAACCTGGGCGAGCGCTGGGACGACGTCGGCGTGGACGGATGCGCGAACGAGTTCGAAGACGGCAACGGTGGCTGCAATGAGACGGCGTCCGGCAGTGCCGATGTCGACGCGAACGGCGACGACTGGGACCTGATGGCGAACAACCAGGGCAACGAAAACAACAGCGAATACGACGAAGGCGAGCCCTACGAGGACTTCGGTCTTGACGGCGTTGACACGAATTCGCTTCCGCTTGCAGCTATGGGCACGGTCGATCGTTCGATCCTGCCCGCTCCCGATTACGGCGAGGGCGACGGCGAATACACGTACAACCCGCGCTGGCAGGCGATGATCGAAAACGACGCCCGCGCCTACTTCCGGAAGGCCCCGCTGGAAGACCTGCAGAAGGCCAACTACTTCTTCGACGGCGGCATCCGCGACGGCCTCGGCGCGCTGACCTCGGCGC
>CAZNJW010000115.1:1801-6942 GCA_964573455.1 uncultured Anaeromyxobacteraceae bacterium | reverse complement strand
TCTCGATGGACTGGCTTTCCCTGTGGCATCGCGGCGCGCTGCCATGGATGCTGTGAACGCGACGGGCATGTCGGATCTTCTGGAAAACAATCAGTAAAGGTACTCGTTGGCCGGTTTCGGGATCGTGGACATGGTTGCGTCACGTATGACCGGAATCGTCTTTCCGTCCTTGTTCTGCAGCGTGAATCTGCCGGTGACGCGTACCCACACGCCCTGGGCCTGCATTTTTATCGGTTGTCCGGTCTCGAAGACCATGGCGATAGGCTGGGCATCAGCCGCGCAGCAGGTGACCAGAAACCTGTAGATGATTCGGGCGCGATTGCCGAACTGGTGGGTGACTTCCTCAATTTGTTCGGTCATGCCGATGACAGTGATCTCTTTTCCCTCGTACAGCTTCGGCGCCTCGTATAACTCGGTCAACAGGATGTCCCGATCCGTTGAAGGTGAATCAACGGGTGTGTCTGTGTTTTGTTCGTCGGTGACGTCCGTCTCAGGCGTGCCTGCC
Organism: uncultured Anaeromyxobacteraceae bacterium; assembly: GCA_964573455.1. Classification (GTDB taxonomy): domain Bacteria; phylum Myxococcota_A; class UBA9042; order DTJE01; family DTJE01; genus JAGOFO01. The sequence goes on along the minus strand of CAZNJW010000115.1, from coordinate 6,437 downwards.
TGGGCTGTGTCGCCGGTCTCTGGTCGCACCTCGGGGGCGGGATTGATCGAAGACGATATCGAACGTTTGAAGGAACCTGAAGACGGCCCGGTCCCGTCTTCATCGTCCGACGGGGAGTTGAGGCCCTTTCTGTCGCCCGAGGCGGCCGATGGTGTCACGTCGACCGCCATGGTGCCGGTCCCGGTGAAACGTTTGCTGAATGTGTAGTGATCCAGAGACGCGCCCTGGGCATTCATCAGAAACAGAAGAGGGACAAGAAGGATCAAGGGCCTCTGGAACTCGTACCAACGCATTGAATCGCCAGGCCGGCGGGCGAGTTCCGCCATCATCACCGCCAGGAACATCACCACCGCGCCACCCAGCACCCAGCCGAATTCTGGCCGGAGAAACGCCAGGTATCGGCCGCTTTGAAGCAGCACGACCAGGGAGTACAGCCAGATGAAGAAGAAAACCAGTCGAATCCGGGCGTTGATGAACGAAAGAAACGATTTCATCCCGCCACCCCCGTCATGATTCCGGAGAAGTGCACGAGGATGGAGACGACGGCGACCGTCGCGAAGATCAGGGCGGCCAGCGTCACGATCGCGCGGCGTGTGAACAGGGTCTGGTACATCAGCAGCAGCTTCAGGTCGAACATGGGACCGATCAGCATGAAGGCGAGCTGGGCCGACGGGGGCATTATGGTCCTGAACGAGGATGCGATAAAAGCGTCGGCTTCGCTGCAAAGGTTCAGAAGGATTGCAAGCACCATCATGACCAGGATCGCGACCACCGGCATGCCGGCGAGCTGCGCGAAGAAACTGCGGTCAATGTAGGTCTGCGAAATCGCGGCGATGAAGGCGCCGATAACAAGGAAGTGTCCAACCCCTATGAAGTCGTCGGCGGCGTGATGCATGGCGGCGATCATCTTCGCTCGGAAGCCCGAGCCGGCTGGAGCGTGTGAATGACCGCACGAGCACTCCGAACCGTGTTCGTGGTGATGGCCGTGACCGCAGTCATGGTCGTGTTCGCCTTTATGGTCGTGGTCGTCACCGTTCCGGCATATCGGGCAGTCGTCACCCGCGTCGGCGATGTTGTCCAGAAGGGCTCGACGCCGGGCGAAGATACGGTCCATCAGCAGCCCGATGCCCACGGCGATGGCGTAACCCAGGATCATCCTGATGGCGGCCATCCTGAAGTCGAGTTTATAGGCTACGGCCGTTGAGACTCCGACTATCGGGTTGGCGATCGGGCCGCCAAGCAGATACGCGACCGCGGCCGCCATCGGCAGTCCTTTGCGGGAAAGCCGCCTGACCACCGGCACGATGGCGCACTCGCAGACGGGAAAGATCATCCCCAGGCCGGCCGCTACAAGTACGGTCTGCCAGCGCTTTCTGGGTAGCAGCGAGGTGATCCGTTCGCGGCTGACGAACGACTCCAGCAGGCCGCCGACCACCGCGCCAAGAAGCATGAAAGGTATTGCCTCCAGCACGATGCTGGCAAAGATGAGCGACAGGTTGCGCACCGAATCGGTCCGTCCGGCCACTATGAAGAAGATGATGGTGCCGATCACGAACAGTGATTCGAACACGAACGACCGAAGTCTGACTGGTTGACCGGTCAGTTTCATCTGGATCTTTCCCGGCGCAGGACGACGGGGACGAAGCTTATCAGAAACCACATGAAGGCGATCAGGATAATGGTGGCGCCGGTAGCCGTGCCGGCCCAGTCCTGTGCCGACAACAGCAGTCCGGCGGCGGCGGACGTGACGCTGATGACGATGGCCCACCAGAACATCCCGAAAGCGGAGCGGGCCAGGTTCCGGGCGGCGGCCGCAGGCACGATGAGCATCGCCGTCACAAGCAGCACGCCCATCGCCCAGACCGAGAACATCACGACAAGCGCCAGGAGCGCGGCGAACAGGTATTGCCAGACAGCGGTCCTGACCCGGTGCACGTCCGCCACGGTCTGGTTCAGCGACAGGTAGAGCATTCGGTTGAATCCGACCACCTCGAACACGGTCAGGACCAGGAACAGGCCCGCGAGCTGTATCAGGTCGAAGTCCGTGATAGTCAGTATGTCTCCGTAAAGGAACAACTGCGTGTCTCGGGCCAGGTTGGGGTCGCGGCTGACCATTGCAAGACCGAAAGCGGTCACGGCGGCGAAGAGGACTCCGATCACGGTGTCCGAGGAAAGCATGCTGCGTCGCTGGATTGCCACGATCGTGACTCCGACGGCGACGCCAAGCAGCGGCATCGACCAGTGCGGATGAATCGAGAAGAGCAGGCCCAGGGCGATGCCTGCGAAAGCCGAGTGGCTGATCGCGTCCGAAAAGAACGCCATGCGCATGTTGACGACCTGGACGCCCATCATGGCGGTCATCGGGGCCAGCAGCAGAAGACCTGCCAGAGCCCTCTGCATGAATCCAGTCTGCATGCAGTCGAGCGGAATCAGCGTGCCGAGGATGGAGACGATTGCCGGGAGATCAGGCATTCCGCACCTCCCCGTCCGCTTCGTGGTGTTCCACGGTCGACCCGGAACAGCCGCAGCACGGAGTCTGATCGATACCAGCACCGCCCATGTGGGCGCCAAAGGCCGCCATAAGATTGGGCGGCGTCAACGTGGTCGCGGGACTTCCCTCGGCCACGATCCGCCTGTTAAGCAGGATTACGTGGGTCGCGTGATTCGTGACCAGGCCCAGGTCATGCGTGACCATAACCTGGGTGAATCCGTGTTGCCGCCTGAGGCTTTCGAGCAGTTCGCAGAAGAGCTGGCCGCCCCGGAAGTCCACGCCTGCCGCCGGTTCGTCCAGGATCAACAAGTCCGGCTGCTGCTGCAGCGCCAGAGCGAGCATCACCCGCTGGAACTCTCCGCCCGACAGCGCTCCCAGGCGACGACTGGCCAGGTGGGCCGCGTTGACCATGTTCAGAAGTTCAAGGGCGTGTCTTCGCGAGGAACTGGAGATTCCAATCCAGAGTGGCCTGCGTTGCACGCCCATGGACAGGAACTCCAGAACCGTCACCGGCATCCCGCGGTCGAACGCCATCATCTGTGGCACGTATCCAATCCGGACCTTCGAGCCGTCCGGCCGCACACCGATCCGAACCTCGCCCTGGCAAGGGATGCGGCCCAGCAGCGCCATCAGAAGCGTGGTCTTGCCGGCGCCGTTCGGGCCGACGATGCATGTGCACCCGCCCCTGGGGATCTGGGCGGTGATGTTCTCGAGAACCGTCGTACCGCCAAGCGTGACCGACAAACCATCGAAACAGATCGCGGTCGATGCCGCGTCATGACGGCACACGCAACCTGTTTGCCTGGCGCATCCGGGGCAGTCACCTGGTTCCAATAGTTTTCTCCAGCGTTTCGATGTTCTTCAGCATCGTCTGACGGTAGTAATCAGGACCCGCGTCGGCGGGACCGGACGCGACCGGGTCGAGCGTCGCCAGCGGGATGCCGACTTCCCTGGCAATGGTCGCCGGAACCTTCGAGCCGTACTGTGGCTCGGTGAAGACCGCGGCCGCACCGGATTTCCTGACTTCCCTGACCAGCTTGAGCATCTCGGATGCCGAAGGCTCGGTCCCGGGATGATTCTGGATCACGGCGACGATCTGAAGCCCGGAGTCCCGGGCAAGGTAGTCGAATACGTCGTGCTGGGTCACGATCCTGCAATCTTTCAGCCTTGCGGTCGCGGCCTTGAATCTGGCGTCCAGGTCGCGCATGTCAGCCACGAAGCGGGAGGCGTTGGCCCGGTACAACCCGGCGCTGGACGGCCTGACCGTCGCGAGCCGCGACGCGATGTTTTCGGCAAGCGCGCCAGCCATCAACGGACTGGCGAAGAGGTGGGGATTGGGGCCTTCCTCGTGTTCATGATGTCCGGCGTGTTCGTCGGCGTCATGCCCGTGTCCTTCATGCCCGTGTCCTTCATGCGCGTGTCCTTCATGTCCGGAGACGGGATGTTCCTCGTGGCCAGCCGGTGTGCCGATGATTCCGGGAATGCCGGCCGACGAGTCGATGAAAACCAGGTCGGTACGTCCGGCGGCCATCGGTTTGACAAAGTCGTCCATGCCCAGGCCGTTCATCACAATCGCGTCCGCGCCGGCGACGCGCCTCATGTCCGCGGGCGTCACCACGTAGCTGTGCGGGCAGCCGAGGTCCGGAGAGACCAGCAGGCTGACCGAGACCCCGGGATCTCCCTGCGTGACGGTCCTGGTGAGCAACATCATCGGATAGGTTGTGGCGATGATCTCGAATCGGTTGTCCTTCGCGTCAACCGTGGCGGGCTCGACCATAACCCCTGCAAGAATGGCGAGGAGCGCTGGTGCCGCGAGCCTCTGGATACGTCGGAAGCCCTGGTTCAAGGCAGTGCTCATCGTGACTCCTTTTCGGCCGGACCATCGGCCCGACAGCAGGCGCATTCCTCGCCGCACTCGATCATGACCCCGTGACAGTCCTCGCATTCGTGCAACTCGTGTCCGCGGGAGAAGTCGATCCAGTGCTGCATCTGGGCCCGCGTCAGGGTACCCGTGCCACGGCAGAGCGGACAGGTTCCGTCCAGCGCGGCCATCAACGCGCTCCTGATGAATTCAGACCGGTTTTTGACGTGTCGAAGTGCGTTCGCCAGTTCGTCGTCAACCTTGAATGTGATGACCTCGCTCAT
>CAZNJW010000115.1:0-1701 GCA_964573455.1 uncultured Anaeromyxobacteraceae bacterium | reverse complement strand
CTGTCCGATGTTTGAAACCCACAAGGCGAAGATCGCCGACCTCCGTGAGAGGACGAATGTCCTCGGGAGGTATCTTTGACCGACCTTTCAGGGAACGACGAATAGCAGAGATCGAGGAACTGTCCACATCGACTGACTTCTGGTCCGACCAGAAGGCGGCGCAGGCGGTGTTGCGCGAAAAGACAGCCCTGCAGCGGGATCTCGACTCCCTGGACGAGCCGGTGCGCATGCTTCAGGATGCCTGGGATCTTCTTGAAATGGCCGAGCTTGAGGCCGCCGCCGAGTTCGAGGATGAGATCGCCGCAGCCATTGCCGCTGTCGAGGATCGCGTGTCCAAGCTGGAGTTTGCCCGGATGATGTCGGGCGAGAGCGACGCCGCGCCCGCGCTGATCACGATCCATTCCGGCGCGGGAGGAACCGAGTCCCAGGACTGGGTCGCGATGCTCCTGCGAATGTATCTGATGTACTGCGACAAGGCCGGCTTGAAGACCAGCGTGATTGACGAGCAACCGGGCGACGAGGCCGGGTTGAAGAGTGTCACGTTTTCGGTCGAGGGCGATCACGCGTTCGGCTACCTCAAAGCCGAGAACGGCGTCCACCGGCTGGTTCGGATTTCGCCCTTCGATGCCAACGCCCGTCGCCACACGACGTTCGCCAGCGTGGATGTCATTCCGGACATCGAAGACACGATCGAGGTTGAGATTCGCGAGGAGGATCTGCGGATCGACACGTTCCGTTCAGGCGGGGCAGGAGGCCAGCACGTCAACAAGACCGACTCGGCCGTCCGGATCACGCACCTCCCCAGCGGTATCGTCGTCCAGTGCCAGAACGAGCGTTCCCAGATCAAGAACCGTTCGACGGCGATGAAGTTGTTGAAGGCCCGACTTTACGAGATGGAGCGCAGGAAGCGCGAAGCCGAGAAGGACGCGAAAGAGGCCATGAAGCTCGGCATCGATTTCGGCAGCCAGATTCGCTCGTACGTCCTGCATCCCTATCGGCTTGTGAAGGATCTTCGCACCGACTACGAAACCGGAAATACCGACGCGGTGCTTGACGGGGATCTGCAGCCTTTCATCCAGGCATACCTGCTGAAGATCGCGGCAAGCTGACCGTCCATCGTCGCCGGGTCCGGAATGGTCACTTAGTCAGTTTCCTGATCCCCATGAAGTCGTCGTTATCATTGGAAGTCCTGCTTTCGCGGGCGATAACAAAGAAAACCTCGGGCTGGAATTCGCCGGGACAATCCGTCTCGTCCAGGTACGACGAGTCCAGGGATGCAATGTGCCAGAGCCAGACGGCACCGTTCTGGGACGCGCGAATCCTTGTCTTGCCACCGGGCGCCACAGTGGTTGAAGTCAGGTCGGTCGTCACCGACACGTTGGAGTGCGCCCAGGTCAGGTTGCACAAGGTTCGCGCCTGATAAGAGGTGTAGTAGGCGGTTTGATGGGAAGTTGAGAACTGAAGCGGCCCCGAGTCCTCGGCAGAAGGAAACATGGAGCCCGAGTACGCGTGAAACAGAAGTCCGTTTTCATCCAGAAGCATCAATTCGCGCGTCGGACCGTTGGCAACTACGACAGTCACTCGTTTTCCAGGTATTGAACGCGGCCGGACCGAGACCCAGGTTCGGACTGTAATCCAGACGTTCGGGGCCAGCCATTCCGAGGAGGGCTCGATGTTTCTAAGGTGAATCCTGAACCCCAG
>CAZNJW010000114.1:0-7023 GCA_964573455.1 uncultured Anaeromyxobacteraceae bacterium | reverse complement strand
CCCCTACGCCGGAAACCGCCCCCTGTCCTCGTAGCGGCGAATCACATTCGCCGTCCGGGAAAGCGGGCCCGTAGCGTGCGCGCGGGACACGATCTATAATAGTCCGTCGTTTTTCCCATGGGAGACGTGGCTATGAAGACTCCGAACCTGGCGATAACCGTGCCCGTGATGTTCATGCTTGGCGTTTTCGCGTCAGGCTGTGGCGACGATGTCTCCCCGGTCGATACCATCGGTGACACGACGAACGACTCGGTGTCCGACATCGTCGAACCCGATACGGTGGATGACGCCTTGGTGCAGGACCGCATCGAGGACATCCCGGGCGACGACGGGGCCCCGGACACCCTGCCCGACTCCACCGCCGACGTGCCGACCGACGTCTTCCAGTGTCCCGAGTACGCGGCATGGCCGTCCAGCGAAGACGGAACCCGCAAGTTTGGACTCACGATGTTTCACTGGAACATCCAGTACGTCCCCGGCGGCCTGATCGGCACCTGGCAGGATGAAACGATATCGATCTGCTACGACATGGCCGGCGACCACGAGCCCTGCGAAGGCTGGACCGACGATGTGCTGGCCGACTGGATAGTCCGCGTCTCGTTCCAGCCCATTCTGGATCTGTACCTGGCACACCCGGACTGGCGTGCCACCTTCGAGATGCCCGGCCTGATGATCGAACTGATAGAACAACGCCACCCGGACATCCTGGCGAAGCTGCAGTGCGCCGCCAATGCCGGCCAGATCGAGCTTGTCAGCATCCACTATTCAGACCAGCTCTTCCTGCCGTTCCCGTCGCGCGATCTGAAGTGGTCCATCGACTACAACCGCAAGGTGTTCGAGGATGCCGGCCTGCCTCTGTCAAAGGTCGTTTTCAACCAGGAAGGACAGTCCGGGGTCGGCAAGCATCGCATCATGGCCGAGAACGGGTACACGATCGATGTAATGCACCGGAACCTTTACAAATATCATCAGGCCGCCGACAGCGAGGACGGTGTCTGGCCGTATTACGAAAGCACCGGTCCCGAGGCCACTGATCCGGTCATTGTGGTCGTGGGCGGCAGCGTGGATCCGACCTCCAACATCGAGGTTCAGTGGACGTTCTTCGATGACGGCGAGGTGCTGGCTACCCCGGGCAATCCCTATCTGGCCATGTTCACCCCCGAAGCCAACATGCGCGAGGTTGAAAAGTTCGAGACGGAGTTGCAGACGCTGGCGGACAACGGTTTCATACATACCACCATCACCGACTATGTCGATCGGCTTGGAAAGCTTGGCATCGCCCCTTATCCGTTGCTGCCGATCGCGGACTCGACGTGGCAGCCGCCCAGTACCGAGGGCATCAGCCGCTGGATGGGCAGGATGGGTTCGCTCGGTTACTCGCTGCACGAAAATGACAACCTGATTCGCACCGAAAACTACCAGGCTTCGACATGCCTGGCTGCCGTTTCCCTGCTGGCCGACACGCTCGAGTCCGGCAGCGCTGACGTGGAGGCCGAACGCGCCATCATCGACGCCGGGTACCTGGATTTAATCCGCGCCGAAGTCTCCGACGCCACGGGCATCAATCCGTGGATGGGTGAGTGGGTCTACGGTTACCAGATGAACCAGGCCGCGATGCAGAAGTGTCAGGCCGCCACGGATGGCCTGCTGCCGAAGCTGGGGCGGGACTGGGCGATCGTCGACCTTGACGCCGGCATCGTTAAGGACGAGTTCCAGACGATGGAGCCCCTGTTCCAACTCTCCCCGACCAACGTGGCCGATGTGCCGGTGCCCATAACCCTGACCAATGCTGGCCGAAACGTCCAGACCGAATGGATGGACGACGGCAGGGTCTACCAGTTCACGATCGCCATCGGGGCCAGCGACAACCCGACCGGCGACGATCGCGTCAAGAGGACCGTCTCGATATCGATGCCACTGAACCTTCCGGACCTGATGTACACGCCCGGTCTTGTCGAGGACGCGGTGACACAAACCTCCCTCGCCAGCTTCAGCCTGTTCGCGGACCAGATGTACCTGCCGCTCGCCAACGGCCTGATCGGGATTGGGCCGGATCTGTGGCTGGTGAAGGACTGCCGCACGGTTCACCTGGCGGCCCGAGTGGCGAAAACCTGGGATGACTTCACGGTCGAGTTCATCGACGAAACCGTACCGCCCCAGGGTGACGTGGAGTGGCGCTTCTTCGTACTGAAGGGCAACACCGATGAGGCGCTGGCGTTCGCGCGCCTGATCAATACCAACCCGAACTACCTTCTTGTGCACTCGGACGCCGCCCTCTAGGGCTGGCCGGCAGGGAAGTCCAGATGGCGGCATTCAAGTTGCCCAGAACGCTTCCCGCCCGCATCTACCTGGCGCGGGTCGCGACCGCGGTCATCGAGATCATCACCCTTGCTGTGATCCTGTATATCGAAGGCTCGATGCTTTGGGACAACCAGATCGCGCGGGTGGTCTTCTACTCGCTTCTCGGCATCCTGATCGCGTCATCGGTTCTGCGGCACTCGCTCAGGCTCGTGCAGGCGATCTACAAGTGGCGTTGTTTCAAGACGATGCTGCCGGATCTGTTGATGACGATAGTCATTCTGGCATTATTCGGTCATCCGGTCATCATGGCGGCCCTTACCGGCCTGACCATCGTTTACGACCTGGTCAAGATATTCAAGAAAACCGGCGCCGGCCGCTGGTTTGTCAGCCGGATCGTCGGCACGCCCGAGCAGTCGATGGCCTTCTCATTCCTGGGGCTGATAGCGCTCGGGACGGTTCTGCTGTCGCTCCCGCGGGCCTCGGCTGACAGCCGGTCAATCGCCTTTGTGGACGCGCTGTTCACCGCCACGTCGGCCCACTGCGTAACAGGACTGACGGTCATCAACACGTCGCTCGATCAGTGGGCGCGGGCCGACCTGGACTCCTTCTCGTCGTTCGGCCATGTCGTGATCCTTGCCCTGATCCAGCTTGGCGGCATCGGTATCATGACACTGTCGGCCGCCTCGGTGGCGCTGATTTCAGGCCGGTTGAAGCCCCATGCCCGCAATGTGACCGAGGCCAGCGTGGGACACGACGACTCCGCCATATCAATCGTGACGATGGTCAGGCAGATCGTCACAATGACCGTTCTTATCGAGACACTGGGCGCAATAGCCCTTTCCGCTCGTTTCTGGTCGGTCTTTCCCGGACACCCCTTCAAGGCACTGTGGTTTGGGGTTTTCCACGCTGTTTCGGCCTTCTGCAACGCCGGTTTCTCGCTCTTTTCGGACGGACTCGTCCGCTTCACCGGCGACCCGATCGTGAATCTTTCCGTGATGAGCCTGGTCATCCTGGGCGGCATCGGTTTTCCGGTCATCTCCGCCCTCTCCTCGCGCAACACATGGTCCCAGGGCTTCCGCCACGGTCTTTCCAGCCTGAGCATCCACACCAGGCTGGTCCTGATCATGACGGCGGTGCTGGTGCTGGGCGGCGCGATCCTGCTGTTTGCCGCCGACTACAACGGCGCCCAGAAGGGGCTGGCCCTGGACGATCGCGTCTGGGCAAGCCTGTTCCAGTCGGTGGCCGCGCGAACGGCCGGCTTCAACACCGTCGACATCGGAGCGACATCGCCGCAAGCTGTTTTCGTGTATGTTTTCCTGATGTTCGTTGGCGCGGCGCCAGGCGGCACGGGCGGCGGTATCAAGATCACCACGTTCGCGCTGCTGTTTTTGTCGGTCAAGGCGTCCCTGCGTCGCCGCGCCGAGATCACGGTCTTCAACCGGTCGGTGCACCCGCGAACCTTGCACAACATCATCGTCATCACCTTCCTGGCGATGATCGCCTGTTTCGTGACCACCTTCCTGCTTACCTGGTCGCAGAACGGCGTCACGCCAACACGCGCGCTTTTCGAGTCGGTGAGCGCGTTCGCCACCTGCGGACTCTCGATGAACCTTACGCCGGATCTGAACACCGGCGGCAAACTGATGATCACCGCATTGATGTATCTGGGCAGAATTGGCCCGCTCACTTTGACTCTAGCGCTGGCCAGGCGCGCTCCCGTCGGGGTCGGATATCCCCAGGGCCGCGTCCTCGTCGGCTGATACCGGAGGTCTGAAATGGCCGTTAAGAGTTGTGCCGTCATCGGGATGGGGCTGTTCGGGCGCAGTCTCGCGTATGAACTGACCAAGCTTGGCGTCGAGGTGCTGGCGATTGATCGCAACGGCGCGCTGGTGGACATGGTGAAAGATCACGTGACGACCGCCCTGCGAACCGACTTGACGAATCCTGCGAACCTGAAGGATTCCGGGGTGTTGAATGTCGACTGCGTCATCGTGGCGATCGGCGAGAGTCTTGACCAGTCGATCATGGTCACGGCGTTGCTGGCAAACAGCGGAGTCAAGAACATGTACGCGAGGGCGCACTCGGCTATTCACGCGCAGGTGCTTTCCACGCTAGGCGCGATCCGGACGGTCGATCCCGAGGAAGAAATGGGTCTTCGCCTGGCACAGGAGATCTTCGCGCCGGATGTCATATCCCGTATCACATTATCCACTGGCCAGCAGGTAATCGAGGTGGCGGCACCTTCGCCCCTCTGGGGCCACAGCGTCATCGATCTCGATTTTCGGCGGCGATTCCAGTTGAACATACTTGCCATCAAGCGCGCCGGTGGCAATGATGTACAACATGGCGGTCTGGACGATAACGGCGGGCTGCCGGCCCCGACCGACATCATCAACGAAGGTGACACGCTTGTGCTTATCGGCAGGCCAGACATGATATCGGCGTTTATTGAACTGACCTGAGACGGCGCCCGACGCCGGCAGATGGGGGTAACTACATGAATCGAAAGGAATTTGAAAAGGGAATCTACTGGATGGGCGCCGTCGATTGGGACAGGCGCATATTCGATGCGCTGATTCCGACTCCTGAAGGAACCAGCTACAACTCGTGGTTGATGCTGGGCCGCGACGCGACCGTCCTTTTCGACACCGTTGACCCGGTCAAGACGGACGTACTGCTGAATCAGCTTGCTGACATCGAAAAGGTCGACTACATCGTGACGCACCATGCCGAGCAGGACCACTCCGGATCGCTGCCCGCCGTGATGGAACGCTATCCCCAGGCGATCGTCCTGTGCACCCCCAAATGCGCCAGGATGATCATGCGCATGATGCCGCTGGACGAAAGCCGGATCCGCACGGTCGCGGACGGCGAGGAACTGGATCTGGGCGACCGCAAGCTGAAGTTCATGCACATGCCCTGGGTTCACTGGCCGGAAACGATGGTGACGTGGGACGAGAAGGATGGAATCCTGTTCTCGTGCGACCTGTTCGGGTCGCATCTGGCGACGTCGCGCCTGACCGAGCCGTGGGAAAGGATCCACGACGGCGCCAAGCGTTACTACGCCGAGATCATGATGCCGTTCAGGGGCAAGATCGCCGGATACCTGGACACGATTCAGGCGCTGCCGGTGAAAAAGATATGCCCTTCGCACGGTCCAATGCATGACGACCCGTCGAAGATCCTTGGCGCCTACCGCGAATGGGTGTCGGGCCCGGCCGTCAACAAGGTGCTGATCCCGTTTATCTCGATGCACGGCAGCACGGAAAAGATGGTCGCTACCCTGGTCTCGGAGCTGGCGGCTCTCGATGTCGAGGTCGTGCCCTTCAACATGCTCGAGACCGATCTTGGCCATCTCGCCGCCGCGTCGGTCGACGCCGCGACCATCATCCTGGGTTCGCCGACGCTTCTTGGTGGTCCCCATCCGTTCGTTGCTTCCGCCGCTGGCGTGGTGGGGTTGCTGCGGCCCAAGACGAAGTTCGTGGGCGTGATCGGATCGTACTCGTGGGGCGGTCGCATGCCTGAACAGCTTGCCGCGGCCGTTTCAGGCCTGAAGGTCGAGATTCTTCCTCCAGTGATGGTCGAGGGCCACCCGGACAAAAACGACCTGGAAGCCATCAAGGCACTGGCGAAAAAAATCCGCGAACTGCACGAATCGGCAGGGCTTGTCGCCCCCAGGGTCTGACCGGCATGATTCGCTCGGCACCGTCGCTGGCGCACCGTGATTACCGACGCTATTTTGCCGGACAGTCTCTGTCGCTGACAGGCTACTGGATCCAGCACACCGCGCTGACCTGGCTTGTTTACACGATGTCGGGCTCGAACCTGGCGCTTGGTCTGGTGATGGCATCTTCGTCGCTTCCGGTCATGTTCATGGCACCGCTGGGCGGCCACCTGGCCGACCGTTTCAACCGGGCTCGGATAATGGCCGTCACCCAGTCGCTTGCGGGGCTTATGGCGCTGACGCTGGGCTTGATCGTCCTGTCGGGGCGTGCACAGTTCTGGTTCTTCCCGGTAATCGGTTTCGTCAACGGCATCCTGACCGGCCTTGAGATGCCCTCACGCAACGCCATCACAGGCGACCTTGTCCCGGACACGATCCTGCCCAACGCTACCGGACTGAACTCGGCGCAGTATCAGGTGACGCGCGCTATCGGTCCCGCCCTTGCTGGCATCCTGCTACCGCTGATCGGATTCGGCTGGTGTTTCATCATCAACGCGGCCAGTTACCTGGCGGTGGTGCCGGTGCTGGCAATGATGAGCAGCCCTTCGACGGGCTCGGAACAGAAAAGCCAAAGTCAATTTGGGCGACTCACAGGGGCGAATGCCAATCCGCCCTTCATGGACGGCGAATGTGATTCGCCGCTACATGAAAGGTACAACGGGATTTCCGGGGGATTCCGGCTTATCTCGGACATTCCCGGGCTGCCGATGCACGTTTTCCTGCTGTTCCTGGTGGGTGTACTCGGCTGGTCCTGGATCGTCGTCCTGCCCGCGGCCGCCACCGAGATATACCGCGTCTCGACCCACGGTTACGCCGCCCTGCTGATGTCAACCGCTATTGGCGCGCTGATCGGTTCGCTTCTGGTGTCACAGGTTGTGCGGCTTGGTCTGCACCGCGACAGGACCGCGGGACTCGGGCTGGTGCTTTTCGCCTTCTGCCTGGTCGGTCTGGGTGCTGTCCACGGCCTCAACGCCGCCATACTGCTTGCTGCCCCGGCC
>CAZNJW010000113.1:0-7087 GCA_964573455.1 uncultured Anaeromyxobacteraceae bacterium | reverse complement strand
CGGCACGACCGATAACCTTGAGGCAATCGGCGGCTTCGATAATCTTCGCCGTGATCTTGGCGGCGCTGCGCACGATCACACCATCAAAACCCTTGATGGCCGCGGCGATTTCATCCTCGTTCATCCCGGGCTTGTTGACGACCTCAAACCCCGCATCAACCAGAATCGGAACAGCCTGTTTGTCCAGTTTGTCGGCGATCAGAACGCGGAACGACATAGACACCTCGCAGTGAAAACCAGAAAAAAAAGAACCTGACTGGCGTCAGGATTGACCACTGGTTTGTCGGTGGGCGATGCGGGATTCGAACCCACGGCCTTTGATTCCGGAGACCAACGCTCTATCCAGCTGAGCTAATCGCCCGAACAACCGGACGGAGCCTAACACAACCGATTTTGGTTGGCAATGCGGGATGAGGAGCGGCGCCGTCGACAGGCTCGGAGGGGAGAAGTCGTTTCCGAAAAGGGACGATGGACGAGCGACGGAATCTTGAATTTGTGGTAGAACGCGACCAATGACTGATTGTGTTCGGTGAGGTGTTCCATGGCGACCAGGGTGCGGGAATGGACTTTGCACGAGGAGATCGGACACGGCGGGATGGGGGTCGTGTATCGGGCCACCCATGACCACATGGGAGGGATCTGGGCCGTAAAGGTCATCAGACCGGATCTCGCCTTTGACGAATCCAGCCGCCGACGGTTCGAGGCTGAGGTAAGGACGCATTCGACGCTGCAACATCCCGGGATCGTTGGTGTTCAGACGCCGTTTTTCGAGCAGGGGCGGATGTATCTGCCGATGGAATTTCTGGACGGTTGTTCACTTGCGGAGATGATGGTCGCGCAACCTGGACCCTGGAAACACGCCGGGTCGCTGCGAATCGTCCGTGATGCAGCCGCAGCCCTTGGTTACGCGCACGCCAGGCCGGCCCCGGTGGTTCATCGCGATATCAAGCCGGGAAACATTCAGATCATGGAGGACGGCCGGGTCAAGCTGCTCGATTTTGGTCTTGCCCGCACGGCCGGAGATCAGTCCCTGACCGGAACAGGTCAACTCGTCGGCACGCCGGCCTTCATGGCTCCGGAGGTACTGAAGGAGGATCCCGCGACCGCAAGGTCAGACGTGTATAGTCTGGGCATGGTGCTTTACCGAATGCTTACCGGGCGCATGCCTTTTGAACTGCCTCCTTCGGATAGCTCGCTTCAGGCGGTTTTCATTGCGGTCATCACCGGCATCGAGGAGGGCTTCCCCGACGTTCGCACATTTGTTCCGACTATTCCCGCCGACGTTGCCGAGGCAACGATGCGAGCTGTGGCGCGGGACCCGGCGATGAGGCCTGCCAACGGAAACGAACTGGTGGCGCTGCTGGCCGGGCTGGGCGTGGAAACGGATGTGGGCGTCGGCGTTGCTGTGGGTGCCCTGCCGACCACTCCAATGACTCCGCAGCGGCCGCAGTCAGACGTGACCAGGATCGCCTTTGATATGACGCCTGCTGAAAAAGTTGCCGATGCTAAGGTTGGTGGCGCACAGGCTGCGGGCGCGAACCAGGTCGCGCCGAAGAATGGCGGGCCGAACCATGTCGCGCAAAACCACGTCGCGCCGAAAGCTGGTGGTCCGGCGGACCCGGCGAACAGGCGGCCAGGCGCGGCGGTTCCTGTCAGCATTCTGCCGTTCATCGCTGTCGGTGTTGCGGTTGTGATCCTGATCGGTGCCGCGGTCTGGTGGTTCGTCTTCGCTTATCCAAAATTGACCGCCGGCGCGGTGACCGAGGGCAACGAGTCGGAATACGAGGGGGCGGCCGAGGAAGGCGAGGCCGCTGGCACGGCATCGGAGCGGAATCCAGGCGACCTGGAGTGGGTGACGATCCCCGGCGGAAGCTTCCTGATGGGGTCGACAGGTGGCGAAAGCAAGGAACTTCCCGTGCATCAGGTGAACGTGCCGACCTTCGAAATATCAAGGTCGGAGGTCACAAATCTTCAGTACGGCAGGTGTGTCGATGCCGGTGTCTGCTCGCCGCCGCATTGGGATGATGGAAAGTGTCAGCGGTTCGACGGGCGTCGATGGACCAGGGGCGGCGCGATTCCGTTCTCGGTTCGCGGCGCGGATCAGCCGGTCGTGTGCGTTGACTGGGTGCAGGCGGCCGACTTCGCCAGATGGGTCGGTGGACGCCTTCCGACCGAGGCGGAGTGGGAGTACGCGGCGCGCGGTGGCGGTAAGATCCGCAGGTATCCATGGGGCGACGACATCGCCACCTGTGACCGGGCGGTGATGGAAGGTTCAAGTGGATGGGGGTGCGGGCGCGTTTCCAGCTGGCCTGTCTGCTCAAAACCGACCGGCAACACGGATCAGGGCGTTTGCGATATGGCGGGAAATGTGTGGGAGTGGTGCCAGGACAATGGTCATGACAGCTACTACGGGGCGCCGAGCGATGGCTCTGCCTGGTTCGGGGGGACTGACCGCAGGGTGAACCGCGGTGGGGCATGGAGCGGGAACGCTGAGCGCCAGAGGTCAACATTCAGGGATTCATCCCCGCCGGATTATTGCGCCTACAACTTCGGAATCAGGGTCGCCAGAACCGCGCGCTGAAGACAATCGACCCAAATGGATGTTTGAAATAGTTGACAGTGAACACTGCTCTCAAACTATAATCCGGCTAATCATACTGGTTGATTCCAATGTGGCGCCCGGCGTCTTGCCTGGCCCCTGGGTGGGCCCGACCTGGCTTGCTTTCATTTATTGGGGCGGCTTTCTGTCTTGTCATGATGATGGGCGGAGACGCGCGTGGCGAGGGACTCGGGGGACGCGGCGCGGTCGTGGGGGCTGAACGTGGGTCGGTCGCGGTTCCGCGATGCAACGCAGTGGTGCTGGTCTACCACCGCATTGGCGAGCATTTCCGCACCGAGAGTCCGGCGCAGGGCGCGATGACCACGACCGCCGGCGAGTTGGAGTCCGACCTCAGATATCTGCGCGACAACGACTTCAAAGTGGTGCCGTATCGGGCAATCGCGGACTGCCTCGAAGGCAGGGCCGCACTTCCGCCCAGGGCTGCTGCAATCACCTTCGACGACGGTTTGATCAACCAGTATCAGTTTGCCTTTCCCCTGTTGAAACGATACGGGATGACGGCGACGTTCTTTGTGGTGACCAGACGCATCGGGGTGCCTGGACGCACGATGAACTGGGATCAGTTGCTGGAGATGCAGCAGGCTGGAATGACGATCGGGGCGCACACGACCAGGCACAAATCGCTGAATGCCATGAGCGAGGCGGAACTGCTGGCCGACTTGAACAACAGCAGGGCCGACATCGAGGAAAACCTGGGCATCTGCCCGGAATTTATTGCTTATCCGTACGGGCATTTCAATCCGCGGTCGCTCGAATTGATCAAGGCTGCCGGGTTCAGGTCGGGGCGCACGGCGCGATGGAGCATCGAACACGCCCGAACAGGTGCGTACAGGGTAGGGATCGTCACATCAGCCGGGCTGCGACGCGTGCTGAAGAAGTATGGCCCAGGCCTGGGCTGGAGCGGGCCGGCGGATGCTGTTGTCGGGCGGACGAATGGGGGAGGGAGCCACGTCGTTACGGGTGCGTCTTCCGAGATCGCCAGGTGAATTCGAGGCGGGATCGTGATACGCGGCTGCTCATGGCGCGGGCTGAAATCCCGGGCCGCCGCCCCCGCCCACGCGGGTGGCTGTGGACGAGACGGTGAAGGTCGTGTACCTGGTTCCGGGGGTGTACTGGCCGCCCGAGTACAGATTGTCGGTCAAGCTTCCGCTTGATGAACCTCCCAGGTATGCCTCGTGTGACCCGGTTCCCAGATCCGGTGACGAAAACAGGACCGACTGATATTTCTTGGCGGGTTTGAAGGTCAGAAGCTCGACGCCAGCGGCCGTGCGAAGATGGAAGGTCGTGCCGGCAGATTGTGACGACGACAGGTTGACCAGGACGCCGTACTGGGTCGATGAGGAACTGTTGCCGACCGCCATGCCCGAGCTTCCGGCCGCGACCAGGAATCCACCCGAGATCTTGAAGTAATAGCTGCCGCCGTCCCCGGTGTCCACGGCGCCATTGCCGTTGTCGGACGGACCATTGACCAGGACGGTGCCACCGGTCATGACGATGTTGCCGTTCGAGTCCAGGCCGTCCCCGCCGGCGTTCATCCAGAGGTATCCGCCATTGATGTACAGAAAGTAGTTCGAGGATGAGCCGCCCGGGTTCCAGCCTCCCGAGCCGTCGCCGCCGGCCACGTTTACGCCGTCGTCCCTTGAGGTGATGTGAATCGTGCCGTCGTTGATCGTGATCAACTTACTTTCGATGCCCTCATATGACTTCGTGACGGTGATGTCGCCGTCATTGATTTCAAGGGTTTCCTCGCCGTGGAAGGCGTCGTCGCCCGAGGCTGCCAGAATGGTACCGCCATCCACGACGATGGAGTTGTTCGAGTGGACCGCGTCGTCAGCGCAGTCCAGGTTGATCGTGCCACCGGTTACCAGAACCTGCGTGCCGGCCTTCAGCCCTTTCGCCGACTCCTGGCTGGCGACCGTTCGGGATGAACCCCCTCCGCTGACAATGGTCACGTCGCCTCCATTGACCGTTAGTGTGGAGAAGGCAGTGATTGCGTCGCCACCCGACGTTACGTTGACGGTGCCGGACTCGATGTTGATGAAGCCGCGGCCAGCGTCCGAGTCATTGTCCGACTTGATACCGTTATTCGTGGCGGTGACCGTGACGCTGCCGCCGGTGATCGAGACGTTGTCCTTTCCACGGATGCCGTCGTCGACGCCGGTGGCGACGATGGTTCCACCCATGATGTCAAGGCCGTCCTTGCAGTTGATTGCGTCGTTGAAGCGTCCGTTGACGGTCAGGACCCCGAGTCCAGTGATGTCGAGGTCGGCTTTTGAGAACAGGGCCGCATTCGGTTCGTCGACGTCCACTGATGGATAAATGTAGGTGTCTGCGTCGGTCAGGGTGTTGAAGGTATCGGCCACCAGCAGGATCTCAACGTCGTCGGCAGAGACGATGAAAAGGGGCGAGCTGGTTGAACTGGAAGCCGACATGCCGTTCAGCATAAGCCTCACGATGCCGTCATCCGCGGTGTCGACCAGGATCTGTCCATCGTCCAGTGTCCCGCTGATCGAGTACGAACCCGCCGTGTCGATGGTGACGGTTGTGCCGGACACCGAGGCGCCGGGACCCTGGACCTGGATGGAGTCGTGACGCAGGAAAATGCAGGTGATGCCGTCGAGGTCGCAGTTCGGGGCTGCCGTATCGACGCCGGCCTTGTCGTCGGAGGTGTCGATGGTGCCGTGATCCGGCGTTGCCGTCTCCGGGAACGCCACTTCAGGTTGTATGTACACGTCGGGCTTTATGTCGTCCCGGTCCGGCCGTAACGAGTCGGAGCGTTCGTCGGGGAGCTCGTTCGAGTCGAATATGCCGACGTCCTCGATGTCGACCGTATCCGTACCCATGAATGGTGAGTCTTCGCCGCATCCGGGGTTCAGAATGGCCGTAGCGGCCAGCATGCTGAGCAGTCTCGACGTCGAGCGGGTGGTCATATCCCCTCCGGCGGCCCGTCGGGCCATCTGGTTGCTATCGGGATTATCCGACCCGATTCCTTAAGGGGATGTTAAGGCGTGAATGCAGTTATTTCAGAACCATGCGCATGGCGAATTCCCAGACGCTGGTAGGCAGCAGCCATGAGAAAAAGATCATCATCTTGGCGTGGAACGGGGCTGCGTAACGTCGGCGCGGACAGCGGCTGTTCACCGCTCGCGTGACGACCCTGGCGATCACGTCGGGTCCGACCGCGATGCCCGCCCCGGAAAGCATTTTCGAGAATCTGCGCGCGCGATCCTGATAGACGGTTCCCTGCGTGCGCGTGACAAGGTTGTTGACGGCGATGTCGCCCCATTCGGTGCGGATGGCGCCGGGCTGGACCAGAACGACACGGATGCCGAAGGGCTGGACCTCGACGCGAAGGGCGTCGGATATCGCTTCCAGCGAGTATTTCGTCGCGTGGTACCACGAACCGAAAGGCATCCACATGCGACCGGCGATTGAGCCGATGTTCACGATCGTTCCCGAGCCGGCCGCACGCATCGCCGGCAGCACGAGCTGGATCAGACGGGCCAGCCCGAACACGTTCACTTCGAACTGCCTTCGTGCCTCATCAATCTGGACCACCTCGAGGGCGCCGTGGCTGCCGTACCCGGCATTGTTGACCAGCGCATCGATGCGGCCCTCGGCCCGCAGGATCGATTCGACGCCCGCCACCATCGAGCCTTCGTCAGTGACGTCCATCTGGATCACATGGGCGCCCGCGGTCTGAATGTCGTTCATCTGATCGACACGTCTGGCTGCCCCGTACACGGTCCAGCCCTGGCCGAGCATACGCGCGACTATCGCCTTGCCGATTCCGGACGAAGCTCCGGTCACCAGAGCTACCTTCTTTTGGGATTCTACTGCCATGCTGAAAACCTCGGTTGATCTGTAGTGCTTGATATTGTTGACATTCAATTAACCTGGGTTCGGTTTCTGGTCGCATTTCTGGAAACCTGGGTTCGGTTTCTGGTCGCATTTCTGGAAACCTGGGTTCGGTTTCCGGGACCCCGGCATCACGGTTTGCGTATCTCCTCCTGGCCGCCCATGTACGGGCGAAGAGCGACCGGGATAGCTATGCTTCCATCCTCGCGCTGGTAGTTTTCAAGGATGGCGATGACTGTGCGGCCGACTGCGAGGCCGGAACCGTTGATCGTGTGGACGAAGCGCGGTTTCTCGCCCGGGGCCGGCCGGTAGCGTATGTTCGCGCGGCGGGCCTGGAAATCCCCGAAATTGGAACACGACGATATCTCGCGGAAGGCCTGCTGCCCCGGCAGCCAGACCTCGAGGTCGAAACAGCGGGCCGCCGAGAAGCCGATGTCTCCGCTGCAGAGTTCCATCACGCGGTAGGGCAGTTCGAGTATCTGCAGGATGCGTTCCGCGTCGGCGGTCAGCCGCAGGTGTTCTTCCTCGGAGGTTTCCGGAGTGGTGAACTTGACCAGTTCGACCTTCTGGAACTGGTGGACGCGGGTCATTCCCTTTACATCGCGGCCA
>CAZNJW010000112.1:0-7318 GCA_964573455.1 uncultured Anaeromyxobacteraceae bacterium | reverse complement strand
ACCATCGAAAAGGTCGCCCTCCTGTTCATGAGAACCGGCGCGTGGGTGGCGTGGTGACGATTATCTCAACGCATTGAGTTAATTTGCTCAGGGTATTGAGTTAATTTTCCAGGACACGGTCCGGACCGCTGCCAGGGCCGATTCGCTGATACATCGATTCAGCCCGTGGGACACGTCACCAACAACCATCGCGAACCGAAACTTACCCAAAGCGCGTACTGCCGTAACCCGTAATACACAAAACTTGTAACTTTCGTGTATTATGGTGACATCCAGGCGTCAGATTTGCCTGAGAGGGGGCGCCATGCTCAAGGACGTAATATCCAGCCAGATGCGGGAAGCCGAACGAAAGCTGGCCGAGCCATACGTTCCCAGGGATGTCAGATGGCCGGACGGCGACGACGACATGATACGTGTCGTAATCGGCCCCCGGCGCGCAGGCAAGTCATTCCTGGCGCTTCACAAGATGGACGAGGCTGGCGCATTCGGTTATGTGAACTTCGATGACGAGCGGCTGAAAGGGGTAAGCGACTTCGATGCGTTGATCGCCGCGCTGAACGCGGTTTGCGGCACCCCGGAAAGGCTGCTGCTGGACGAAATCCAGAACGTGCCGGACTGGGAGCTGCTGGTGAACCGTTTGCAGCGCCAGGGGTTCCGCCTGACGATCACCGGAAGCAACGCGCACCTGCTTTCAACCGAACTGGCGACACACCTGACCGGACGTCACATCCCGATAATACTTTTCCCCTTTTCGTTCAGGGAATTCGCGCAGAGCCGCGGGACCGGGTTTTCCGGGGCGGAAATGGCGGAGATGTTCCGTACCTATGCCGAATCGGGCGGCTATCCCGAACCGCTGATGAAGGGTCTTTCCGGCCGCGACTACTTGTCCACGCTCTTCAATTCAATCCTGTACAAGGATGTGGTGGTCAGGCACGGAATCAGGATGCATGCGGCAATCGAAGACGTGGCGAAAACCCTTGTCAACGCATGTTCGCAGCGATTCACCTTCCCCAGGCTCGGTAAGGCGGTGGGGGGCATCAACCCGCGGACGGCCCAGCGATATGTCGGATACCTGGAAGAGGCGTTCCTGCTGTTTGCGGTAAAGAGGTTTTCATACAAGTACAGCTTGCAGACCACCGCGCCGCGCAAGGCATACTTCGTGGACAACGGGTTTGTGACCACGAATTCCCTGATGTTTTCCGCCAACAGGGGCGCCCTGTATGAAAACGCCGTTGCCTGCGCACTGAAAGCCCGCGAAATGGCCGGACAGATCCAATTGTATTACTGGCAGGGAACCGGACAGGAAGAAGTGGACTTCGTTGTCAAGGAAGGCACCGCGGTCACGGCACTGATCCAGGTCTGCGTTGACCCTTCACGGGCGGGCGTTCTTGAGCGTGAAGCTCGAGCGCTGCTGAAAGCCTCCAGGGAAACGGGATGCTCCAACCTGCTCATGTTAACCGATTCCCAGACCGGGCCGACCGACTTCACCTGGTACGGGGGAACCGTCAGGATCCAGATGATCCCGCTGTGGCAATGGCTCACGAACCGGGGTTGACCGGGCCGACACCGATGGCTGCCTGATCATCCCGGGGAAAATCCGGGAAAGAATGCCGTCGCGCCGCCTTTGTCTACTCACGATTAGTCTGATCCAGATTAGACAAAATTCGAGACACCGCGGCATTCCGTTTACGGTCTTATTCGTCCAGGGTGGACTGTGCGTCGTAACGCTCCCTGGCTATCCATAACCCAGGTTCGGGCGAAACGTTCCCTTGGTCTTCGATACCACCATGACCCCGATGAGCCTGAACACTCCGTTGTCGTCGGGCTTCCGAAGTTCGCTGGCCATGAAACTGCGACGCCTGCGCCCCGCTTTCGGCTTTTCTTCAACTGGCCACAGCGGACCGCTCATGATTTCCTTCATCTCGGCAATCGCGGCCGCGTTGTCGCGCACGTCTTCCAGATCTTTCAGCAACTGCCATTGTTCATCCAGCCAGATCGGCGACAGGATTGCCTGGATGGAAGAACCCAAGCCCGTGATTCCGTCGAGTGTCAGTTCGTCCACGTCTCGCATCGCTCCGACGACTTTGATGAAATGCGGCCGGTCATATGACCCAGGGCCCCGGAACCCGAACGATCCGTTGTGCGCCGCCATCGCTGCAAACGGGTACCTGAGTCCGGCCGATTACGAAAGGCTTGTCCTTTCTGGCGCTGCCGTGGCAGCATTACTGACATGTCCATTATTGGGGTACAAGGCCAGTGCGGGGTAATTGGTAATGACAGACATCACCGGCGTCTGGCCCAAGGATGGACCGCGGCCGCACGAATCGGATGGCGAGCGCAAGGTGTACGACGCTCTCAAGGCCGGTATGCCGGCCGGGTGGACCGCCTGGCACAGCCTGAAAGTCCGTGGCCCTGACGGGGCCGAGGCCGAGGGCGATTTCGTCATCGCGGCCCCGGGCCACGGGATGGTCGTGATCGAAATCAAGGATGGCCGGATATCGGTGCGGGACGGCCAGTGGTACCAGAACGGGCGCCTGATGAAACGGCGCCCCAGGGATCAGGCGCTCCGGTTCGCGAAGATACTCGATTCAAGGCTGAACGACTGTCGGTGCAGGGCTCCTTTTGCTGTGATGACCATCTTCCCGGACACGCCTTTTGACAACGCTCCTTCCCAGGACGACCTGCGGGGAGCCGTTTTTGGGGAACAGTCCCTGCCCCAGCTTTGCGAAATCATTTTCCGCGGAATCGAAAGAATCATTCCCGCCACCTTCGGCCCGCCTTCCGGGCCCTGGATCGAAGAGCTGCACAGGCTCTGGGGCGAAACGTGGCTGCCAAGGCTGAGCCTGGGTAACCGCCATGAACTGAACGAAGAACGCCGCATCAGGATGGACAACACCCAGCGATGCCTGCTGGACCAGACTGAAAAAACCAGGCTGGCCCTGGTTTATGGCATGGCTGGATCAGGCAAGACGATGCTGGCGCGGGAAAAGGCGATTCACGCGATGCGGGAAGGCCGCAAAGTCCAGGTACTCTGTTTTACCGATCCGCTGGCCGCGGGTCTTTCGGCGGCGCTCAATGAACACGGTGTGCCTGTCGATACTGTCAGGCAATACGCGGCGTCCCTGCTGAAGAAGGCCGGGCTGCCGGAATCTGATGACAAAACCTCTGACTTCTGGGACCAGGTATCGCTCAGGGCAGCCAGGGACGCGATTGGTGCGGTCGAACGGTTCCCGGATCTGCTTATCGTCGATGAAGCCCAGGATTTCTCGAAAGGCGACTGGGAACTGGTCCGCGTCCTGTCACAGAAGGATGACGGGGTTTGCAACTGCTGGGCCTTCTGCGACATGACGCAGGCGTACTGGGAAGATCGCGGGCTGCCTGAGTGGCTGAAACGCGGGATGGTCTTTGACCTCGAAAACAATTACAGGTGCCCGCCGCCGATCATGGCCCTGGCGCGCCTTGTCGCAGGCGAAATCCCGGCCATGGACGGTTCCGTGCCACTGCCGGTGGCATCGACCGGGACCGCGACGGAAATCGACAGTATCCCCGAACAAACCCTCGACCTGATCAGGGAAGGACTTGAAAGCGGGCTGATACGCATCACCGAAACCAGAAACACGGCGCAGATCCAGGCGGCAGTGGACGCCGAGGTGGCTGCGCTGTTGAAGGGCGGGCTTGAACCGGGCGATATCGCCGTCATTTCACTGTGTGGACGCGAAGTGAAGGACAGCATTACGAAATCAAAGATGTTCGCCGGCAAGGCGGTTCTTCCGGCCGACAATCCGAAGGCAGGCCAGCGGCTCGTCGCTGATACATTCCTGCGTTTCAAGGGACTGGAAAGATCGGCTGTCATCGTCACGGACATGCATCAGTTGGCGGCCCAACGGAATCTTGCCGTGCGGCTCTTCATTGCGATGACCCGTGCCCAGGACTTCCTGCGCCTGGTCGTGGCGCCCGGCGACTTGAACCGCCTGCCGGCCCTTCGGGTGGCCGCGGCGCTGAGAAAGACGGCGAATTGAAAAGACTCATTCAATAAGCATGTCCTGACAGGGGGCCGCGTTAGGCGACGGACAGGCGACACCTATACCAGTGTGTCACGTCAGCCCCACGTCGGCCGGGCCGTCTTCATCCGGTTCTTCGTCGGCGGCGTCCACGGCCGGGGCGCCAAGCAAGGCATCGACTTCACCGGCCGGAAGTTGCTCGACGTTTTTCAGAACTCTCTGCATGGCCCGCGTGCGTACGGCGGACTTGTCCAGCGCGCTGGAAGCTTCATTCAGCTTCTTCTGGACGTTTTTCAGGACCTCGCCGAACTTGCCGAATTCTGTCTTGAAGGCGGCCAGCACCTTCCACACCTCGTGTGATCGCTTTTCGATCGCAACTGTCTGGAACCCTATCCGGAGGCTGGTCAGCAGGGCAGAAATGGTCGTCGGGCCAGCCACGGTCACGCGGTACGTGTTCTGGATTTCAGTCACCAGGCCCGGCTGGCGCAAAACTTCAGCGTACAGACCTTCCGACGGCAGGAACATGATGCCGAAATCGGTGGTTCTGGGTGGTTCGACGTATTTTTCCTGTATGGTCTTCGCTGCAAGACGAACCGCGTTGCCAAGCGCCTTGCCCGACTGCTTGATCTGTTCGGCGTCGGCGCGTTCAACAGCGTCAAGCAGGCGTTCATAATCTTCCTTCGGGAACTTCGAGTCGATCGGCAACCAGACCGGATGTTCAGAGTCCTCGCCCTGACCCGGCAGCCGCACCGCGAATTCCACGTGATCCCTGTTGTCGCGGGGCGAAAAGTCGCGGGCATACTGGTCCGGCGTCAGGATTTCGGCCAGGATGGCGCCGAGCTGGTATTCGCCCCAGGTGCCGCGGTCCTTGACGTTTGTCAGGACACGTTTCAGGCCGCCCACGTCGGACGCCAGGTTGCGCATTTCGCCAAGCCCCTGCTGGACCGCTTCAAGCCGTTCGCTGACGATCTTGAAAGATTCGCCGAGGCGCTTTTCCAGGGTGGACTGCAGTTTTTCATCCACCGTCCGGCGCATTTCGTCCAGCTTGGCTTCGTTGCCACGCTGCAGCACGTCCAGCCTGGTTTCCAGCAACGTGCGCATCCGGTCCTGGCCGTCGGCGTATGACTTCGCCACGTCGTCCAGCCTGCGGCGCTGCCGTTCACCCATGTTGTCCAGCGTGGTCACCAGCGTCTGGTTGGCGTTCGCCTGCGTGGCCGTGATTTCTTCGCGCAGGGCCCGGGCGGCGTTCGCGTTTTCATCACGCGCCAGGCGCATTTCTTCACGCAGCGTGCGGTCCAGATCGACCGCCGGCGGTTTGCGCAGCGCGGACAGCACCGCAGCCAGCATCGCCACGGCCACGGTGACCAGCAGCGCAACGATAATCAGCAGGATGTTCGTCATTCGTCATCACCCGGTTCGTTCAATACGGCCAAGCATACCCGAGCCCGCGGCAAGATTTCTGCCGCAAATCAGGAAAGTTGCGAAGTTCCGGTCTTCCCGCCGTCTTTGCCGGAACAAACCGACAGACTCGGCGACAAAACCCCGGCCGCCTTGAAATTCCCACAGGGAAAGGATATATATCATGTGGTCTATATCGGAAGACGCTGAAATGACGCGAACCGCCAAACTGTTCATGAACGGACGCAGCCAGGCCATCCGCCTGCCAGCGGAATTCCGCTTCAAGTCCCGCGAAGTGCTGGTTGAAAAACAGGGCGACACATTGATCGTCCGCCCCAAGCCGGACGGGTGGGACGATTTCTTCGCCAGCGACGAAAGGACTCCTGAAGACTTCCTGGCCTGCCGCGACAACACGCCGCCCCAGGAAAGGCAGGTCTTCTGATGCTGTACATGCTCGACACCAACATCTGCGCGTACATCCTGAAAAACCGGCCGATCACGGTGAAGGCGCACTTCGACGACGTCCCTCCCGAAAGCCTGGCAATTTCCGCGATTGTCATGGCGGAACTGGCTTTCGGGGTCGAACTGCAACCGGGCAACGAACGGCTGCGCCGCCAGGTTGCGGATTTCACTTCCAGGTTGCGGGTCATTCCATGGGATGACGGCGCGGCCAGGCACTACGGCAACATAAGGGCCGATCTGCACCGGGCCGGCGCCATGGTCGGAAACATGGATATTCTGATAGCCGCCCACGCCAGGGCGCTTGGCGCGACGCTTGTCAGCAACAACCTGCGGGAATTCGAACGGATCCCGGGTCTGCTTACGGAGAACTGGATTTAAGCGCCGACACCCCCGAAATTTTCATGGCCAATTTCATGGACAAAGGTATTTTCTGGGAAACCGAGTGACGTAACTACTTGAATTATTAGAGCCAACGCGGGGAATCGAACGCGCAACGTCTGCCATACTCAGCCATTCCGCAGTTCGTTCAGAAGGTCCGACGCCAGCAGCAGGCAGGACACGGCAATTTCTTCGGGATTGGCAAGCATGCCTGCCGATCTGACCGCCATCTGGATCCCGGGTGCATTTTCACGTCCAAACAAATCCTGCATGAACTTGATTGCACCGGCGGCAGGGGCGACCGACCGGTCATCCTTCTGCATATTCTTCATGCGACGGCACATATCTTCCGTCGATGTGCCGCGAAGCAGCCGCAGGACGTCGAGTGCATCCTTGTCGCTCAACCTGTCGCTTCCTTTTCGATCATTCAGCTTGTACATCTTGGCAACAAGCAGCGCGGCCGGACCCGCAACCCTGATATCGAATGTCCGATGGTCGTTGGGCTCCAGAGCGTTCAACGTCATGAAGTCGGCATCGACCAGCACCCCCTCAAGACCCTCGACGATGCGGGCAAGCTTCGGGTCATGCCCCGACGGACTCGCCTGACCTTGGCAGGAAACCGGCAGTCCTCAAAGCGGCTTCAACTGGTGGCGCTTCGGCCAGAACAGAAGGGTCCAGAACCAGGTCGCCGTCCGTCGTGTACGGTGCCACGGCAAGGTCAGCTTCGCCGGTCCTCAGATAGACGGCCTGAGCACCGACCAGGATCACCGCATCCCTGTGGGAACCCAGCGCCCCCAGGGCATCCAGCAACACACGCCGGGCCAGGATGTACAGATTATCCACGCCAGACCTTCTGGTTTGCTTCCATCCAGTTCAGAAGTTCTTCAGCCTCGGCAGGGCCCCGGCCCGGGCTGGTGAGCAGGTCGGCGGCGACCTGTGAAACAGCGGCATACCTGACGCCATCCGCAACAAAAGAACGTTCGTAAACAACGTCGTCGACCGGCCGCCTGGGCCAGATTGGCGAGCAGCAGCCCGCTCAGCAGGGCCGCTGTGCTCATATAGGAATCGCCCTGTTTCTT
>CAZNJW010000111.1:0-7423 GCA_964573455.1 uncultured Anaeromyxobacteraceae bacterium | reverse complement strand
TCGAACCGCGAGCGATACGTCACGATCACCGCGAACCTCGCGGGTCGCTCGCTCGGCGAGGTGATGAAGGACCTGCAGCCGAAGCTGGACCGCATCGAGATAAAGGACGGATATCGCATGGAATTCGCCGGCGACGCCGAGCTGATGAAGGACACCTACACGAACATGGCACTGGCCCTGATCATCGGCGTCCTGTTCATCTACTTCGTCCTGGCTTCGCAGTTCGAGTCCCTGGTGCATCCACTGACGATCATGCTTTCGCTGCCGCTCGCCCTGATCGGCGCGGTGGTCTTCCTTTTCATCTTCGGCATCCGCCTGGACGTGATCGCCCTGATCGGGGTGATTCTGCTGATGGGGCTGGTGACAAAGAACTCGATTCTACTGGTTGACTACACGAACCAGCTTCGAGAACGAGGGATGGGTATCGTCGAGGCGGTGCTTGAGGCCGGTCCCACCAGGCTTCGTCCGATCCTGATGACTTCGGCCGCCATGGTGCTGGGCATGCTGCCCACGGCGATGGCCACCGGGGCTGGTCACGAGTTCCGCGTTCCGATGTCGATCTCTGTCATCGGCGGCGTCATTTCGTCGACCTTCCTGACCCTGGTTGTCGTTCCGGTTGTCTATATCTGGATGGATCGATTCACCATAAAGGGACGGCGCGAGCGGGCCGTTGCCGCGGCAGCCGCATCCAGGCGGGAAGTCCCGACCGGTGATATCCAGGAATAAATGCCTAGAACAACCCCGTGATGTGACCGTCGTTTCCGATGTCCATGTTCTCGGCCGCCGGGTGTTTCGGCAGCCCAGGCATCGTCATGATCTGGCCGGTCAGTGCCACGATGAAACCGGCGCCGACCGATGGGCGTATCTCGCGCACAGTGATCTTGAACCCGGCCGGTCTTCCGATCTTTGTAGGATCGTCGCTCAAAGAGTATTGAGTCTTGGCCATGCAGATCGGCATTTTGTCCAGACCGGCGGCCTCAAGTTCCTTGATTGTCTTCATCGCGGCGTCGGTGTATTCGACGCCGTCAGCCCCGTAGACCTCCCGCGCGATAATGCCGATCTTTTCCGGGATCGGCTGATTGTGGTCATAAAGCAATCTGCATCCTGCCGGGCTTAACGCCGCCTTCCATACCTCGTTCGCCAGTTCGATGCTGCCTTCGCCGCCCTTTGCCCATGCCTCGGAAACCGCGACCCTGGCGCCAAGTCGCTCGCACTCCTGCCTGACAAACGCCAGTTCCTCGGCGGTGTCGGTCGGGAACGCGTTGATGCAGACCACCGAGGGAACACCGAACCTGCCCGCGTTTTCGATGTGTTTCGTCAGGTTGGCCGAACCTGCGGCCAACGCGTTCATGTCGATCTCGGTCAGGCGGTTCTTCGGCATGCCGCCGTGCAGCTTCAGGGCCCGCACCGAAGCGACAATCACGACCGCGTTCGGTCGCAGACCGGCGAACCGGCACTTTATGTTGATGAACTTTTCGGCGCCCAGATCCGCGCCGAATCCAGCCTCGGTGACTACGACATCGGCCAGCTTCATCGCGAATTTAGTCGCCATCACGCTGTTGCATCCGTGAGCGATGTTTGCGAAGGGGCCGCCGTGGATTAGCGCGGGCGTTCCTTCAAGGGTCTGGACGATGTTTGGCTTGATGGCATCCTTGAACAGCATCGCCATCGCGCCGCCGACTTTCAGTTCGCCGGCTCGCACCGGTCGGCCATCCCTGGTGTAGGCGACGATGATTCGTTCGATTCTGGACTTCATGTCCTGAAGATCCGATGCCAGGCACAGGATCGCCATCAGCTCCGACGCGACCGTGATGTCGAAACCGCTTTCACGCGGAACCCCGTCCGCCTTGCCGCCAAGCCCGCACACGATGTTGCGCAGGGCGCGGTCGTTCATGTCCATCACGCGCCGCCATACCACCCGGCGCACGTCGATATCCAGTTCGTTGCCCTGGTGGATGTGGTTGTCGATGATTGCGGCAAGCAGGTTGTGCGCGGTCGTCACCGCGTGGAAGTCCCCGGTGAAGTGCAGGTTGATGTCCTCCATCGGGACGACCTGGGCGTAACCGCCCCCCGCGGCGCCACCCTTCATGCCGAAGCACGGCCCCAATGAAGGCTCGCGCAGGGCCACGACGGACTTCATGCCAAGTCGGCGAAACGCGTCCGCCAGACCGATGCTCATGGTGGTCTTGCCCTCGCCCGCCGCCGTCGGGTTGATTGCCGTGACCAAAACCAGTTTGCCGTCAGGTCTGTCCCGGATCCTGTCCCACAATTTCAGGGACAGCTTGGCCTTGTCGTGGCCGTACGGTTCCAGTTCGTCCTGCGCGATTCCGATCGCGGCGGCGACATCCTGGATGGGAAGGACGACGGCTTCCTGTGCGATTTCGACGTCAGACTTCATGGTTGCACTCCAGCGGGACCGCCGCGCGTGGCGACTGTCCGTTCAGACGGTAGGAAGTACCCGGAATCTCCGGGACAATGCAAAGAATAGGTCCTTCAGGCCGGCACGCAAGACCCCATACGCGGAATGGCCCGGATTTGTGTGATAACATCGGCGGCAGCTCGCGAGGCTTCCGATCGTGGCGAAGGTCCTGCTGGTCAAACCCAGGTTTCTGGGCACCGAGTTCATGTCGATCACCCATCCGATCGGCCTTATGTACATTGCTTCTTCCCTGATTCGTGCCGGTCACGAGCCACGCATATACGACTGCGGAGCGGATCCCGATGACCTGCAGGCCCCGGCCCGCATCGCGGCCGAATGGCAACCGGACTGCATCGGGCTGAGCGTCATCGTTTCCGAACTGGAACAGACTGCCGCGATCATTGGCGCCATCAGGCAGTCAGTGCCCGATGTGCCGGTGGTGCTCGGTGGGCCGTGGCCATCGGCCAATCCATCGGTTGCCATAGCCGAGCTTGGCGTGGACTTCGTGTCCACGGGCGAGGGCGAGTTGACCTTCCCAACGCTTGTTGACGCGATCGCCGCCGGACGGGACAGAAGCTGGATCTCAACGAATCTTTCAGGAGTCGCCACGATGTGCGACGGCCAGGTACTCGGGCCATTGCCAGCCGAACTGCCGGACCTCGACGCGCTGCCATATCCTGCCTGGAACTTGGTGGATCAGGATCTGTACGCCAGAACGCCCTCGATGGCGGGTGTCGGCAACCGCCCGTACATGACTGTCGTAACTTCCCGCGGCTGCCCGTTTCACTGCTCATATTGCCATACGACCCAGGGCAAGAGGTTCAGGCCGCGTTCGGCCGAGTCGGTCGTGGCCGAGATGAAGCTGATCCGGCAGTCGCTGGGCATCCGCGAGTTCGAGATCGTCGACGACTGCTTCAATCTGGATCGCGACCGGATGAGGGCGATCCTGAACGGAATCATTTCGGACATCCCCGACGCCAGGCTGCATTTCCCGAATGGCGTCAGATCCGATCACCTCAATGACGAGGACGTCAGGTTGATGCGGCGCGCCGGAACGGTGTCGTGCTGTTTCGCGATCGAGACGGCCGTCCCGGAACTTCAGAAGGCGATCCACAAGAACCTGGACATCGAGAAGGCGAAGGCCACGATAAAGGCCGCGGTGCGCGAGGGAATATACTCGACCGGGTTCTTCATGCTGGGCCTGCCCGGCGAGACCGCTGACCAGGCGCGCGCCACCGTCCGTTTCGCCCTTGATTCGCCCCTGCACAAGGCGATCTTCATGCTGACCACCCCGTTCGCCGGGACCGAACTGGCCGACATGGCCGCGGAAATTCTGGGGCGCCCGGTGAATCAGGATGGCATCAAGGCCTTGAATTACTTCACGAACACTGTGAATATTTCGGCCATGTCCGACGAGGAACTGAACCGGATCTACCGCAGCTCGCATACCCGCTTCTACATGAACCCGCTGCGGGCCCTGCGAATCGTGTTGCATCACCCCCGCAAGGCCTCGCTTCCACACTACGGGCTGCTGGTCCTGGCCAAGATGTTGCCCGGCCGTCGACGAGTCCGCTGACCGACCAGGTGAGTTCCATGACGCAGTTATCTACATGTCACAAAGTTGAAATCCCTTACCCCGTCATGTATTAGTTAGGCGGTCGAACTCAGAAAAACACTAGCGAGAGGTGTGTACGTGTTCAGGTTTAACGTCGTCGTCGCCGTGCTGGTGGCCGTCATGGTTCCGTCGTTCGCCCAGGCCCAGTCCAGATGCTCCAAAAGCAACCCGCTTGGCACTTATACGGACCTCAGGCCAATCTATCCACCTGCAAAGAACAACCGTTGCATCGACAACTACACGCCGGGAACCTGGACGTTCCAGGATCCGTCAAAGAAGATAAAGATCATCGTGACCGGCGGCTCGATGTCTCAGATGGACTACTTCGCCATGGGTTACGGCCGCTGGGTCGCGCGGATCTGCAAAAACGTCGAGGTCGTGAACATCGCCGAGGTGTCCTGCGATTCGTCCGATATCCAAAAGAAGTTTCAGTCCCGGGTTCTGGACAACCGCAACCTTGATCTGGACGCGACAGGCGTCGAGTACTGGATGATGATCCAGGGGGGACTGAACAACGTTTCGAACCCGAACCGTGTCAACAAGGACTTCATGGAATTGTTCCGCACGGTTCACTCCAAGGGGATGAAGGTCGTGGGGCTTACCCTTGTTCCATGGGGCCGTCCCGGCAAGGACAAGCGATGGAAGGGCGAGAGCGCGAAGAAGTACCAGGCGTGGACCCGGCAGTGCGTGGACTGGATGATGGGGCGCCTGACCCCGACCGAGGCGCTCGGAAAGCTGTGTCCGGCCGGCAAGACTTCGTTTTCCAGGGATGAACTGCCTGACGTGGCGATCAACCTGTTCGACACGCCCCTGCTGGACAAGAAGTCGCCTTACGGCAACATGCGCAGCGACATGACCAAGGACGGGATTCATCCGCTGTCCGAGGGACACCGCGTAATCGTGGAATATGCCTGTGACAAGGGCCTGCTGCCGTCAAGCTGGGGATGCGACTGCTCGTGCGCCCGCAAGCCTGCCGAGAAGAAGGCTCAATAGCCAGTGATTCCGGGTACCAACGGTGTTGCCGGCATGATAAGCTTCGAACCATCAGAGATTTCTGGTTAACACTCACTGCTTTTGTCGGGGGAAACTGGAATGTTCAACAGACGCGGTATTCCGGTAGTCATGTCCATCGTTGCGTTCTTTATGTTTTCAACCCAGGCGCTCGCGTTCGAACTGGAGATGCCGGGCGACGCGCTGGCCAAACGCAAGGCGAAGGTCACGGCAGGTTCGGGCTGGCTGACCCAGGGCGCCGAGATCCTTCCGATGAACAGGAAGGCGTTCGAGTTCAGGGTGGGATTCCCGTCCACGGACTTTGGCGTTCACATTCCCGTCGCGAAATCCTTCGAGCTGATACCGTTCTGGACGCTGGACTACCTTCCCTACGGAGTCTGGTTCGGTGTTCTGGGCGATACGGCTGGCGTCTCTCTCAAGGGACGTGTCTGGTCCAAGGGACCGCACGCCATCAGCCTTGGTGCCGACATCGGCCTGATCATGATGTATCTGCCGGGATTCAATATCGGCGTCCAGATTGGTGGCCCGGAGTTCCGGTACAGCCATCGCTGGAACAAGCCGAGGGTGGCCGTCATCACCGGTTTCAGGATGCCGATACGTGTGTGGGGACTGGCGGTTTCGGCCGAGATTCCGATGCTTTTCAACATCGGCTTTGAGTACAACGTGATCAAGAACCTCAACATCCACGCGAACCTGGAGTTCGGCCCGACCGTGACCGCCGTTCCGGGTGCCGGAGCTTTCGTGGCGGGCCACGCCGGCTTCCAGTTCGGCATTTCTTATCTGTTCTGACCGATCCACGATCGTCCGTTCATCTCGCGTCATCGACTGTCATCTGGCGATAGTGTTGGATTGAATCCAAGGGCTTTTGGTGCTATCTTCCCCGTCGTTTCTCATCTCTCAGAGGTTCCCATGCATCGAATGACAAAGCCCTTCCTGGCAAGCGTTCTGGCAATTGCCCTGTCCGTTCTGGCGGGCTGTCCCGATGGCGGTCAGGGTTCGGATCTGGACGTGACCGAGCTCGATTCGCTCAGCGATGCCGTTTTGGACGTAATCGCCGATAACGGCCAGTCGTGCACGGATCAATGCCCCGAGGAGGGAGCCAGGGAGTGCTTCGAGGGCGCGCCCAGGAACTGCGTCGATCTGGACGACGACGGCTGTGTCGAGTGGTCCATGGCAGTCGACTGCGAAGCCGGTCAGGTATGTCACCTCGGCGAGTGCGTCAGCGGTTGCCCTGATCAGGAATGCACGGCGATTGGCGCGAAGACCTGCGACGCCGAAGGACGCGTCATGGAGTGTGGCGACTTCGACTCCGACGGGTGCCTCCAGTGGGGAAATCCGACCACCTGCCAGGGGGGCCTCGTTTGCGCGCGCGGATTCTGCGGCGAGGAGTGTCTCAGCGAGTGCACCACGATTGGCGCCAGGAAATGTGATTCCAATTCCGTAGTGATCTGCGGCGACTACAACAGCGATGGCTGTCTGGAATGGGGCGACGCCAGTGACTGCAACGACCAGTTCTGCAGCAGCGGCAAGTGCGCGGATAATTGCGAGAACGAGTGCAGCACCATCAACAGCCGCCAGTGCGAGGTGGGTGGATACGTCATCTGTAACGAATACGACGGTGACGGCTGCCTGGAATGGGGCACCGTGTTGTTCTGCGGTCAGGACCAGGTCTGCAGCGGCGGGTTCTGCTCCGAAGAGTGTACCCCCGGCTGCACGGTTCAGGGCGCCCGCAAGTGCGAAGGCGACGCGATCCAGACCTGCGACGACCACGACGAAGACGGTTGCATGGAGTGGAGTTCGCCCGTGCCGTGCGACGATGGTCTGGTCTGCAGCGGAGGTAACTGCTCCAACGATTGCTCGAATGAGTGCACGGTCGCCAAGGCACGTCAGTGTGATATCAATTCGGTCGTTACCTGCGACGACTACAATTCGGACGGCTGTCTGGAATGGGGCTCGCCGGTTCCGTGTGATCAGGGCCTGGTTTGCAATGGTGGCAACTGTGCCCTGTCCTGTTCCAACGACTGCGTTGTCGCCAACTCCCGGCAGTGCGTGGCCGGCACCACGAAAAGTTACCGCGTGTGCGGCGACTATAACTCGGACGGGTGCCTCGAATGGGGTACCGCCACCGACTGCGAGGGAACGCTGGTCTGCAGCAACGGCAACTGCGCCTCTACCTGCGAAAACGAGTGCCTGGTTCCCGAGGAGAAGCAGTGCGTGCTGGGAAACGGCTGGCAGCAGTGCCGGGACTACAACAGCGACGGCTGCCTGGAATGGGGAACGGTCTCCTATTGCGAGTCATGGGAGGAATGCCAGGCCGGTTTGTGTGAACAGACCGAACCGCCCGCCGTCATCATTATCGACGAGATCATGATCGACAC
>CAZNJW010000110.1:0-7455 GCA_964573455.1 uncultured Anaeromyxobacteraceae bacterium | reverse complement strand
CGAATTGTCATCCTGTGACACGCCGAAGCCTTGGCGCAGGCGGTTCGCCCCTACGGGTACCTGGCCCCGCGACAATTTCGGCTATCGACGCAACGTCCCGGTCAAGATCGGCGTCGGAATATGGCGAAGGTCGGTCGGAAAGCACCGCGACATATGCGGCCGCGACCCTGGCAGCCGCCTCAGCCGCCTGAGGCCAACGCTGACCACACCTGGCGGAGAACTCCATCTGGGTCTCGGATGATGAGCGACGCATCCCGCGTTTCTTCAGCAGCCTGCGCATCCGCCGGTACTGACGGACTCCGGTGACTGGCGCCGGCAGACCGCCGCCGGGCTTGAACCACATGTACAGCCCGCGACCGCCCGCAAAAAGGATTACCAGCCCGAACGGCACCCCGAAGATTGTGCCCCATGGAAGGTTAAACAGTTTCCTGAACACCCTGCGGACATCGGAGAACGACACGTTTTCTCCGAACTTCGTCGATTTGCGCACGCTCAGCAGGCCGGCCAGGAAGTCAAACTGCTTTTCCAGGTCGTACTCGATGACCCATCGGTACCACGTCAGTCGCATCGCGTCGACGGCCGACGTGATCGACGCGAATAATCCCCCGCCCCGACGCATGTCCAGCGCGGAAGCCGGCGTCGGGTCGAACGTGACCCATCCATGTCCGGGAAAGTAGACCTCAACCCATGAATGCGCGTCCGCCCGCCTGAGCGCCACGTAATCCCCGTAATCGTTCCGCACGCCGCCGTAAAAGCCATTGACGATACGGGCGGGCACTCCGAGCAGGCGCAACATGACGACCATGCCCGACGCGAAGTACTCGCAGTGGCCGGTCCTGTTCGTCAGCAGAAAGTCCGCCAGCGGATCCACATCGCCATGCCGTGAATCGAGCGAGTACTCCCACCCGGACTTCAACGCGGACTCTATCGCGACCGAGATCTCATGGGGGTTGTCAAGGCCCGCCGTCATCGAACGCGCCAGATCAACCACTCCCTGCTGCTGAACCGGCAGAGGCAGGTAGAGGGACCTTATTCTTTGAGGATAATCGGTACCAGCCCCACGAAGCACGGTCGGGTCAACCGGCCCGGGCATGGACTGGACCGTGTAAACCACGGCCGAGGAATCCGGACCGGTCATCGTGAAATCGCCGGCGAAGTCGGTGTGAAAGGAATACCTGTCCTTGCGAAGGTCGTCGAGGCTGCCGGTCAGTGGCTTGAATCCAGAGATTTCCGGCTCGCCGAACATCACATGCACGCTGCCTGACATCGGTTCCAGGTAGACATCCCGCATCCAGGAGCCTTCGCCCGGGATCTCGGTGTCCGGCCTGCGCAGGACACCATCACTGTACATGTTCAGGGGCGTACGCATGGGCGTTGTCTTACGCCAGGAGCGGCCGTCGTATGTGTCGAGACTCTGGCCCTTCATACGCAACGGAATCCGCACCTGTGACCCCGACATCTCGCCGTTGGGAACAACCCTCATGACGACACCCTGGTCATCTGCGATGTTTCCGAAGTCACCAAGAGTCACCTGTTCGGAAAAACCTGTGATCGCGGTCGGCTTCCGCTGCTGACGGGAGAAGAAGCCGAGTCCCATCCTGGGGAAAAGGAAAAAGAAGCCGATGGAGGCGAGAAACACCACAAGGGTGACACCGGTCGTCATAGCCACGAATCTGCGACCGATGATGCCTCTTCGCGCCATGAACCTGTCCATGTCGCCTGGCGCCGACGACGGTCCGCCAACCTGTTTCTCGATACTGCGCCTGAGGTTGTTAAGCACCAGCGAGAACACCAGCAGTACCGTGTAGGGCAGCATCAGAACGCCGAACGACAGACCGGGGTTGACGACGGCGGCGGCCATCACCGACAGGAAGCTCAGCGCGTACATCTGCATGAAGTCGCCGGAAACACGAAGAAAAAGGGACTTCATCACGGTCAGAAAGACCGCGAACGTAATCGCCCACAGCAGATAGTCGGTCGTGGTCCACGCCATCCAGCCGGCGCCAAGTCCTGCCAGCAGCGCGATAGCACCCGCGACCCGTCCCGATCCCGCCAGTCTTGTCAGTCGCGACGACGCCAGGCCAGCAACGGGAATAAGCATGGACGGGATGACCACCTCAAGGCCAAACTCGCCCGACATGAACAGCGAGCCGAACCCCAACCAGGTAATCAGCAGCGTGACACCCCTGTGCAGGTGGTCGAACCTCATCCCGAAAAGCCCCCGGCGGCGCGCCACGCACCACCCTTCATGGTCTGACCCAGATAACCCCTCCAGGGTTCTCCGAAGCCAGCACAGACCGTATCTGAATCTCCTCGCCCGGAGGATTCATGTCCAGAACAGGCAGGGTCGCCAGATGGTCCAGAATACTGTCGGCCTGCGCCGGTCCCGTCCCAGCCGCGACCGCCCCGGAACACGATGCCAGCCCCACAACCCTGCCCTCGCCGATCAGATGAACGGCAACAGACGCGGCCTTCTCGATGGCGAACTCGACCCTCTCCAGTCCATCGCTACCGGATGGCCTGATGTTCACGAGGGCGATGTAGACCATGCGGTTGCCCGTCTGCTCGAACTCACGCACGATCGTCTGACCACGCGCGGCCGACAACCTGTGACTGATATGGCGCGGGTTGTCCCCGGTTCTGAAGTCGCGCACTCCAAAGAACTCGTACCCCCGTCCCGGCCGCGGGAGGCTTTCCTCTTCGCCCTCGGCCCCGACCGGAACCTTGACCTCGCGCAGCGGATGCACGAAGGGATGGACGACGATGGTCCCCTTGTCGGGCATCACCGCCGATTTTCTGAAGAATGAAAACGGGAAATCGGTCGAGATCACCACACCCTTGAAAGGATACTCACCACGACGGACAAACGTCGCGGTCGCCGGTCCCTCGACCTCGGTTCCAGCCAGAATCTCGGTGAACGCGGCGGGATCCACCTTGACCTCGGTGCTGTCGAACATCGGCCAAATCTCGATCCCGAAAGACGAGAAACGACGATTTCCGTTGGAACAGGAAAGCATGAACGAGGCGGGACGCCCTGCCCTTGCCCGAAATACCGGCATCCTTGAAGGCCTGATGCGCCTGATGTTGTGTTCGGAAAGAAATCCGCTGATCAGGATCAGACCCAGGGAGAGGCCGAAAACCAGATAGATAAGATTGTTGCCCGTGTTGATGGCGGCCAGACCCAGACCAACCGAGATGAGCACGATCACCCAACCTTCCCTGGTGAACGAGAGTTTCCTGGGAAAGAAGTCGGAACGCCACATGTAGCCGCGGGATCGCCCCATCGTGTTTCCCGGGCTCCGCGCCACCGACGCGGGCCTAATCGCCGGGGACCGGCGTTGAAGCAAGGATCTCGGACAACAACGCCGTGGCCTCGCCGTTTGTGGTACCACCGGCCGCGCGCTGCCCTCTGAGGACCACACGGTGTGCACAGACCGGAACGAACATCGACTTGACGTCGTCAGAGACGCAGTAGTCACGACCCGCCACCAGCGCGCAGGAACGCGCGGCCGAAGCCAGATTGACCACTCCGCGCGTGGAAACGCCCAGTTCAAGCATCTGCGAGGCCCGGGTGCGCGCCACCAGTTCGAGCAGATAGTCCATCAGGAACGCCGGAATATGGACACCGGACACGGCCTTCTGCGCGTCGGCCACGTCATGCGGCGAAACGACCGGCTGAAGTCCGAGGTTCCCGGAGAACCCCTGCATCATGGCGATCCGGCCCTCGGCCACGCGGTCCGGGTAACCGATCGCCAGCCTCATGATAAAACGATCAAGCTGTGATTCCGGGAGCGGGTAAGTTCCCGAGTGTTCATGCGGATTCTGGGTTGCAACCACGAAGAAGGGATCAGGGAGTTCCCTGGTCCTGGAGTCTACAGTCACCTCGCGCTCGCTCATCGCCTCAAGCAAGGCGCTCTGCGTGCGCGGGCTGGCGCGGTTGATCTCGTCGGCAAGAACCACGTTGGCGAACACCGGTCCCTCGTGAAAAACAAAGGACTCATCGCGCGCCGAAAAAACCGTGACGCCGGTGATATCCGAAGGCAACAGATCCGAAGTGAACTGGATTCGCGAGAAATGTCCACCAATCGAGGCCGCCAGCGTCCTGGCCAGCACGGTCTTGCCGGCCCCGGGCACGTCCTCGAGCAACACGTGACCGCGCGCGATCAGCGCAATCACGGCGTTACGCAGAACAGAGTCCTTGCCAAGAAACACGCGGGAAACACCGTCGATGATTTTCGACGCGGTGTTCGCCGCCGCTTCCACAGTTGCCGCATCAAGTCGTGGACCTGATTCCAGTCGCGCAGATTCAGTAGTCGTCAACATCCACCTCGACAAGGGACGATCCGGAACGCGAAGGCTCCGGATCGGAACATCGTCATTCAAATCCGTTTCAGGAATGCCCGGATGTACTTGAGAACCTGTTTGTCGCAGGTCAGTTGAGGCATCATCCCGCATTCCGGGTCGGTCTGGGCGATACCGAACTGATCCGGACGCTCCTGCACCACAGAGCGAAACACCTCGACATCAGCATCCGGCATCAATCCTGATGGAAGAATCCACATCACCGGCTTGTTGACCTCCATTGCCAGGAAACGCACCTCGTCCCTGGACAGTTCGTACCTGGCGTTCGCCAGCCGGCGACTGTTGTACTTGAGTCTCAACGCCGAGCGCGCCTTGGAGGTGCCACCGGTCAACGCCGGAGCAAGAGCCTTCAGCATGTAGTAGTCGTAAGCCTCGGTTCTGAAGAATTCGAAGCTGCCGGCAAGGTCTGCCGCGAAGTCGCCAAACGGGCGTGGAAGCGCGGCCTTCGTGGCCGCGGACAGTCGATCCAGATCGCGCGGAATCGGAGCGGAGATCGTGATCAATCCGTCGATGCGGTTCGGTATCTGAAAGGCGAGCCACTGCGCGGCAGTACCGCCCAGGCCATCCGAAATCAGAACTATCTTTCTGTCCGGGAACGATGACGCGAAGCACTCGAAATCCTGTGGAGTCATCGTCACACGTTCGACCCCGGAATTTCGCGTCGGTTCGATGAAGACGAGAACGGCCTTGCGGGCAAGCGCGTCCATCCACGGTCTGGCCCAGAGAGAATCCATGCCCGGGCCGCCGGGAAGGGCCATCAGCACCGGTCCGCTGGAGCCGAGCACCGCGCCCCTGAAATCTCCGCAGGAAATTACCGAGTCGGATCGTCCCGGCCGCACATCGGTGACACCAACGAACACGGCGTCCGATGGCGACGTGGTAAGTCCAAGAAACGCGAGGGATTCAAGAGCCGCTGTCGCCCGGTCGCCCTCTTCGTGGGCCGCGACCTTCCGCAGCGTCGGAATACACGAGCCGGAGCCGATGTAACCGAGGATCCGCGTCGCCTCGGCAGCGATTCCGGACTCTTCATACTGAGCCATGCGAATCAACAGAGGTTCGGCATCGAAATCACCGAGATACCAGAGGATTCCAAGGGCCTGCGCTCGCGTCATCCTGTTCGGATCGGTCTCGGCGACCAGACGTATCGCATCCGCGAAGTTCAGGGACTTGCGCGCGCGAATAATAGTCATCGCCTCGTCGCGGATTCTGTCATCGTTGTCAGTCAGGGCCAGTTCGACCATGTCCTCGATTTGTTCGACCGGATAACCGGACATCGCCTGAAGGATCCGCTCCCTGGGGACACCGAGCGCGTTGACGGGATTGTTGTCGATGAAGCCCGCCTTCATGACGGCAAGCGCGGACGCCGAATGGTTCGTGGAAAAGTAATCCAGGGCGAAATTCCGGAGATCCCTGGATTTGTCCTTCAACAGCGGCAGCATGTATTCCTCGGAAGATTCCGGGGAGGTGGACAGACAGTTCATGACCGACGGCGCCCTGCCCCCGGTCGTCCTTATGACCATCAGCATGACCTGGTATCCATCGTCGCCGGCCCCGATCAGCATTCCGCACGCGCGTTCGAACTGTCCCTGCACGTCGAGGGCCGCGACGATGTGCGGCCAGGCCCCGGCACCGCCGAACCGTCCGATCGATTCCAGAAAATACGATGCCGTGGTCGTTTCCTGACGGTTCTTCTCGCGATCAAAGGACTTCACCAGACAGTTCAGGCCATCCCGGGGCCGAACCGTGGCGATGACGTCGGCCGCGGCCATCCGAACGTTGTCGGGACCGGCATCCAGGAAACGGCACGCCCCGGAGGCACCGGCCTGATTGCCAGCCCTGGCGAGCACCGGGAACAGTTCCAGCAGAAAGACCTCGGTCTCACGGGAAGTGGTCGCCGGTTCAGCCCAGGACGGAATCCGGCCGACCGCCTCGTCCAGCGCGTCGCACCTGAATCCATCGGGATATCGCTTGAGAACCCCGGCAACCCAGGCGGGATAGTCCGCTGAAACGAGTGTGGCAGAGAAACGGCAGCCCTGTTCGCCCTTGCCGACCGCGAAGTCCAGCAGGCGTCGGGCGACGTCGGAATCGTTCGGATACGCGGCCACAATGGCCTTGATGTCCTTCGCGCCGGCAGTGAACACGTCCTGCCTGGCATTCAAATACTCGAAGGCAACATCGTGTTCGTCACCCATGCCGAGAGCGAGAGCCTCGATGGCAACCTTCAACGCCGACTTCCGCGGTGCCGCCATCGCCGGCGACAACGCTACGGTCGCGGCGACGACCAGCAGACCGGGAAGGACGATATTGCCGAAAAGACGTTTCATCACGCACCCCCAGAGTTCGAGG
The DNA here is from genome assembly GCA_964573455.1 of uncultured Anaeromyxobacteraceae bacterium. Classification (GTDB taxonomy): domain Bacteria; phylum Myxococcota_A; class UBA9042; order DTJE01; family DTJE01; genus JAGOFO01. The sequence goes on along the minus strand of CAZNJW010000110.1, from coordinate 747 downwards.
TGGAAAGGGACTTTCCGGATTGTAGCACGCGGGGCGTACGTTCCGCCCATCTAACTGATGGCTGTCGGATAAACTAGTAGAACGACCCGAGATCAACCGAATAGGACTCGCGGTTGGCAGTCCCCAGCGACCGATAGTCGTAGTTGTCGATGTCAAAACCCGGCGTTCTGGAACATGTGATGTTCAGTCTTTTCGGCCCAGGGGGTACAGGGTCGTAACCGGCCAGCCGTCCGAAGTCGGGGAAATCGACACCCTCGGCGGAGCCGTCGGTTATGAACTGCCAGAACGCGTTCCCAGAGGCGCCGCCGACGATGCCCTGGCAGTACGAGGCTCCCCATGATGTTCCCGATGCCCAGTCAAACCCCGAACCATCCCAATCGACGCCCTCAGCCGGCGAGATGATCGTCGGGAATCCCGCGAACTGATTGAGCATGATGACTGGAGCCGCAAGAAGGGATATTTCGCCGGCGCCCGAATCGGCTACGACACCACCGACAAGCGCGTACTCAGGTGGGATCGACGACGACAGATCGGTGAAACTGGAACAATTGAAGGAATACAGGGCGCCTGAATCGCCAAAGAACAGCACGTCGCACGGGCCGAGCGGCAGGATACCGCGCAACGATTCGTTCCCCGGTGTCTTGTGAATCGTCACGTTGCCTTCCCGAATCGAGAGGACCCGTCCGTTCTCGCCAGCAACCCAGACCTCGGAAGAATCCAGTCCGTCCACCGCATACAGGTCCTCGG
>CAZNJW010000109.1:0-7499 GCA_964573455.1 uncultured Anaeromyxobacteraceae bacterium | reverse complement strand
CAGTTCGACCTTCTGGAACTGGTGGACGCGGGTCATTCCCTTTACATCGCGGCCATGCGAGCCGGCCTCGCGCCGGAAACAGGCGGAGTAGGCGGCGTACTTCAGAGGAAGGTCGCGTCCGTCAAGGATTTCCTCGCGGTACATGTTCGTGACGGGAACCTCGGCGGTCGGGATCAGATACATGTCGTCCGTGGCAACGTAGGCCTCTTCGCGGAACTTCGGCAGTTGTCCGGTGCCGCGCATGCACTGTTCCAGCACCAGGAACGGGGGCAGGAGTTCCTGGTAGCCGTGCTGGGCATGGGTATCGAGCATTAACGCCGCGAGAGCGCGTTCCAGACGGGCACCCGCGTTGCGGTACAGAACAAAGCGGGCGCCGGAAATTTTTCGAGCACGTTCGAAGTCCAGGATTCCCAGATTTTCGCCAAGTTCCCAGTGCTCCAGTGCCTTGAAGGGGAACTGACGCGGCGTGCCCCAGGCACGGGCGACCACGTTGCCGGACTCGTCCGGGCCGACGGGGGTTCGGGGATCCGGCAGGTTTGGCACGTACATCAGCCGGTCGTTCAGTTCTGCCTCGACTGCCTCGAGCTCCTTGGAAAGGGACGCGATCTGTTCGCCTAAGGCCTTGCTCTGAGCGCGAAGCTCCTCACGCGTTTCGGGTGTCACGCCAGGCTGCTTGAAGGAGTCGCTGATCTTCTTCTGGTCGGCGCGCATCCCGTCGCACTGGCCTGTCAGGCGACGCCGACGATCGGCCAGATCGCCGAGCCAGCCGAGGTCCGTGTACCCGCGGGTCGCCAGGCGGGACGTCGCTTCATCAAGGTTCTCAAGTAGGTATTTGACGTCGTGCATGATGTGTAATCCTTTGAAAAATATCAGTTATCGCTTGCGCTCTGGTCAACTGACCTATCGGGTGTGGAAGGCTTTTTAGTGCGGTGCCGACGGGCCTGCGGTTTGGAGGTCGCGGGGGCGGCGGGCTGATTGCCAAGGCCGCTGTCGGGGGCCGGCGCAGGGGAGGAAGACATTTCGCCCATAGGCGCGGGGGCAGAAGCGGAGGCAGGGGCAGGGCGGGGCTGCCTGGGTCTGCGCTGTCTGGGTGCCGGTTTTTCCTTTGCGACCGGTGTGTCGACCACATGCGTGGCGGGGACTGCCGGTGATGGCGACGTCGGCTTTGCTGCAGAGGCAGGCTGAGCGGCAGCAACTGCCGGTGCGTCTGTTCCGGTCCCAGGCGTTGTCATCGCAGCAGCCTCGCGGGCCCGCTTCTGAGCCGCCCGTCGCCTGGCATTCCTTGAACGGGAAGGTTTTGCCGCAGTCTGTCCCGTGGCCTGCTCACCGGACTGGGGAGCCTGCGGTTCGGCGGACTGAGGCGTTGGCTGCGCGGCAGACTGCACGTGGGACTCGCCGGTCTTCATGCCTGCTTGAGCAGTCGTCCCGGTAACCACCGTAGCACGGGCTTCCTGTCTTGGCTGACGCGGGGGGCGTGGCTTTCGCTGCTGTTCCCCTGATCCTCGTGAAGGCTGGGAAACCGGGACGCGTGCCGGCTCCGGCGGGCGCGGCGGGGGCGTGGGCGTGGGTGGCGTCTCGATCGGCTTGGAGACCGGTCCTTTACCCACGCTGTCCTTGACCTGAACCTCGTCGTATTCATCGATATCCAGCAGCCTTGCCAGAAGACCTCGCAGAAGGGAAGGCTTCTGTTTTGGCTTGGGCGCGGCCTGCTGGGCCGGCTCCGACGGCTTGCTCTGACGCTGGGGCGTGGTCGCTGTGGCCGCCGGCGGCATCAATTCATCGGCCGGTTCGACACGCTGGCGGGAAATCTGGCGATCCTCCGGAAGATCCTCGTGTATCGTGACCTGCATGTCGTCCGGCATCACGTCTGGGGTTCCCAGTATCTCGATGGTCATGCCGTGACGCTTCTCGAGGGCCATCAACTCTTCACGCTTACGGTTGTTCAGGAAGTTCGCGACGTCGATCGAAACAGTCACCTCGACCATCTCGGGGTCGCCTGTCATGTTTGCGATACGCTCGCGCAGACGTCGCAGTATTGACATCGCCAGCGGACCCGGTGCCCTGATGCGTCCAGTGCCGCTGCACGCGGGGCACGCGGACATGATTCCTTCCTCGACCGTGTGACGCAGGCGCTGGCGCGAGAAGGCCAGAAGCCCGAAGTCGCGTATTTTCGACACTGTCAGACGTGCCTTGTCGCGCGACAGAGCCTTTCGCAAAGCCTCCTCGACGTCATGTCTGTGACCCTCGGACTCCATGTCTATGAAATCGACAACGATGATTCCGCCGATGTCCCGAAGAATGACCTGACGGGCTATCTCGATGGCGGCCTCGACGTTGGTCTTGAACGCCGTGTCCTCGATCGCTCCCTTCTTGGTGCGGCCGGAGTTCACGTCGATCGCGGTCAGTGCCTCGGTCTGTCCTATCACGATGCTTCCGCCGGACGGCAGCGTCACGCGGTTTCGAAGCAGCGCCTCGACCTGGCGATCCACGTTGTACTTCACGAACAGAGGCAGGTCGCCGGAGTAACGCCTCAGCCGCGACGAACGTCCGGGCATCACCGCATCGAAGTACGCGTTGATCTCGCGCCACGTGACCTCATCCTCGACGAGTACGTCATCGACGTCCGAGTCCATGTAGTCGCGGACAAAACGTAGAGCCAGACTGGATTCCCCGTGGATTTCGCCGGGCTTTCTGGCTTCGGCGAACCGGACGACGATCTGTTTCCACTGTGAGACCAGGTGGTCCAGATCGGCCTGAAGCTCGGTCTCGTCGCTCTGATCGCTGACCGTTCGGATGATGCAGCCGAAACCTTTCGGAAGGTTGAGGTGATCCAGCGAGTCCTTCAGGCGCAGGCGGTCGTCGCCCGACAGTTTCCTGGAAACGCCGGTACGGGAAGAGAAGGGCATCAGGACCAGGAAACGTCCGGGATTGGACACGTTCATGGTCAGGGCCGCGCCCTTCTTGCCAACTTCTTCCTTGGCGACCTGGACAAGGATGACGTCGCCGGCGCCCAGGCTGACATGGCCGTTGGCCGCCGCTGACTTGCCGGATAGTTCGATCAGCGAGCGCTCGTTGACTTCGTCCAGGGGCAAAAACCCTTCCTTGCCGGTGCCGTAGTCGACGAAGGCGGCGTCCAGGCTTTTCTCAACCGTGGTCACACGCCCGCGGTACAGGTTGCCGCGGCGTCGGTTGGAGCCGGCGGACTCGATCTCGAGGTTGGTCAGCAGATCGCCGTCAAGCAGCGCGGCGCGCGCTTCGTATGGGTCTGCGGAAATAACGATTCTTCTTGCCAAAGTGATTCTTCCTTGAGCTGTCAGGGTCACTGGACCCTGCCGTCGGACCGGCGCTGGCCGGCCTTCGGGATCTTGTTGACTTTGAAACGGACTGCGACCATGTCGCGGAACATACGCGCCGAGTCGGAAAGCGCGCTTACACGCGTACGCTCGTCGTTGCGCCAGGTAACGGGAACTTCGAAGATCCGGTATCCCATGCGATCGGCCCGGGCCAGCAACTCGACATCGAAGGCGAACCCGTTCGTCTCGAGCGCCGGCATCACATGTTTAACTATCTCGGAACCGAACAGCTTGAATCCGCACTGGGTGTCGTGAATGCCGCGGATCACGAGCAGCTGAACCAGCAGATTGAAGACTCGTCCCATCATCTCGCGATAAATGGGCTGGCGCACTTCGAGGTTCGAGCCCTGGAGTGCCCGGGAGGCTATCACCACCGCGTCGGGGGCGGCCCTGGCCGCAAGCTTTTCGATCTCTTCGATCGGGGTGGACAGGTCCGCATCCGACATCAGAACATACGGGAACCGGGCGTGAGCACAACCGTTTTTCGTTGAGAAACCTTTGCCGCGATTGCCCGGATTTGTGACCACCACCAGTTTTGAGGCATCCTTGATGGCGGCGCGGGCCGCATCGGCCGTGTCGTCTGAAGAGCCGTCGTCGACGACAACGATTTCCCACGCATCGAAACGGGTGCCGGCATAACTCTCGATAGCCGAGATCGTTGCACCGATCCTGGCCGCCTCATTGAAGGCCGGGATAACGATCGAGATACCGTCGCCAAACTCGGGGATCGTCGTCACTGGTTACTGGCCTCGACACGAAGGAGTTGCCTGCCCACAAGGATGACGTCGTTGACGTGCGCCGTTATGACGCCCGACGTCTTGATGTAGGTGCCGTTGCGACTCTGCTTGTCCTTCAGGAAAAGTCCACCGGACTCGGGTTCGATGGCCGCGTGAACCCGGGACATGTAGCGATCCTCGGGGCAGGCGATGTCGGCCTGTTCACGTCCGATGACAACGGGTCTTGTTGAAACAGGGAAAACGGGGCCGTCGGCGCCGCCCGCCAGCAGCTTGGTCAGCGTTCCACGGGGGCATGTTTCGTCCGGGGCCGCATAGAGCATGAAGTCGTCGCGGGCGATAGTCGCCGTCTCGGATGAGAAACGGAAGACCGAGTCGCCACAGACGAACACGTCGCCATCGGACAGCTTGTGAGAACCTGAAATGCGCAGGAAAACGCCGTTCACGCTGCCCGCGTCCTCGACCTGAAGCCCGTCCCCGACCGGGTTGAATGCGGCGTGGCGCGGGGACATCGTCCGATCGTCCGTGAAGTTTACCGTGCAACCGGTGGTTCCGACGGTAAGGCCGGATGAGGGAACCGGATAAGGAACATTCGTGCCGCCGGCGCGTGAAAGATGGACGAGAGTCCAGGCAGCGCCTGTGGCTTTCGGCTGGGCGGGCACCGGTTGTGCGGTTGGAGCCGACGGAGGCGACTGTCTGGCCGGAGGCGCGACAGGCGCGGCGTTCTGCGCCCAGGCAGGAATCTGATCGGCATCCGGTCGGCTGCTGCGGGGCAGGGCCGAGAATTCCTCGGGGTCGAATTCAGCCCGGGGCGTGTCGGTCTTGATCGCAGCCTGGCTCTCTTCCAGGAGTTCGGGGAGCCGGCTACCGCATTCCGCGCAGAAAATGTAATCCTGTGGCTGTGAAACGCCGCAGTTGGGACAGACTTTGTGTGCCATCTGTTCGAACCCTTCCAAGTCACTGTACGTTATAGATGCAAACCGGCCCGTGTGTCAATCGCGCAACCGCGCGCGTTACGTGCGGGAAGACCGGCGAAGACCTCGCTGAATCGGGTGAATGGCGCTTCATGGCATGGCGAATGCTGAACATCCTGCTGTCCGTTTTAGGAATTCATCCGGCAAGCCACGTCGGTTCAGTTCTGAGCGCCTCGAGGCGGAAACGCCTGAAGACAGTGGCTCGCTGCCTTTCGTCGCAGGTCGCCCATGCCGCCTTGAAGGGAGCCGAAAGTGCCACACCCGACAGTGGAACCAGCGCGTCCCTGAGCGCGGCGAAACCGGAGTCGGTATGTGCGGTGGCGGGATTCACGGTCAGTGTGTTCACTGGTGAACGAATCAGTTCGCTGGCGGCGATGGAATCGGGCGTAAGCAGGCCGCCTGGTGGCATGGACAGACCAAGTGCCCGTATGACGGACTCCGAAACCATGTTTATCGCCCTGGCCCTGCCAAGCCTGCCGCTGCCGGCCACATGAGGCGTGGCGACGGTGGCTGCGGCCACGGTAAGTGGCGATGGAGCGGGCTCGCCCATGAAAACGTCGAGCGCGAAGGCAGGAAGTCCGCGCGCGGAGCCAGCGAACATCGATTCAGAAAGGATGCCGCCGCGAGAACAGTTTATGACCAGCCGGCAGGATGCGGCCGCATATGAAACGCACAGCTCGCGTGAGACCATCCCGACAGTAGGGAACGGGGACTGCGAGGGTGTTGTCAACGGCACGTGGAAGGTCACGACTTCGGCTTCGGCCAGCTCGGACAGGGGGGTATGGCCAGATGGCGGGGCAAGCAGGGGGTCGCAGGCAAGCCAGGGGATGCCCAGCATGTTGAGCCGGCGCGCGACTTCATGTCCGCAGTTGCCGAATCCAACTATGCCGACCGATGCGGGCAACCTGCCAAGCGCCGTGATCATGGCGCCAATCGTCCAGTCCGCAACGGCACCGGCAGTAGACCCGGGCGCGTTGAACACTGAAATGCCATGGCCAAGTCGGGAGGCGAGGTCCCGGACCGCGCCCATGTCAACGTGATCGGTTCCCACAACGGGAGTGGCAATAGCCCGAAGCGATTCACAGGGCGCCAGAATCTCACTGTTGATTCGGACCGACGACGAGACAACGAGGACGTCGGCGATGGATAGAGTCGCTGTGTCGGGCTTGCCTGTGGCGGGATCGAAGAAAACGCGCTTGCCAATTCCGTCGAGCACGGATGTGGCCCACGGAATTCCAGCGTCGATCAGGATTACGGGGCTTGAATCAGTCATATTCTGGTGCCGGCCAGGGCTGGCAAAGATTCTATTTGCTGAAAAGCTTGTCCAGGCGGGCTTTTGCGTCGTCGGCCGTTCGTGGGGACGTAACCGTCTTGCCGCCACCGAACATCTCCTCGAGCCGGTTTTTGGCCTGGGCCTCCTCGGTGATGCCCTCGGTACCTTCCACCGGTTTGAAGGTGAAGTAGAGACAGAAGTTTCCCTCAGCCCGGTCACGAATGAACTCACCTTGGTTTTCGGTGCACTGGTTGTGCACGTTCTTATCCCAGTACTTGCAGTTGTAACAGCAATGTAGATAGGCATAGCAGTTCGGGCACATGTCACGGCGCCCGATCTTCACATCGAAGACCAGTTCCTCGCCGCAGTTGTAACACTTGAAGACGGGATCGGCGGTTTCCATCGGGCGATTCCTTCATCGTATGGCGTGCCGGCGGCCACTCCACCGGACGAGCTGGCGGATTGTAGTTCTTTTGGTCGAATCAGTAAACCGTGGCGTGGATCGCCAGAATTCTTCAGTCGTTTCTTTGGCAGTTCCGAAGGCTGCGTATTAACCTCGGATTCGTTGATGCCGGGTCGTCGCGGCGCGGGGTGCGCCGGCGGCGGTCGGTTCTGGATATGGCTGGAGGTAGTCATGTACGGGCTTGGTGATACGATGGTCGATGTCAGTTTCCCAGTTGAAGAGATTCGCGGCGAGAAGGTCAGCGGGTCGGGATTCGCCAGGCGCATCGGCATGACGGGGATGGAACTGGTATCGGGGGACGTGCCTCCTGGTCAGTTCGCGTGGCTCGGATTCCAGATTCCCGGCTGCTCCCGGAACCTTAAGGTTCTTGGCGAAATCATTGGCGTCCGTCGAGACGGTTCCCAGGACAGCGTCACGATCCGGTTCAAACATGTCTTTCCGCACGACCGTGAAGTCCTGACCGGTCTGATGCTGGCCCGAGCCGTCGCCTGATCCCCTTTCCCGTTCATCTTCGTTCCATCAACCATCACCCCTGAGCAATCCCGAAAACGAAACCTGGGTTGGTATCCGGAGGGTCCAAAAACGAAACCTGGGTTGTTATCCGGAAGGTCCAAAAACGAAACCTGGGTTGTTATCCGGAAGGCCCAAAAACGAAACCTGGGTTGGTATCCGGAGGGTCCGAAAACGAAACCTGGGTTGGTA
>CAZNJW010000108.1:0-7591 GCA_964573455.1 uncultured Anaeromyxobacteraceae bacterium | reverse complement strand
ATTCGCATTCACCAACCGTGAAACCGTGTTCCAGCAGTACCTTGACCAGATTCTGCCATTTCATCGGCGGGTCCAGCAGGTCAAGCATCTTCAGGCGGCAATCCGTTACGTCGACGTCGACACTGACGACTCCTCTGGCCGGTTCGAGTTCATACAGTTCAACACGGTATCCCGCGCCGTCCTCGAAGAACTCCGGGTAGTCCAACTGCATCAGCGGCGCGGCCTGGCGACCATCTATGGACGTTGTTGACGGGCATCTGGTTGAAACCAGCACCGCCAGCGTCCGAAGGTGTCCGGCCCTGAAAGTGGTATCCAGGCGCACCGATTCTGGCAGGTCCTGACGGGACGCGTCCCCATTCGCGCCGAAACCCATCCTGGCCGGGTCGTTGGAAGCGGACGATGGCACGTCGAGCAGCGCCCTGGCCGCAACCATCATGTCTCCCATCAGGGGGCGGGGTATCCACAGCCAAGGGCGCGGAAGGTCATTTTGCACCTGATTCTGGTAAGTCACCGTCGCCTTTTGTTCGTGATACCTGAGCCTGGAATCGTACGCCAGCACTTCAAGTCCGTCGTGCGAGAACAACTGCGCCGAAGCGTAGTCCTCGAACGGGTCTTCATAGGGTTCGTCAGAGTCCCGCCTGGGAAGGAACACGATCTCCAGCGACTCACGGTCGTCGTCTACGTCCTCGGGTGGCAGGAAGAACATCGGATACAGCGGTGCGGATATTGTCACCTGATGAAGGTGGTGGATGTTTTCCCGGTACTCCTGCCTGTCGGACATACCAGCGTCCTTAATGAATTTCATCAGCGGTTCACCAATGCCGGCCTTCGGGTTCAAGACCTGGCCAAGGCTCCACGGACTGTCCACGGTGTGGAAGCACCACGCGCCCAGATAGACGATCGACGTCGAAACCACCAGGGCCATCGCCAGTCGCCTTTTGACGAAGTCGTGGCGCTCGGTGGCTTCGGACAGGAGATGCGTTGCCGTCAGGACAACGGCCAGCCAGATGACAGGCAGCGCGAAGGTGAAATACGTGCCGTCCATCATTCCAAGCAGGGCGGGCACCAGCAGCACAATCGAATGCATGGCCAAGGTTATTGTTGTTACGGCGAAAGGAGTCTCGGCGGCCCGCTCGACCAGATTGTGTCTGCGAAGCGTGGTCCGGACAGCTATCAGCAGCGCGAGTCCGATGACGGACAGTGCCAGGATTACCGCGATGGCCGTGGTCGATGCAGGCTGACCGCCAGGACCGGCCAGCGGCTTGTTGGCGAGGATGTCGGCCATCGCCATGAATATCGTGAACACCTGCGGCAGCAGGAAGAGAAGGCTGGAGCGGATCCAGCCCTTCGTCGGCATTGTCGGCTTTCCAAACAGGATGAGCAGGGTGGGAATGGTGACAAGCCACACGATGTTGACCGCGTAGAACTGCACCATGAGTCCGGCAGCCAGGAACGCCAGAGGGATGTGTCGCCATGTGTTGTCGCGGATCGCGTCGGTCATGATCCAGAGAATCAGGATGCCCAGCGGAATCCCGAACACGACGTGGGCCGACGAAGACATCATGAATGCCATGTGCAGCGGCACCGCCAGGATGAACAGGAGTGAAGCGGTTGTATTGAATCGGCGTCGCAGGAATGCCGCGCCGGTAACCTGGGTGGCGAGCAGGGTGACGAGCGGGGCGATGGCGAAGGCGACGTGATTATCGAAGACCAGCCCGAACAGGCCGATCCACATCGTGGCAAACGGGCCGATGTAGAGTTGCCACATGTGGATGTACGTCCCTTGAATCGGGAAGTACTGGCCATCGGTCAGGCTGATGACCCTGGCCAGTTCTCCCACGTCGTCCGGGTCGATCCAGGCAGAGAACATCGAATAGACGTCAGCGAAGATGATCAGGGTCGAGAAGGCAAGAGAAATGGTCAGGGCAATGATCTCGGGTACGGTGATTCGCTTTTTCGGCTGATCCCGTAAGAAGGACACGAGCATCCATGCCAGCAGGATCAGGGGAGCCAGCGCGATCGGCAGCAGTGCCCAGCTGAACGGACTTGGATCCGAAGAGCGCAGGGCGGCGTTTACCTGCAGCAGCATGCCGCGCAGACCTGACGCTCCGACCATCTGATTCGTCACGGAGGAGGACGCCATTACAGTTGTCGGTAGATACGCAATCGCGACGGCTGCCAGCGAAAAGAGCCGGGGGCCCATGGTATTCAACGGTGACAAAAGCACTCCAGTGGACTTGTCGGTGGCCAGGTCAGCCTTCGGTCTGGCATTGACCGTAGACGCCGGGTTCTTCGCATGCAGAGCAGGCGGTGCTTTCGGCTTGGGCGTTGGCGCCAGAATCCGCGTAGCAGGACTGCGCGCAGTCCGAGTCGTTGCCGCATTCCATCGCGCAGGAAAACAGGCATGGGCACCCCTTTACCCAGCAGTTGTAGGCGCTGACGCAGTCTGCCTTGCTGATGGTCCAGCCGACGATATGGCCGCCCGACGACGTGCACTGGGAGATGACGTCCTGGACGGCGCCCTCGCACGCGGCCTCGCCTTCGTTGGGGAACGAGCACATCCCGCCGGACATCTTCGGGCAGTTGCCCCACGTGCAGTCGTCCTGACAGGTCTTGGTGCCGCCTTCGATACAGTTCAGGGTCAGTCCGGGGGTGCATGCGTAGTTGTCGATGCAAACCGGCTGCTCGCCCTCCTGGTATCCGGACGGGATCAAACCGTTCATCAGTCGGTCGTTGGCGGCCTGAACCAGATCCTGGTAGGCCTCCTCCCGGTCAGCGGCCTTCTGACGTTCGGACGATGCACGGTTCAGTGCGGCGGAAACACACCCGGAGACGTCTCCGGTGATGCATTGAAGGATGTCGATTCCGCTGAGGAGTTTGTCGGCGCGTTCAAGGGGAGCGTTAAGCCACGATTCCTCGGAGGTCAGCATCTTCGCGCTGGACACGACGACGCCCGAACAGGGCAGCAGCATCGCGCCCCAGCTTGCGGCAGTCGCAAGTCCGCAGGTCGCGATGGACAGTCCCAGTCCGGCCACCTTCAGCAATTCCGCCTGGGTGCGTTCCTTTGACGGGCAGTTCGGCAGGCAGGTCGCGGCCGAGACTTTCACACCCGGCTCGGTCTCGATCTGGGGTTCCGGTTCCCGTACCTGGACACCGCGTAGGATTTCGATGTATCCGGTCGGTCCGTAGACTCGGGCGACGTCCGCCACAGTCCCGTCCGCGTTCCAGTTCGCGAACAGCACGATGTAATCGCCCAGCACAACCTTCGATGGAAGGCCGGTTTCAGGGGCCAGATCAACGACGATGCTGCTGCCGTTGCCATCCATCCAGACTGCACCCGTCACCGCGGTCGGTTCAAATGAATCGTTGCGCGTGACGATCGGCAGGAGCTGTTCACCGTCGCTGGCCACAAGCATCGCGCCGAACTCCTGGTCGCCCAGTGTGACCGCCGCCAGTTCGACATCTTCGTCAGCGCATGAAACCAGTCCGAAGACCTGAATCGTCATGGTCAGAAGCAGTGGGATCGCATACCCGCACGCACGCTTCCAATGCCCGAATTTGTCAATCATGACCAACCTCCATAGATGCATAACAGCTCGGTTTAACAGCCAGAATTGGGCCTGTGGATTGAATTGTCACGCCGTCCTTACGGGATGTCAACGTGAGAACTCCGGTACGCGCCGGAACACTCGAGGTTTGTTTCATGTTTGCGGATCGAAACTGCTTTGTTATCAAGTCGCTGGGCTGGGCGTGGTCGTGTTATCATATTGCCCGCCGGACGGCATCCGGCAACCCTGGCATACCGAGGCCCCCGATGAAGAAGATCGTCTGGATTTCGATTGCGGCGGTGACGGCGGCGGCCCTGCTGGGCGTAATCGGTTGGCGTGTGGCCGACGCGCTGGCGGACCGCGCCGAGGCCGAGCGCGAGGTGACACCGCCGGTGCCCCGTGTGTTGGTACAGCCGGTCGTGATTCGCGATGTTGCGCAGTATGTGACCATCAACGGCACCATCAAACCGCGGAATGAAGTCCCGGTGTTTACCAAGGTACCCGGTCGAGTCGAGGAGCTTCTTGTGGATGTGGGCGACGATGTCGAGGCCGGACAGGTTCTTGCGATCATCGAACACCGTGAAATAGAGCTTCAGGCGGATCAGGCCATGGCCGGCGTTCAGGTGGCCGAGGCGCAGGTCGAACGCGCCCGGATCGGACTTGATGCGGCCACGTCCGCGTACGACAGGCTGTCCGCCCTGCGTAAGGACGATGCGATCCCGCAGTCCGAGTTCGAGAAGATCGAGTTCGGGTTGCGTGATGCGAAGGCGTCGATGTCCGCGGCCGAATCCGGGCTGGCAACGGCTGCCGCAGCGGCCGCTCTCGCAGCTCAGATGGTCGAGAATGCCCGCGTGACGACCCCAATCGAGGGCACCGTTACCCATCGTTTTGTGAATCTCGGGTCGCCTGCCGGTCAGACGATGCCGCTATTTCAGGTCCAGGATCTGGCGGTGCTCAGGCTTGAATCGAACGCGGCGGCGGTTGATTTCGCCCGCCTCCGTACAGGTCAGTCAGCGGCCGTCACGGCATCGGACGTGCCGGGCGCCGAGTTTGCCGGAGAGGTTCTGACCCTCAGCCCAAGTCTGAATCCGATGACCAGGCAGGCTGGTGTGGTCGTCACCATCGACAACGACGACGGCAGGTTGCTGCCGAACATGTTTGCCACGGCCCGAATCGAGGTCTTGCGTGAGGACGGCGTGGCCGCGATACCGAGGAAGGCACTTGTGAAGCGGCCGGACGGTGACGTCGTGTTTGTGGTCCGCGAGGGGCGGGCGGTCATTGTCAAGCCGGAACTCGGGAGCATGGACGCGGACTATGTCGTGGCGTTGTCGGGCCTGGCCGAGGGCGACTGGGTCGTGGTCTCCGGCATGAACGACCTTAAAGACGGTGATCAGGTCGAGGTCAAGATCGCTGACACGGCGGAGACCGGCCCGGAACAAGTCGAGGGTGCCGATGGCGCCGGTCAGGATCATCCGGATGCCCAGGTCGCTTCCGACGCTCCCGACGACGTTGTCGAACCTGCCGCGGAGACAGCCCCATGAAGATCTCCGATGTCGCAATTAACCGGCCGGTCCTGACCGGCATGGTGGCGCTCGCCCTGCTGGTGCTTGGCGGGCTGGCGTTCTTCCGTCTGCCGCTTTCCCTTTTCCCAGAGGTCTCATTCCCGATCGTCGCGGTGGTTGTGCCATATCCCGGGGCCAGTCCCGAAGAGGTCGAAACCCAGGTCACCCGTCCGATCGAGGACATCCTTTCCGGCGTCAACGACGTGGATAACGTCCGCAGTTTTTCGCGCGATTCCGTGTCTCAGGTAGTCGTCACGTTCAAGATGACGGCGAGTCCGCAGCAGGCCTCGAACGATGTCAGGGATCGCCTTGCCATGATTCGTGGTGAACTGCCTCCCGACATCATGGACCCGATCATATCGCGCTTCGACCCGGCCTCGTCGCCCATCCTGGCGTACGCGGTATACGGCACGGCCACATCGGTCGAGACGCGCCGTATCGTGGCCGACATCGTCAGTCCGGCAGTCCAGCGCGTCGATGGCGTTGGCAGCGTGACCATTCAGGGTGGCGATGAACGCGAGATTCGCGTCGAAGTGGATCGTGCCAAACTGGATGCGGCCGGAATCGGGCTGACACAGTTCGCGCAGCTTGTTGGCGCCGAGGGCATCGATGTTCCTGGTGGCCGCGTCACCAACGGCGACACCGAGATCGGTGTCAAGGCAGTCGGCCGGTACCGATCGGCGTCCGACATCGGGGATGTCGTTCTGATGGGCCTTCCCAACGGCGCGCAGCTTCGCGTCCGTGACGTGGCCGGGGTCGTCGACGGGGTCAAGGAGGCCAGGACACTGACTCGCGTGGACGGTCAGCCAGGCGTCTCTTTCGTGGTCCAAAAGCAGGCGTCGGCCAACACGGTCGATGTCGTTGGCAAGGTCGAAAAGACGATCGCGGATCTGGGGCCGCAGCTCCCCGAGGGCATGGTCATCAAGAACGTCCTGGACAACTCGACATTCATCGAGAACACCTATTTCGAGCTGCGTCAGGCGTTGATTCTGGGTGCCGTTTTCGCGATTCTGGTCATCTTTCTTTTCATGCTCGACTGGCGTTCGACCGTCATCTCGGCCATCGCGCTGCCCATCTCGGTTATCGCCACGTTTTTTGTGATCTGGCAACTCGGTTTCTCGCTCAATCTGGTCTCGATGATCTCAATGTCGCTGGCGATCGGGCTACTAATCGACGACTCGGTCGTTGTGCGCGAAAACATCTTCCGACACATGGAACGGGGCGAGGACGCGTTCACGGCCGCGCGCCGGGGCACGCACGAAATCGCGGCGGCGGTTATCGCGACGACGCTCACGATCGTGGCGGTTTTCGCGCCAATCGCCTTTACCGCCGGTCTGGTCGGCAAGTTCTTGAAGGAATTCGGGATCACGGTATCGGTTGCCGTGCTGGTTTCACTTCTTGTATCGCTGACTGTCGACCCGATGCTGTCCGCGCGTCTGGTGCAGAACATTCCGCCCGATTATCATGAGCGTCGGCGCAGGCACCCGATCCTGGGAATCCTGGTTCGTGGGTATGACGCGCTCGACGAGGTCTACCGGAAGGCGCTTGTATGGGCGCTTGGACACAAAAAGACCGTCGTGTTCGGCGCGCTGGCGGTGTTTCTGGCCAGTCTCGCATTGACCCAGGTCATGGGCTTCCAGTTCATCCCGCGTGGCGACCAGTCGTCGTTCTCGATCAATCTTCAGCTTCCGGCCGGAACCGCCCTTCAGGAGACCGATCGGGTTACCAGACAAGTCGAGGAGATGGTCCGCGCCGAACCTGAAGTCGTGACGATCTCGACAACCGTCGGTCCCGGTGAGGAAGTCCACAAGGCGACCATCAATGTTGTCACTACCCCCGCGGAGGATCGTGAGAGGGCCGTATCCGACATCATGGAATCGTTGCGTCCCAGGGTTTCGGCCATTCCTGGCGTCACGGCCAGCCTGGCGGACGCGGGGCCTCTGGGCCAGTCCGATTCGCTCATGGAAGCACCGTTCACGATCCGCATTCATGGCGCGGAGTACGATGAACTCGCGCGCGTTTCGGGTGAGGTTTTCGATGTGGTTCGCGGTACCGCGGGCATCCGGGATGCCGCGATTTCGTTCAAGCCCGGCATGAAGGAAAGCCGTCTGGTCGTGGATAGGACGCGTTCGGGAGACCTGGGTGTGACTTTCGCTCAGGCGGCGATGACGCTTCGGCTCGCGTTGACCGGTGCTCCCGTGGCGAAGCTTTCGGATGGCACCCACGATATCGATGTTCGCGTTGTGCTGCGTTCGGAAGACAGGGCAGGGGTGGACTCCGCGCTGGCATTGATGGTTCCGACGAACCGCGGGGCGATGGCGGCCGCGATGGGATCTCCGATGGCACCCCCGGCTCCGCCTCCGATGGTGGCGATGGGCGATATCGTCAGGATCGAGGAATCCGAGATGCCGGCCACGATCGAACGTTCGAACCGCGAGCGATACGTCACGATCACCGCGAACCTCGCGGGTCGCTCGCTCG
>CAZNJW010000107.1:0-7594 GCA_964573455.1 uncultured Anaeromyxobacteraceae bacterium | reverse complement strand
CCTCGTAGTAACAATTGTTGGGGTTGCAGCAGACAAGAGGCTCATCGCAGGTGCCTGCGCCATCGCAGTTGTAGCCGCCGCCCTGATTCGTGTTGTCACCAGTGACAATCAAGAGGGGGAGGTCCGGGAACTTCTCCGTTGTAGCCGCCGCCCTGATTCGTGTTGTCACCAGTGGTGTCCTCGTAGTCGTCGTTGCCAGCGCAGTATTCGGCGACGTCATAAGCGTAGTAGAAATAGCGTCCGTTGACAGTCCAGTAGTAATCAAGGGTAGTTGAATTGATGCAGTAACGGGGAGCATCGCAGGTTCCTGCGCCCTCACAGGTGTATCCGACCTTGTCACAGGCGGCCGCGAAAACCGACCCAGCCAGCACCAGCGCGATCGTGAGCATCTTCATTTTCATCGGAGAGCCTCCAATTAGTTAGACACAATTATAGACGCTGACGGGCTGGTACTCAAGTCAAGAACAGACGTGGCTGAACGTTGAACAGCCCTGAAACCGGGCTACCCCTGAAGCTTGGAAACGACCAGATTGCGGAAGAAATCATGGTGCCGGAGCCGTTCGCCTACCTGAATCTCCTGGCCGGCGTGACGGATCGCCTTCAGGCTGACACGCGCGTCGCGTGACTTCTGAATGCACGAGATCCCCCGGGGGTCCAGCTTGAAGATGTCGGAACTGCGCCCCACAACGTCGTTCAGCGCGTTGATCTGCGCCTGCAACGCCATCGATCGGATATCCATCAACTCTTCGTCGGTCAATTCCAGCCGTGATCGTCGATCGATGCTGCGCGTGGCCGACTTGTAGGGCTCGAACCGCTGAATCGCCATCGACATGCCAGTCAAGCGCGCGTTGAACCCGCTTGTCGCCACGGTCGGTCTGATGATGCTTCGCAGATAGCGGATCTCGGCGGGATCATTGAATTCCATTTCGCCCAGGCCGGTCGTACCGCGCAGTTCGCGAAGCCTGGTGTCGAACCTGACTTCCCAGTAAAGGTGCCCCGCCCCGGTCGCGCCGACAGAATCAACGATCTTCTTGGGCACGAAGTAGTTGTGGGCCACGGTGTCAGCCGCCAGGTGACATATGCGACCCAGCGAACGAGCCTGCTCCTCGTCGGTCTGCGCGGCGTCGTAATCGGCCAGGGCCAGGTCCCAGTTGTGCGAGTGTTCCTCGTACGGGGCGAGGTTCTTGGCCAGCGTACGGTCCGGATCGAGCGTGCCCATCACGAACTGACGTCGACACCTGGTCAACAGCGATGCCAGGGCACCACCTATCAGGCCGGCGGATGAGAGGATCTCAAGGGCCATATCGACGTGAGCGACCGGGCCGAACGCCAGCGCGGTGGAAGGAAGGAGCACCAGCGCCAGCGCAAGAAGGAAAATAGACCTTTTCATGACACTCCGAGTTCGACTTAAGCAACGTACCGCATGGCAAGGATCCGGAGTCGCGACCTGATTTTACGCTTTGATTTTTCACGATCAAGCGACATGCCGGATTTTCCACGAAAAATGTGGGCAAACGCATGCAGTTGGCGATCCCGCTGACTCGTCATTCCGGCAACCGGACAATTATATGGATAATCCCCCGTTCCGTTGTTGATTGAAAACGGCTACTCTCATACTGGCCTTATCTCGTGCAGGCGAACCCCAGGAGGTTGTCGTGAAAAGATTATTGCTGTTGCTCGCTTTCGCCGCTTTGACAGTGTCAATCACCGCGTGTTCCGACGGCATCGATGGTGTCGATGCTCTTGCGGACGGTTTCTCGGACGGGTTCGAAGCGGACCTGACAGGTCACGACCTGGCCGGACAGGATCTCTCCAATTACGACATCGATGACCGTGACAACGGCGAAAACGATCTGGCCGGGACCGACACCAACACCCCGGACACCGACAATCCCGACGGGTACACGCCCGACGTGGACAATCCCGACGGGTACACGCCCGACGTGGACAATCCCGACGGGTACACGCCCGACGCCCTTACCGACGGCGTCGAGCCTGGCGATAACGGCGGCGACACCGTCGAGCCCACCAGGGGCTGCACCTTCACCGACGGAACAAACTATCTGCTCATCCAGGCGGACGTTTTCGCGCCCGATTCGATCATCCGCGACGGTCACGTCCTGATCGACCCGACCGGCTTCATCGCATGTGTGGCCCAGGACTGCTCGGCGAGCACCGGTTTCGCCGGCGCCACGACCATCTCGTGCCCCAGCGCGCTGGTCACCCCTGGCCTTATCAACGGCCACGACCACGTCACCTACGACGGCAACACGCCCAAGGCGCATACCGTGAAGTACGACCACCGCCACGAATGGCGCACCGGCAAGGTCACGGGCAAGCCCAAGATTTCGGTCCCGCAGACCAGCGGCGCCGAGGAATGGTCGGAACTCAGGCACGTTGTCGGCGGCGCCACCGCCATGTTCGGTTCCGGCTACGGCACCGGCCTGCTTCGCAACCTGGACCAGGAACTGATCGACATCCCCGCGGGCTACAAGGCGAAATACGACACCTTCCCGCTGGACGACACGAACGGCATCATGCTTACGTCCGGCTGCTCGTACCCCGGCATCACCGCGTGGACGTCAGTCTCCGGTTTCCGTGCCTATGTGCCGCACATCTCCGAGGGCATCAACGCCGCGGCTAACAACGAGTTCCAGTGTCTTTCCAGCACGGATGGCGGCGGACAGGACCTGGTCCGCGAGAACTCCGGCATCATCCACGGCATCGGTCTGAAAGCCGCCGACATCGCCACGATGGCCGTCGACGGCACCGGCTTGATCTGGTCGGCCCGCACGAACATCGATCTTTACGGAAACACCGCGGCCATACCGCTTTACGACCTTCTTGGCGTTCAGATTGGCCTCGGTCCCGACTGGACCGCCTCCGGCTCCATGAACATGATGCGCGAGCTGAACTGCGTTGACTACCTGAACCGCAATCACTTCAACAACCACTTCACCGACCGCCAGGTCGTGGAACTGGCCACCATCGGCAACGCCAGGGTCTTCAACATCGACGACAAGATCGGCCAGTTGAAGGTGGGCCTCGTGGCCGACATCGCGATCTTCTCGACCACGGAACACCCCGACGAGCGCGCCCTGATCGAAGGCAACCCCGGCGACGTCCTGATTACCATGCGTTCCGGTATCCCGCTTTACGGCGACACGAACCTGGTGGACGGTCTTCTGCCCGGCGACGCGGGCTGTGAGCCTCTTTCTGTCTGCGGCGTCCCCAAGAAGGTCTGCGCCAAGCGCGAAACCGGCGTGGCTCTGGCCACCATGCAGGCCGGCGGCGGATACGACCTGTTCTTCTGCGGGGTCCCGACCGGCGAACCCAGTTGCGAACCGTCCCGGCCCGGCGAGTACGACGGCGTGACCGCGGACGACGACGACGGTGACGGCGTGTCCGACGCCCAGGACAACTGCCCGCTCATATTCAACCCGATCCGGCCGATGGATAACGGTGTCCAGGCCGACAACGACGGCGACGACGTTGGCGACGTCTGCGACCCCTGCCCCTTCGACGCGAACACCACGGAATGCACCGGGTTCAACCCGGATGACGTGGACGGCGACACGGTCGTCAACGAGTTCGACAACTGCCCGCGCCACCCGAACCTTGATCAGACCGACACCGACGACGACAACATCGGCGACGTCTGCGACGAGTGCCCGCTGGACGCGAACCCGGACGGCGCGGCCTGTCCCGCCACCATCTACGACGTCAAGGACGGCACCGTTGAGGTTGGCCGCATGGTCGCGCTGTCGGACGTCATCGTTACCGGCGTCGCCAAGAGCGGCACGTCACTCACCGGCTTCTTCGTCCAGGTCGACGAGTCGGCGTCCTACTACGCAGGTCCCGAGTACTCCGGCGTCTACGTCTACGCCAAGGGATTCAGCCCGATACCGGCAGTGGGCGACGTGGTCAGCTTCAGCGGCAAGGTGACCCTGTTCTGGGGTCAGATCGAGATGACCGACATCTCCGGCTTCGTCAAAAACGGCACCGCCGCGACACCGGCCCCGACTCTTGTTTCCCCGGCGGATGTCGCCACGGGCGGTGTGGATGCCCAGGCGATGGAAGCCGTCCTGGTTGAAATCCAGAACGTGTCGGTTACCAGCGTGAATCCGCCGGTTGGCGGCGGCGACAGCTCGCCCAACAACGAGTTCGTGGTGGACGGCAGTCTGCGCGTCAACGACTTCATGTATCTGATCTCTCCGTTCCCGGTCGTCGGTGACGGCTTCGACTCGATCGTCGGCGTGATGCGCCTTGGCAACGACGACTTCAAGCTTGAACCGCGCGGCGCAGCCGACGTGATGGCAACCACGCCGGAACTCGCCATCTCCGCCCTGACCCCGGCCCACGCGTGGTACCCATGGGGTTCCGGCTTCGCTTCGGCGACTCCGATAGTGACCGCGGTGATGAACCGGGCCGTACAGGAAGGAGAAACCGCCGAACTGACGATCACGTCCTCGGCGCCGACGGACCTTTTCCCGCTCGTGGCAAGCGTCAACGTTCCCGTGGGTGCGAACACCGTCGAGATTCAGTTCGACAGCGGCGTGCCCGGCAGCGGAACGCAGGACGTCGACATCTGCGCCGGTTTCGCATCGGAACAGGCCTGCAACGTCGTGACCCTGGTTACTCAGGAATACATGCCGTCCATCGCCGCGATCGAGCCTTCCGGCACAGTCAACGCGGTAGTCGGTGTTCCAAAGACGTTCGAGGTCACGTTTGACGTACCGGTCTTCGCGGACGAAATCCAGGTAACCTTCGAGGTCGACGACCCCACCATCGTGCCCGTCCCGGCCGCGGTCGACCTGCCGTGGGGCGCCCTTTCGGCGACCTTCTCCGTTACTCCGGCCACGGAAGGAACCGCTGACCTGACGGTCAACTTCCTGGGTTCCAGTGAGGTGATTACCCTGAACGTCACCGACGTTCCCCAGGTCGCCGACGTGCGCATCGTCGAGATGTTCTATGACCACACCACGCCCACGGTGGACAGCGGCTACGAGTGGGTGAAGCTGTACAACGCCGGCGCTGTCGCCCAGGATCTGACCGGATGGTCCCTGGCCAACGGCGGCACGTCCTGGGCCACGGCCAAGTGGAACATTTCCGGCGTCATCGGCCCAGGCGAGTGCATGGTGATTGGTGGCCCGCTCGCGGACGCCGAGAACGGCAACCCGACATATGACCTGGTTCTGGACTTCGAGCCCGATATCCAGAACTCCGGATCGGCCAGCGAGGCGGCGGACGGCGTCGGTCTGTTCGACATGCCGGCGGCATCGGTCACCGCTTCATCGGTGCCGGTCGACGCGGTCATCTACGGCGGCGTGAACTCGAACGGCCTGATCGGTCCCGACGGAAACGTCGCGGCCGTCGACATCGCCAAGGCCGCGCCGGGTGACTCTCTTGCGCGCGCCAGCGATGGCACATGGGAGTTCCGCGCGAACCCGTCGCCGACGCTCTGCCCTCCGTGGTGATACCCGTCCCTGTCCCTGCGGCCCGTCGAATTCCTGTCGGTTTTCGTCTACAATCGCGCCTTCTTTGTATGGAGTCCCCACATAATGAAGAGTCGCCATCCCAGTCACGCACTGGCATTGCTGGCCACGGTCGTAGTCATTGGCACGCTTCCCACTGGTTCGGCCATGGCCGAAACCGCCGTGCCCCCTCCCGAGGTTCTGGTCCTGGCCATGCCAGCGACTGCCAAATATGTCCCGGAAAAGACCGGCACTGATCAGTACACGCAGAAAATCTCCCTTGAGGGGCTCCGTGGCGAATGGGTCTCGTTGCAGATTCTGATCAAGGAAATCTCCAACGTCAGCCGCCTTGAAAACGTGAACGCGATTCCCTCGGACCTCGACATGGTCGACGGCGACGCGACCATTCAAGCCGACGGAGCTTACACCCTGTATCGCGAGTGGTTCCTGGACGTTCGCGAACCTTCCGGCGCCGGACTGGCGGTCCAGAACCACCTTCGCGAACCAGGCCATTATCCCGACCCGCTGATCCCTTTCAAGGACCCGTTCAAACCGGGCGATGTTCCGGTGGCGGCTCCCTTCACGCTGAACCAGGATCCAGGCTACGCGGTCATCTGGGTGGACCTGTTCATTCCGCGAGACGCGACTCCCGGACATTACAGCGGCAACGTGAAGGTCGAATGGACGGAATTCGACCTTAACGGCAACGCCGGCGAGGCCGACTCCCGATATGTCGATATTGACCTGCAAGTCTGGGAACTGGACATACCGCGCGAGCGCAATGTCGCGACCGCGTTCGGGATTTCAGACGGGGCCATCCGCTCGTATCACGGCGGACCAGACCCGGCCGCGACCAGCGAGGACTACAACGAGATCGTCCGCACCTACCACAAGGTCCTTCACGATCACCGAATGGATCTGACCTACCAGCGAGGTCCCGTCTCCTTCCAGTTCGACGACGACGGCGCCCTGCTACCGGTGGACTGGACCGCGTACGACGCCTTTCTGCAGCCGCGCATCGACGGAACGTACTTCGACGACACGGTCGGCATTGCCCGCTTCGCTTCCGGCATGTTCGAGCCGGGCGGCGGAACGAACGGCTGGACCGATGAACAGTACAAAGCCGCCGCGCGCGCCTACGTCGAGCACCTGGACGAGAAAGGCTGGCTGGACCGGATGTGGACCTACTCCACCGATGAGCCGTGGCTGAACGGCGGCGCGGAAACCTGGGCGCGCGTCATCCGCGAGGCGGGCCTGCTTCACGAGGCTTCCGACCTTTGGGAGGGGCACGTGCTGGTCACCGGTCCGATGTACGAGGGCGCCGAGGAAGTCGTAGATATCTGGTGTCCGGTCAATGCGATGTACGACAAGTGGTTCTGGGTCAGAGACGACTACGCCGGCCGTGGTGACTACGATGAACACCTCGCAAACAACGGCGAGCTCTGGTTCTACAATTGCAACGCCAACTTCCCACCCTTTCCAGGCTACGACATCGACACGACCATCGGCTACGAGCCGCGCATCCTGAAATGGGGTTCATGGTTCGAAAAGGCGACCGGCTTCCTGCACTGGCATACGAACATCTGGCACTACGTCGAGCCGTGGCTTGAATGGCGGTCGACAGACGCGTTCGGCGACGTCTTCGCGCGACACGGCGACGGGATGCTGATGTACCCGGGCGATTCCGATGGCTACCACGTTGACGTCCAGGGCAACCCGATCCCTACCGGCATACCCGAATGGCTGCATATCGATGGCCCGATCATGAGCTTCCGCGTCAAGCAGATTCGCGACGGTCTCGAGGACTGGGAACTATTCATCATGGCCGAGAAGGCCGGCCTCGGCGACTGGTTGCAGACCGAGATTGGGCGTGCGTACACGCGCTTCGGCGACTTCTTCGAACTGGACTGTTCAAAGGAGTACTACTACTGCCCGTCCAAAGGCGAACCGTGGACCCTGGACGAAAACGTGCTGCTCGACGTGCGCAGCCGCGTGGCGCGCAAGCTGCTGTTCACGATGTATCCCGATCGATACGAAGACCCCGACGCGGTCGTGATCCCCGAGGTCTCCGACGACCCGATCGTCGAGCCGGTACCGGACATCATTGAACCCGTGGACGT
>CAZNJW010000106.1:0-7643 GCA_964573455.1 uncultured Anaeromyxobacteraceae bacterium | reverse complement strand
GTTGAAGTACTTCAGAGTGTTCTATCTTGCGTATCCGGAAGTCTTAGATGGAAAAGGGCGCCCAGCGGGCGCCCTATTTATTAACACTTCGAATTCACACACGATTGAGTGGATTAACACGGTTCCATCTTTCCGTCCGGCGCTATCCTGGTCACACTATCGTGTGCTGATGCGTGTGGAAAACGTGACGGCTCGCAGGTACTACGAAGATGAGGCTGCATCGGCAGGGTGGTCCAAGCGGGAACTCGAGCGCCAGATCCACACGCATTGCTACGAACGACTGGTGGCAACGCAGATGAAGCTTGTGTCAAAGTTCAGAAACCACGGGCCAACTACGGACCCGACTCCAGATGTTACCACTGCCCCGGACCATGCTCCCTCGTCCATCCCCGCACCAATCCCGCCGAATCCCCTGGATTCCCTGAAAGACCCGTACGTCCTGGAGTTTCTAGACATCCCGGACCCGGCGGTCCTGCACGAAAGTGGCCTGGAAGGCGCGATCATCGCGCACCTGCGGGACTTCCTGCTGGAACTGGGTAAGGGCTTCGCGTTTGTGGCCCGCCAGAAGCGGCTGTCGTTCGACGGCGATGACCTGTACGTGGACCTGGTGTTTTACAGTATTCCCCTGCGGTGTTACCTGCTGATTGACTTGAAGATGGGGCGCTTGACTGCCGGCGACGTCGGCCAGATGGACAGTCACGTCCGCATGTTCGACGACCTTATGGCTGGCCCGGATGATAACCCGACCATCGGCCTGATCCTGTGCACCGACCACAACAACGCGGTGGCTCAGTATTCCGTGCTGAACGACCGCCGTCAGATCTTCGCCAGCCGATATGTCACCTGTCTGCCCACCGAAGCCGAACTGGCCGCCGAAATCCAGCGCAGCCGCGCGTTGATTGAGGGGCGGGGAGGGCAGGCCACGGGCGCAGGGGGCCGCACGAAGTAATAAAGCTCCCTCCGGGTGCCCAATTCACACAGAAAGGTCCGGGAAGATTCAGCGCACGCTGTGCGCTGAATCTCTATTCGTCAGTTACTGCTGAAGATTCAGTTGTTACACCTTTTGAAACAACTGCTTCTGACGGGAAGGTTCATCTGGGTAGCCAGGGAAGAATGAAGCTGTGGTCAATTCCGTCCCCAGTGGGGACAGAATTGATCCATTCACGGCTTCACCCTTTTGATGATGGCGTCTCAATTTTCTACACAGTGTGTGGAAAATCGGCTTAAGCTGCCGAATCAACACGCGTTTTGTGATTGCGTACCCAAATGCCCGGTTTAAGAAATCTGAAAAGGCCACACAGTGTGTGACCAATTTCAAATCAACAATAATCTGGCCGTTTCGGTCGTCGTGAATTCCACACACACCGTGTGTGGAATCGGGTCAAGCCTTCGGAATAGTGCTTGGGGACCACACGGCCATGTGCCACAGCGGGCCGTCGCCAGAGCGAACTGAAACGCTCCTACCTCCCGATCCGATACACGCCGCCGTATGACCCCTACATTTCCCACATCGAAGGTGACGTGATGAAGAAGGAATCCAGGCCTGACGTCGTGCCCCAAATTCGGAAGGCAGCCGGCCACAACGCTCCCCAGCGCGACGACGCCCTGTTCGGTCGCGTGGCATCGATACTGGAACAGGCCCGCGTAAACGTGGTCCGCGCCGTCAACCACAACATGGTTGTGGCGTACTGGCTGATCGGCCGCGAAATCGTCATGGAACTGCAGCGCGGGCAGGAAAGGGCGGGGTATGGGGAGGATTTGATTGCAGGCCTGTCGCGTCGTCTGACCGAACGTTACGGCGATGGATTTTCAGTCACGAATATCAAGGCCTTCAGGCTGTTTTTCCTGAGCTATCCAGAACAGGACAGTGAAAAAGGGCACACGGTGTGTGCCCAATTCGTTGAGGCTCCAGAATTGCACGATACTGCTGAAGGCAAGGATCAGATAGAACAGCATGCCGAGTCGATCCCTGCCTTTGCGCCACAACTGTCATGGTCACACTACAGGTTATTGATGCGGGTGAACACACCGGCGGCTCGAGCGTATTACGGGTCCGCGGCGGTCGCCGGCAACTGGAGCGTTCGTCAATTGGAGCGTCAGATACACACTCATTCATACGAACGACTGATTTCTACACAGATGAAGCGCGGGTCAAAGACCGGAACAGACGTTTTGCCCCGTGACCGTACCCTGGACCCGATTTCGGGAGCAGCTTCACCGATCGCGCCGATTCCAACGTCTGTCCCGCCCAATCCCCTGGATTCCCTGAAGGACCCGTACGTTTTGGAATTCCTGGACATACCGGACCCGGCGGCCCTGCATGAAAACGGCCTGGAAGGCGCGATCATCGCGCACCTGCGGGACTTTCTGCTGGAACTGGGCAAGGGCTTCGCTTTTGTGGCGCGGCAGAAGCGGCTGTCGTTCGATGGCGATGACCTTTATGTGGACCTGGTGTTTTACAGCATTCCCCTGCGGTGATATCTGCTGATCGACCTGAAGATGGGACGCCTGACTGCCGGCGACGTCGGCCAGATGGACAGTTACGTCCGCATGTTCGACGACCTGATGGCCGGCCCGGATGACAACCCGACTATCGGGCTGATCCTGTGCACCGACCACAACAACGCCGTGGCCCGGTACTCGGTACTGAACGACCGCACCCAGATATTCGCCAGCCGTTACGTCACATGCCTGCCCACTGAAGCCGAACTTGCCGCCGAAATCCAGCGCAGCCGCGCGCTGATCGAGGGGCGGGAGGGGCAGAAAGATTCGCTTCCCGCCGGAAGCGAATTCAAATGTTGAATTTCACCACCTGATCCAGAAGCGGCAGAGGAGTGACGATAATGTGGCTGTGTTCACTCATATCAACCTCAACCAGACCGAAAAGGAACATGAAGTAATAAAAGGTCTGGTGTGTGTATGTGTCACGGATGATTTCTTCGCTGGTATTTCCATATTCAGGCTTGACGTTGTGCAGGTCAACCGGCCATGCCGCAAGGAAGCGGTCCTCGTAAAACACGGAGCTCTGTTGCGGATGGCCGAACCGTTGGACCATGTACATGCTGAATGCGGCAGCCTGTCGGATCATCGGGATTTCATGGCCGTTGTTCATGTATGCCCAGTTCAGACGTTCCATGGCGGCCTGCAGCAGTCGAGGGTAGATGCCGGCCATGCCCAGGTCGCGCATGATCTGGCGACATTCGGTGCCCAGGATGATCCGGCCGCGATGGTTGCGGATCAGCCCGGCAATCTGGGCGATAACCCGGGTCAGGTTCAGCAGGACGAATTCCATTTCGGTGTTGATCCGGCCCCGGTAATCCATAAACGACAGCCCCTTGTCGTCGACGACGGCCGCCGCGATCGACCGGACCACGTTCAACGGCAAGTTGCCCGTCGCTGTTGGTTTCAATCCCTTGTCGCCGATGGCGTCGGCCAACAGCGAAAATAAAGAGATGATCGGGGCGACAGGTGTGGTCGGCAGGGGATCCGCGAATGTCAGCGTACGTGGTGAAGTAAACGTGTCGTCCAGAAGGTCATGCATCTGGTGCGGAGTCACGCCAGACAGCTCGGCCAGCGGGATGTCGTTGAACCGTTCCATTGCCACGTCGACAAGCGCCCGCGCGTCTTCAATGTTGTCGATGCCGGCCGCTTCCATCGCGGCGCCGAGCTCCTGGATGTGCCGTTGATATTCGGGCGACCTGCTGGCCATCCCGGGAACAGGCCCCGACCCGCGCATCGCTCCGGTATCGAAATCCATGCAGCATTTGAAAAATGGCAGTCCACTGCCGCATGGGCACGGCAGATCAGGGTCGAACGCCGGTACGAAGTCGGACATATACAGGCCGTTGCAAAACGTTAGGTGAAGATTATCAAATCTGGCTCGTTCATCCAGCTAGAAAATTCTGACATGCGATTCCCCCAGATTCGATACACCTGGCTGTTTGCCAGTCGGGACAAATAACGAGGCGAATTGTCGAGGTCCGTAGCCGGCAGAGAGATCGAGCCACTGAATTGCCCAGAAAAAGTGGGAGAGGTGAGGGGGCATGGCCGATATGGTTTCGGCAATGGGGTCCAGCCCGATCGGAAGTATATTTCCTTTCAGTGGTGTATTCATCGCAATTCTAACGATCCTGTCGAGTTCCCTGACAAAGCTTGGGTTCCGCATCGCGGCCTTGCTGAGGAGCACGAGGACGTATCCCCTAGCGGCAGCTTCGCTGACAGCTCTTGAAAACTCCTTCTCCCAGTCGACAGAGGGTGCGAGCCTCTCCATGGTGAATACGCCGAGGTCTTTTTCTTCGAGATCCTTCATGAGGCTGAGGGCCATATCACGATTTTCCCATGCGTATGAGATAACTACCGTGGCGCGTTTGCAGAGTCGATTAATCCTCTCAACCTGTGTCTCGATTTCCTGGTCCAGGTCAATCTCTTCGTACCTCTTGCCGGTCAATGATTTGATGTAGGTCATTTCGGCATCAACCCATCGTGATGCCTTGGCGTTTTTGCTGTTGCAGAGAAGAAACCAATGTCGAGCGTCGATTTCCCGTTTTATCAGACCGCCGATTTCGTTTTCTTCATTGAGGCACTTCAGGAAGAACATCAGTGGACGGTGTTTCTGATCTTCCAGAAGATTCCTGACCTTTCTTACCTGATCCCAGTCTTTTGTAGAGTGGGAAAGAAATATCCATGCACCGCGTTCAGCTACCATTTGACAGCGTCCCCCTTGGTGAATCTACACCTGAATATCGTCTCATCGAGGCCCGTTGAAGCACCCCGCCTCCGGCTGACTCTTCAAAAACTTCCCCAGCCACTCCTCAATCTGCAAATAACGCATGAAAGAGGGCTCCATGGCGGATTCGGTCTTACGGGCGACCGCGCGGAGGTCGGTCAGGCAGGCGTGGAAGGTTTCGTTCAGGACCAGTTCGACGTCGACGCCGTGGCTGGCCTTGATGGAGGCGACAAAGCCGGTGACGTCGGCCATCTGGGTCGCTTTCGACTTGCCGCGGCCGTCATAAACGATTGGTGACCAGAACATGAAAACCTGCTTGTGGCCGGGGAACCTGATCGTGACTTCCTGTATGTCAGTGTGGAATTTTTGAATCAGTTTTTCGCGGTTGGCGGTCACGGAGCCCTTCACATACAGCAGGCCCGTTGACAGGTGGGCGGCGACCTCACAGCAGTAAACCGTCTGCGTGGCCACATTCAGGCCGATGACGTCGATTTCGCCGCCGCCCCTGGCTGCCTTTCGGTTGTACTGGATGAATTCGCATCCCCGGCAATGCCGCAGCCATTCCCCGCATATTTCTTCGGCGACGTTCATATCGGAGTCCCTGGTGATTTGTGCTGGGGCGATTCTGGCACCATCGCCACTTGATATCCATACCTGCTGTGATAGATTTCAGGCACAACCAAAAGGGCTGGCGACCGGACAACGGCGCTCGCAGGCAGGGGAAACGATGAACGATCAACATAAGCTTCAGGATGTGCTTCGGCCGGGGCTCCGGCTGGTATTTTGCGGGACGGCCGCCGGCACGAAGTCGGCCGAGGTCCGCCAGTACTATGCGGGCCCGGGGAACCAGTTCTGGAGGGTTCTTGCTACCACGGGTCTGACGCCGCGCCAGTTAGCCCCCGCCGAATTTGCCATTCTGCCCGACTTCGGCATCGGCCTGACTGACATGGCCAAGCTTCAATCCGGTGCGGACAACCAGTTGACCTGCGGCGCCTTTGACGTCGCGGCGATGAAGGCAAAGCTGGTCTGCTTCCAGCCCCGTGTCGTCTGCTTCAACGGCAAGAAAGCCGCCCAGGTGTTTTTCGCCCGCACCGACCTGGACTATGGCCTTCAGCCCGCCGACCATTCCCCAGGCTTGCCAGGTATCAGGTTCTTCATCGCGCCATCGACTTCAGGCGCGGCCCGCCGGTATTGGGACGAGGCCAGGTGGGTCGAGTTGAAGGGGATTGTGGGGGAGTGAAGTGATTTGCACCCTGAATTCCGATTCGGTTTTGGGGCGCTGATCACCCAGGGATTTGTCCCGGGGCAGCAGGGCGAAAATCTCTTGTTCCTTAAGAGATGAAGAGCGCGCGCAGATCAGAACCGTAGCTTGTTGGAAATCTTCCGGAGGGTACTGCAGCTATGCTTCACGACGAAATCCAGTTTCTGACTGAGCCTGCTCCAAAAAATGGACATCCGAGATAAGGGGGAGAGATATGTTTGATGTCAGCACGGATTAATACAAATCGATTTTTGGACATTGATACACGCTGTTGGAAAAGCGATATCGCTTGTTAAGGAGATGCGGCAATGAAATCAGTAACTTTAACCCTTATCCTGTCGGTAAACCTGCTGGTTGTCATCCTGGGTGGGTGCGGAAAATCGCGTACTGTCGACGCTCCTGTGACACCAACGACATTGTCTGCCGAAAGTGCCCCAAATCCCCAGAAGGCGCCGATAGTGCTGAACGAAATCAAGGATCGAATCTTCGTTGCATGGTGCACTGATTCCGCCTGTAAAGTGACGTTGACAACTCGCAACGACGAGGAAAAACGACTTTTGCAGGAATTGTGCGATAAGACAATGGCGGAACAGATCAGCCCCGAACAGGCCGCCGCCAGAATCGATGAAGTCTCCAGCATTGGCGAGGCGGCGAAAGGTGATCGATTCAGTGTGGTGTGCACTGACGGGACGTATTCCGCCACGGTTCAGGGCTTTGATTTCTATTGCGATGAGTTGGTGGGTGACGGCATCGGTCAGGCAGTATTGAAGGCTCCAAATTTGACCGAAAAGTGTCTGCTTGCCATCGCGGGGGCGGAACTGCCCAGTGATTTCAAGGCGATTCCCTTTACCAACAACGCCGGCCGATCGGAAGCGGGGCCCGTGCTTGCAAACGTCAAAGACCAGTTGATCAAAACGACCAAAGGAAAGGCAAAGAAGACCCTGGTCCGGTTGGACATGGCCGATATCGAGCTGGTCAAATACCTTCGCGGCCGCTTTCCGGGTTCGATTGATGCTCTGCTCGTCCTTGATTGGGTTCCGGTGAACAATCCTGACAACGGAATCAAGCTGAATGCCTTGCTCTGGATTGATGAGAAGGGGTTGATCGTCAGGACGGAGAATGCCGTGACTATCGGCGATGAGGAATCCTCCTCGTATAACCCGGTGGCGTTGATGGATCTGGACAGCGACGGTTTCGACGAGATCCTCGTTTACGAGTCGTACAGCCAGGGTGGCGGGAGGTTCCTGATGTACTGGCGGGACGGCCTCCCTGAGACCCTCGCGGTCAAAGACTGAACGACTGGCCGGGAGCAAATGAATTATTTGACTGAGTGATCTGCCCCTAAAAACCGGCCTGAGCCCTTCGCAACTAACAAAACGGCGTTCCACTTTAATTCCCGGCCAGAATCTTGCCGCCCCTTCGTGCTAACCTGTCCCCCAACATACAAACCATAGCAGCCAGCCGTGGTGGCTGGCCGGTGAAAGGAAATGACATTGACCTGAACCCCTGAAAAGGGACAGTTCGAAATGGGTTGAGTAGTCCGATGATGACGTTCACCGATTCCGCTCGAAGCCGCGACAACGGCACCCCTGATCGCCCAGTCGCCGGTTTCTGCTGGAAATGGAGCGAGGTGCGCCCGGACGGCACTCTGGAGCC
>CAZNJW010000105.1:0-7756 GCA_964573455.1 uncultured Anaeromyxobacteraceae bacterium | reverse complement strand
GCGCGACACGCGGCTATCCAACCGACGTCGACCTGATCGTCAGCCCTGACGGGTACGGGGCCAATCCGTACATCGAGACCACCCGGCCGCTGGTGATCGTCACCGGCCCTGGTCCCGGCAGCGGCAAGCTGGCCACCTGTCTGTCCCAGGTCTACCATGAACACGTCAGAGGCGTCCGCGCCGGTTACGCGAAGTTCGAGACGTTCCCGATCTGGAACCTGCCGCTCAAGCACCCTGTCAACGTCGCATACGAGGCGGCGACAGCCGACCTGCGCGACATCAATCTGATCGACCCGTTTCATCTTGAGGCGTGCGGCGAAAAGGCGGTCAACTACAACCGTGATGTCGAGGCCTTCCCTATCGTCAAGCGCATCCTTGCCAGGATTATGGGCGACGAGCATGTCTACCGGTCTCCGACCGAAATGGGAGTGAACCGGGCCGGGTTCGGGATTGTTGACGACGAAGCCTGCCGCGCCGCCGCCAGACAGGAAATCATCAGGCGCTATTTCAGGTACAGCGCCGAGTATGTGATGGGACTCGCGGATCCCGAATCGGTTGAACGCTGCAAGCTTCTGATGGACGAACTTGAGATCTCGCCGCTGGACAGATGCCTGGTCGCTCCAGCCAGACAGGCGGCCATGGACGCGGAACACAAAGGCAAGGGAAACGAGGACGCATACTGCGGCGCCGCCCTGGAACTGCCGGACGGCAGCATCGTGACCGGGCACAACTCGCATCTGATGCACGCGGCATCGGCGGTGATCCTGAACGCCATCAAGAAGCTGTCAGGCGTGCCGGATCGCCTGCACCTGCTTTCGCCGAACATCATTGAGTCGATCGGATGTCTGAAGAAAGGCGTCTTCAGGGAGAAGAGCGTCAGCCTGGATGTCAAGGAGACGCTGATCACCCTGAGTATCTGTGCCACAACGAATCCCACCGCGTGCCTGGCCATGGAAAAGCTGAAGGACCTTGCTGGCTGCGAGATGCATATGACGCACCTCCCAACTCCCGGTGACGAGGCCGGGTTGCGCAAACTCGGCGTTAACCTGACGACCGACCCGGGCTTCGCGTCAAAGGACCTCTTCGTTTCCTGAAATCCACGCCTCTGCGGTCCGTATCTCCTGGACATGCCGCATTCCGGAACGAACGCGAGGCAGACGTTTAACACCCACCGATCGTTGTTGTTGCGCGCCCTCGACCCATCATGCTACAACCCAGTTACCAATTGGTTATGCGGAGGTCGGCCATGTCCGGAAGGTTCGGTTTGGGCGTTGTTTCGTGTCTGGGCCTGCTGGTGATCCTGGTTTCAATCGGCTGTGGCTCCAGGCAGGTCAGGAAGGATGGGGGTGTGCCGCCGGCCGATGACCCCGCTTTCCTCAGCAGCGTCGAATCGTGCAACTACGGTTCGGGAGTGGCCTGCGCGTCGGCCGGTTCCATGCTGTGGACCCAGGCCGAGGAGGACACCACCCTGGACCCGGCTACCAGAAAGAGCCGTTACGCGCTGGCCAGGGATTACTTCAGACGCGCATGCAATATGGGTGTGACTGATTCGTGCCTGCTGTTCGCGCAGTGCGTGTACGAGGGCAAAGGCGGCCCGAAGAATGTCGCCGAGGCCGAGGTCGCGGCGGGGCGTTCGTGCGCCGCCGATAACGCGCTCGGATGCGCTCTTCAGGCGGTAATCCTGCTGAAGGACATCGGCACGGAGGATGCGATTCAGACCGGCGCCGAGGCGCTGTTCAAGTCGTGCAACCTGGGATACAAGCCTTCCTGCGAACTGATCGAGAGCGTCATGAAGGATATGACCGACTAGGCGCTGGGGGTATGATGTCCGCAAAAGAAGACGAGATGGTCCTTGTGGTTCCCCGGGCGGACGTGCCCTGTTTCCAGGGATTCATGCCTTTCGATCGGGACGGAATCCGCGCGCTTGTCGAGGCCGGTCGTTTCATGCCGCGTTCAAGGGCCGAGAACGACAGGGAATTCAAACAACTCATCCCGTACGCAATATTTTTCTGCGAAGGCCGGGTGTTCAAATACCGACGCGGTGTCAAGGGAGGCGAGTCCAGGCTGTTCGGTCTGGTGTCGATAGGCGTCGGTGGCCACATGTCGGCTTGCGACGCACAGTCAGGACCAGATCTCTACGAAACCGCATTCACCCGCGAACTGAACGAAGAGGTCGTTCTGCCCGGCATCATCTCGAATGATGTCCGCGGCCTGATCAATGACGATTCGAACCCGGTTGGCAGGGTTCACCTGGGAGTCGTTCACCGGATGATCGTTGAGTCGCCTGTCGTACGCTCGCGTGAAGATGAACTGGTGGATGACGGCTTCGTGTCTCCGGCCGACCTTATCCGACGTCCCGACGCACTGGAAACCTGGGCGCGCATCTGTCTGGAAAACCTTAACAGGATTCAATGAGATCCGGGCCGGGCGTCCTGAATCAGTCCCAGACCTCGGCCTTCGTGAACCTTCCGTCGATATGCGGCTCGCCTCGCGGTTTAACCTTCAACACGAATCTGGTGCCATCTTCTTCCGTCGCGGTGTGCAGCGCGACCGATCCCGGGATGAAAAGTGGTTTCTTGAACCTGACCTCGAACCGGCAGGGGCCGTCAACTGGTCGGTTCCGTTCCATGATTGCCAGGCAGCGCGCGGCCGAGTACATACCGTGGGCGATTGCCCGCTTGAAACCGAACATCTTCGCCGTGATCGCCGACATGTGAATTGGATTCGGATCACCCGCTGGTCCAGAGAACTTCCTGCCTGCGTCAGCCTTCAGTGACCACTCGGCAACCGGTTCGCCCCAGTACGGTTCCGCGGATACCTGACCGGCCGGCTTGTCGGTCTTCTTCCGGGCGCCCGCGGGCAACGGCGAGAGGTAGACGCTGGTTTCGCGCCACACGACCTTCCCATCCACGCTGACGTCGGTCAGGATCGTGAACATCTGCCCACGCGGACTTGGCGTTATGCCCTCTATGCGCGCCCTCAGGTCCATCCGTTCGTCATCACGGATCGGGCGCAGTGCCTCGGTGCTGTTACTGAAGTGAAGCAGGCCGAACAAACGCAGCGGGAAACTCGGGCTGGTGAACATTGCCATATGAAGCGGCATCGCCATCGCGTGAACGTAAAGCATCGGCAACTTTCCGTCTTCATTCAGGCCGCAGACCCGGCGGTACCCGGTCAGGGTCTTCGGATCGGCCAGGGCGCCAAGCCACTCAGATTCAAAACGCACGCCAAGTCGTTCCTCGGGCGCCTGCGCGGGCCTTCCGGCCAGAATCGACTTGAACATGCCCCAGCCGTTCTTCGGACGATTCGCAAATTTCAGGCTGATCGTTGTGTCGTTGTCCATTTCATCACCTTCCCGTAAGGATATCGGAACCAGGAAAACGCATCGGCGCCATGCCTTGGCGAACAAGCCCACGGACGGCGGCTGCTCTTGCTGACACACAAGTATCATCGGTGGATTGGCGCCAGTCAACGGAATGGTGGCTCTACGGACTGGCAGGCGACCGTGGCGGGCGTTTTCTTAGTCAGTTCCGTCAACACTGGTATCATACGCGCAGGCCCGATTTTGACTTTTCTGCCACCCGGGAAACAGATGGCTCCCAGCAGAAGAAAGCGCCCAGTCTTGCCAGGTCCCTCGCAGGACTTCAGGAAACTGTCCCTGGTGTCGTCGGTCGCGGTCGTGATCGGCAACATGGTGGGGATCGGCATCTTCCTGACGCCCGCCGAGGTTGCCAAGGCGTCGCCCGGCATCTGGGCATATCTGGGGATCTGGCTCATCGGGACGCTGATGGCCGCCGCGGGAGCGCAGGTCTACGCGCAGCTTGGAACGCTCTTTCCCAAGGCCGGCGGCGACTACAGATTCCTTTACGAGGCATACGGTCCACGACCCGCGAGAGCCTGGGGATGGCTGTCGATCTTCGGATGCTTTCCTGGTTCCATCGCCACCCTGGCTGTAGGCGTCACCGCCACGCTTTCCCAGACATCGATGGGCGTTGCCCTCAACAATCCAATCGTCTCGCTTGGCTTCATTCATGTGACGCCCGCGCTGCTCGTCGGACTCTCCCTGATCTGGCTGTCGACGGCCATCAACGTGGCCGGTCTGTCGCTCTCGGGCAAGACACAGCTTCTGGTCACGCTGATCCCGATCGTCGTGTTCGTCGTGGTCGGATTCGCCGCCGCCAGCGGTGAGAACACCAGGCATGCGGCACAGGCGGCGCCGGCGGTCTTCGATTTCGGCAAGCTGACAACGGCGTTCTGCGCGGTTTTCTTCACGTACTCGGGCTGGAATGTCATCACTTATCTTGGAAGCGAAATCCACCGGCCCAAGGTGAACATTCCCCGTGTCATCCTGCTTGCGATGCTCGCAACGACCGGAATCTTCTTCATCCTCAACATGTCGTTCCTGGCGGTCATTCCCCTGCCCGACCTGGCCCAGACACAGAATGCAGGCGTCGCCGTGGCGACAAGCATCTTCGGCGATATCGGACAGGACGTGTTCGGAATTCTACTGGCGATGGCAATCGTCGCGGGACTGAACGCCACGGTCATGGCCGGCTCACGCATCACCATGGCAATGGCTCAGGACGGACAGATCTGGACTGGTCTGGCGAAGCTTTCGGGACCGCGTCAGACACCCGAACGCGCCCTGGTCTTCCAGGCGATTATCTCGTCCCTGCTGGTGCTGAGTGGCAGCTTCTCGTTCCTGATAACGGTCACGGGCGGCGTGATGATCGTCCTTTCCTGCCTGACGGTCTCAACGGTTTTCGTCTTCAACCGAAAACTGTGCATCAGGCCCTCCAAAAGGCTTCCGGGCTATCCATGGACCGGCGTGCTCTACCTGGTCACCGGAGGCGCCATCTCGGTTCTGATCGCCATCGACGGCTTCTGGTGGTTCCTGGCCGGGGCCTGCATCTTCGTGTTGCTGATGTTCCTGGATTATCTGAACCCGATCAGGCTCATTCGACGGATGCGGCACACCTGAAACCAAAGTGATGCGCCGGCTTGTTCAACGGGATGTACGCCCGCCTGTGGAACGTCCTTGCGTTATCGGCCGGCCAGTACCATGAACCGCCCCTGACCGACCGCTGCCTGTGTCCGGGACACTTGGCCGCGCCGTCACACGGTCCCCTGGGATCAACACCGGCGCACGCCTCGCCGCAAGCGGCCCAGCTCTTCGTGTACCAGTCGTTGACCCATTCATAGCTGTTGCCGGCCATGTCGAAGATTCCGTACTGATTGGCGGGACGAGACCCGACCGCCCAGGGACGGCCCTTCTCGGGATGGCTGCCCGGCTTCTTTCGCCCGCACCCCTTTCCCGACCTGTCCTCGATGATCGCCCTTTCGCAGGTGGCAGGTTCGTTGCCCCACGGATAGATGCGTCCATCGGTCCCGCGCGCGGCCTTCTCCCATTCCGCCTCGGTCGGAAGGCGCTTGCCGTGAACGCGGCAATAGTTGTCCGCGTCAAACCAGCTTATCCCGTTGATCGGCATGTCAGGTTCGCTGAATCCGGTATACAGCGGCCCGGCCTTGGGACACTTCTTTTCCTTCACGCACGCGAAAAAGTCCCTGACAGTGACCTCGTTGACGTCGATGACAAACGTCTGAACCCAGACCGTCGAGGCCGGGCGCGAGTCGGCCGGACCGTCGTCCGAACCCCGGATGAACGATCCGCCGGGAACACATGCCATTCCCGCCGGAACCGTGCCGCAAGGCAACGGCTCGGGCGTCTGGGCACGCGCGACCACAGACACCGATAAAAGCGCAAGGCAGGAAAACAGGGGCAACAACGTCCGTCCAGTCATCTCATCACTTCCCTGATGAACCGCACGCACTGCATACCACCGCCGGGCAGGCGACGCAAGCGGCACGCGAGGACACGTCTGGACAACCCGTTACTTTGACACCAGGGGTCATACACCCGTAAAATCGTACGGGCTTTCATCACAAAGGTTTGTATGCGAAAGACCCGGAATCTGGTCGCCTGTACTCTTGCCATGATGATCTCATTGTCGGGGGCCGCCGCGCCCGGTGAACCGGCCACTCCGGACAGCCTCACACCCTTGACCCCGGAACAGCACGACATCGTCTGGAACATGACCGGCGACCCCGAACCCGAAGTCCGTGACGCGTTTAAAAAAGAGAATCAGGGGCAGCACTTCCTGACGTGCGACGAACTGAACCTGCACCTGTTCGAACCGGCCGTTCGCAACGCGGGCGGCGCGTATGTCGGGGTCGGCACCGATCAGGCTTACATATTCATGGGGTGGGCCAGGCCGGAACTGGGCTGGATGATCGACTACGACCCGCTGGTGATACAGATTCACGGGCTTTACAGAATCTTTTTCATCGCGGCCGACACCCCTGAAAAGTTCAAACACTTCTGGACCGACGAAGGCGCCGCCGAGGCACGTCAGGTAATCCGGGATCAGCTTTCATTCGGCCCTGCCAGAGAGTCCGCGCTGGCCTTGTTCGCGCAACACAGGGCCCTGGTGAATCGCCGGCTGAACCAGTCGATCAACCTGATGCGCAAGTCGGGAACCAGATTCTACCTGAACGACCAGGACGACTACGCCCACGTTCGCGCGATGATCATGACCGGCCGGGCCAGGGCGCAACAGGCCAACCTGCTGGGCAACAACGGAATCAATGAGATCGGGAACGCGTCGCGAACGATGGGGGTTCCGATCCGCACCCTGTACCTTTCGAATGTCGAGGACTACTGGTCCTACGGTTCGGCCTATGTCGCCAACCTCAGGACGCTCAACTTCGACGAATCGACCGTGATCCTGCGAACCGTCGCATCCAAGCACTCGAACGGCGACTATCGATACGTTCTGCAGAAAGGGCTCAACCTGCTGAAGTGGCTGGACTCGGGGCAGGTGAAACGAATCAGGGACATGTTCCCGCGCGGCGCCGTCCGTGACCGTGAACAGGTACAACTGATCACCATCGAACACGAACCACGGACGGTCGGCCAGTGATGAAGGGTCTCGCCACATGCCTGGTGATCGGACTTCTTGCGACGGGGACGTGCGCCGTCGAAGCCCGTGCGCAGGAAACGACCGGCAAGACTCGACAGACGGAAGTCGCCCCAAAGCCCCTCGCCGGCAAGGGGGCTTCCGCCCGGAAGAAAGCCACTTCGCGATACAAACGATGCACCTACACCCTCAGGAACTGGAATACTCGCAAAGGATCTGTCCAGACGGCCCCGCGAGTCGATAAACCATACCGTGAGGTGACCGAGGACGAGCGGGACCCCGCTGACCCCCGCTGCACTCTCTGCGAAGTCGACCAGGTCAAGATCAACCCGGCCACCCTGGGGTTGAAGGGGGTCAAGTCGTTCAGGATTTGTCGCCACTGGGCGCCGGCGGTCAAGGATGCCCTCAGAAAAATCGCCAGGACCGGCGACTTCAAGGTGGTCGAAATCATCGGTTACCGACCTGGAAGGACGCGCGGCCCTGTCGTCAACGGTGTTCGCACCGTTCTAAGCAACCACTCCTTCGGCACGGCGATCGACATCAACCCGGCCTACAACGGACTCTACAAGAAGTGCACGCGTGAGGAGTTCGCGTTGGACGGACACGGCACATGCAAACTGTCGATCGGCGGAAAATGGGACCCGACGCAGCGACCTGACCGGACCATCACAAAAAAGTCCAGCGTCTACAAGGCTTTCAAACGCATCGGCTGGAAGTGGGGTGGAAGGATCGCCGGCAGCACGCGCGACATGATGCACTTCTCGATCACCGGTTACTGA
>CAZNJW010000104.1:0-7757 GCA_964573455.1 uncultured Anaeromyxobacteraceae bacterium | reverse complement strand
ATTCGCGGTCCCCGGGATCTGATGGACGACGATGTCGTACGGATCGGCGATTTCGTCATCACGACAAGGGGCCACGCCCCGCGCGGCGCGGTTTTCATGAGATTGAACGGGGTCTCTCCGGAGGCGCGTGGCCGGGTGTATGAGTTCATCAGGACGCCCGCCATGATCGGCCGCGGTTCCGATGCCGACATCACCATCACCCACCCGTCGATTTCCAGGCATCATTGCAGGGTGGTTCGCAGGCCCGACGGTTCGGTAGTGATCGTCGATCTGGACAGCGCGAACGGACTGGCGATCAACAATGGACCGGTCAAGGCGGCGCAGCTTCTGCAAGGGGATCTGCTGCGACTGGGACAACTCGAGTTTTCGGTCGAGCTGCCGGATCTCTCGACCCTGTTCGGTTTTCCAGCGATCGATTCGGGGCGACGTTCCAGACTGTCCACCGTCGCCAGTCCCAGGTTGCTGTGGATCATTGCGATTGCGATGCTGGCGCTGGCTGCGGCTCTTGCCGGCTGGAGGATTGGTGACGCCGACCGTGAGGCCGCGCCCGAAGTCAGGTCACTTCAGATCGATGAGGTGGTCGAATGACGCAGCCAGGCCGCTGTGCAGCGCGTTGACGTCTTCGGGCTTCCACGGCTCGTGTCTGACAAAGGTCGTCAAATCCTTCCTGTTGTCAAACCTTGAAAGCGGCACATGGAACACCAGACCGTCGCGTTCAACCCTTACCGCGCCATCGACATCCGATGACCTGAGTAGCCATTCCATGTCATCGCAGCCGTAGTCGCCCATCATTACCGCTATCGGCACGCCGTGATTCAGGATCGAGCCGGGGTCTTTCGGGTTGGCGCGTTCGCGGTTCTTACGGCGCGATTCCGCCGGCGTCACCCATATGTAAAGAATGGATGCGTTCATCAGAATCTGCGGCGAGAGCTGTCGCAGCGACGACCTGTAACCGAACGGCTCGAACAGCGGCATGCCCGAATAGGCCGCGCCACCGCGGGCGAATTCGATGACGATCGTCTTGCCTTCAAGCGTGTCCGGCCTGGCCTTCTCGAGATCGTTGATGATCTTCGTGGCCTCGGGTTCAAGAATCGGACGCATTTTCTCGATCAGTTCGTCGGGCAGGAACGACAGACGTGTCGGGGCGCCGGCGCGGGCCGCGGCGGACTCGATTCTGCCCATCAGGTGTGTATAGGGATCGCGTACGGTCATCCGAAGGCCGCACTTCAGTGCCGCGTAGTCCTCGTTGAGCAGTTCGACCAGCGTCAACCAGTCGCGCGGGTCCTTGAACGGGCGATCCGCCGCGTGGAAGAAGATCCCGGCATGTCGCGACTTTCTCATCGCGTCGTCGATGCAGCGCATGAAGTGGACGTAAGGGTAGTCGTCGAGCTGGACGGTCTGCCCCATGTGAAAGTCGGAGACGCACTTGTCGGGCGCAACCGATGCCAGGTATTTTCGCACCTCTGATTTCCCGGATGCGGGCAGCGCGAGCAGCAGAACGGTGTCCAGAATTCCACTCATGATCGGTACCTCCAGTAATTTCAGGGGGCGTGTCCCGGGATCGTTTCGAGTCCCAGTTTGTTCCCCAGTACATCCAGGATCTTGATCCCGGCCCATTTCAGCGGACCACGGTCCGGCATGGCCGCGATTTCGGCCGGGCCGAAGTTCGCACGCAGCGTCTCGCGGGCCTCGTCGTCGCGGCCTTTCAGATGCTGACACCACGCGACATAGAGCGCAGCGGTGGAGTGCCTGATGCCCTGATCCAGAACCATCTTGAAGAAACGTTCCGACTTCTCGTAAAGCCCGGCGCTGAACAGGATCAACGCGCCGTCAAAAAGGCCGGATGTGCGGTTCGGAAGGTCATCGGTCATCGCCCTTCTGCCGGCGCTCGAAAGGCGCTGCTCAATTTCAGGCCGCTCGATTTCGCGCAGTCCTCTGACCATCCTGTAGTGATCCTGAAAGTCGACTCCTTCCGGGGCTTGAATTCCCATCGCGGCCCACCACCGCAAGGCGCGCTCGATGTTTTCACGGTTGTCCGGGCCGACCCTCAGAAACACGTCCGCCACGTCGTCCGAGTAGATCTGCATCCATTTCGTCCGGTCCCAATCCAGCAACGGAAACATCGGAGGCGGGAATATCACGATTTCAAAGGGGTATTCATGCCAGGCCTTTTCAAGCGACTCCTCGCGGGACCAGGGCTTGTGCGCATCGATCATCACTTCGCGTTCGTCCAGCGTGAAATTGCCGCGCCCGTCGGTGAAGACATCGCAGTCCGGAAAGTGACGGTACAGCAGGTACCCGCCCCACTGCGTGTAGTGGAAGATCCTGCCCTTCAGCCCCATGGCCGCGATGGCGTCGGACGCGCGCTCAGGATAGCGACCGGGCTCGTTGTCCATCTTCATCAGGGAAACCGCGGACTGCAGGCCCTTCTTGTATCCCGCGATGGAGTACTGGTACGACGTCAGGCCAAGAAACACGGCAATAATCAGAAGGAGCGTCTTTCCCGACATGCCGGAGAACCTGGGCAGGCAGACGTTTCGTCCGGCGTACAGCAGGGCCAGCACCGTGAACGGAACCATGTAGACGAAACGGGAAGACGTGATCGAAAGCGTCGCGAAGAACAGCGCCGTAAGTCTCAGCCCCGGTTCGAAGGATACGTCGGTCGCAGCGCCGTCGTTCTGCCCCCGGGACAGTCTGGCCGCAATCATCCTGGTAAACGAAAGCCCGGTCGACAGGGCGGCCCACCCGAAGGTTACGTAGGGAAGGGTTCCGCACAGGAACGTGTGAACCGTCATCCTTCCGCCCATGGAGGGCAGGAAATAGGCGGCTGGCGGGTGCCACTCGGGGATCAGCAGACGGCTGTGACCGACAAGGGTGAAGGCCGTGATCACGCCCTTGACGAAGCCCGGCGTCAGCAGCATCGGAATCGCCGCGGCGCCGAAGATCCACGTGGTGTGAATGAATCGATCCCTGTTGAGTCCGTTCCGATCCAGAAGGAACGACGCCAGGGAGCCGGCGAACATCGCTCCGGTTCCGACCAGCAGGGTCAACGCGCCACCGGAATGAAGACTGGCCCAGACCACGGCCAGCAACGCGATGAAGACCAGTTTCAACCTGCCTGGAAAGCGTCGCGCGCTGACGGCCGATTCGAGCAGGATCGGCAGCACAAGCGCCGAGAAGAAAAAGTTGAACGCCTCGGGCCGGACACGGAAGCGGTCCTCGGCCATGACCAGCGTCAACATCAGCATCGCCAGTGCCGTGGTCCGCGAACCGAGCCGTCTGCGGTAGACCAGGTAGAAGCCGGCGAACGCGCCCATGTAAAGAAGCGCATGCATCAACCGGACGGCCTCGAAACCGAGGCGGGCGTTCGTTTCGTAGACCAGGACCTCGTAAAGCCACTGGAACGGTGTCCACTCGCGAGTCTTGTCGGTGGCCGAGAATATGTCGTTGTGCGGAATGGTGTCGTTCTTGACTATCCATTCGCCTGTTTCTATGTGCCAGAAGATGTCGATGTCCCAGTTCGGCTGGAAGACGTAGACGAAGAGCAGCGCGAAGAACGCGGCAAGTATCCCGGCCTCGAGCATGCCGACCGCCCATCGTCGTCCACCGGGAGCCGGGGATGTCGCGGTCTGATTCACTGGCGTGCTCCGAAAATCGCGGTGCCGACCCTGACCATGGTGGCCCCTTCCTCGATTGCCACAGGATAATCCGCCGTCATCCCCATTGAAAGACCTGAAAGCACCCCTTCCGCGGGGCAGATCGTGGCAATCAGGCGGTCACGAAGGTTCCGAAGCATCGAAAAATAGCGGCGTGAGTCCTGAGGGTTGTCCGAGAAGGGAGGGATACACATCAGCCCGGCCAGCTTGACCCCGGGCACGGCCAGCAGGCGCACGCAGAGTCGCTCCGCGTCCCGTGGATCCGCGCCGGACTTCTGGCTTTCGTCCCCGGTGTTGACCTCAAGGAATATTTCGACCGGCCTTGACTGGTCGGCGCGTCTGGCCAGTTCCTCGATCTGCGAGTCCCGGTCGACGGAATGGATCGACGACACCAGAGGCAGGATATCCTTGACCTTTCTGGACTGGAGCCCGCCAAGGAAATGCCAGCGCACGCTGGTTCCGGCCAGAAGCGGCGAGGCCGCCTTGCCGACCAGTTCCTGCGCGTAGTTTTCACCGAAATCGAGTTGACCGGCTGCGAATGCGGCGGCCACATCCGAAGCCGACATCTTTTTGGATACGGCGATCAGTCGGACATCCGAGACGGGGCGACCGGCTCGACCACAGGCAATCTGAATGTTCCGTCTGACCGCGGCGACCGCATCCGATATCTGTTCCTGACGCGTCAAGTCGGGCACCTCGAAAATCATATGGACGATAACCTTGAACAGGGGAGGGCGTCAGTACGGCAGGATGTCCCGCGCGTTCATCTCGTCCATCATCTCGACGACCTGGCAGACCGGGAGACCCACGACGTTAGTGTAGGAACCGACCAGCGAGTCGACCAGATACGAACCGACACCCTGGATTGCGTACGAGCCAGCCTTGTCCATGGATTCGCCGACAGACAGGTAGCGTTCGATCTCTTTGGGTGACATGGCTTTCATGCGGACGTTCGTCTGAACCGCCTGGATTCCTTCCTTGGATTTCTGCATGTCGTACAGGCAGAAGCCGGTCAAAACGTAGTGTTCCCGGCCTTGCAGACGGGTCAGCATCTCGGCCGCCTCGACGTGATCCTGCGGCTTGCCCAGAACATCCGCGTCAACGACGACCACGGTGTCCGCCCCGAGCACCCACCGCAGCGGAGTGTCGCGCCGCAGTCCGCGCTGCATCCGGAGCTGATCCTGGTCGGTGTAGAGGGTCTGCTGAATACGGTCAACGACGGTCAGGACCTTGGTCCTGGCGATCCTCTTGACGTATGTGTCCGGCATCTCGTCGATGTGTGACTTTTCATCGACAACGGCCGGCATCGCCTTGACAGCGAATCCAACCTTTTCAAGCAGTTCAAGGCGCCTCGGCGATGCTGAGGCGAGCACCAGTTGAGCAGGCATCTGAGCCTCCGGATTCAAAACCGCATTAGTTTACCTTACAGGTGGGTTTTGGAATATCCAAAAGAATGCCGCAGAATCACAGTGGTCTGAAGTCCCTGGCCGACATCCTGGCCGAAAGGATCGAGTCGAGCCTTGTGACCTCGGCCCGGTAGCCCCACGGAAAACCGGCGATCACTGGAATGACCGAACGTGCAAGCATGCCGCGCACCTCGGCAAGAGTCTGCTCGTCCGTGAAGATCGATTCACCCAGTCTGTCACGTTCGACCGGCAGCAGGCGAACGCCTGTGCCGAGCCTGCGGGCCAGATCAAGAAACGCGGGAAGCTGTCTGAAATTGGAACGCATCACGACGAAGCTGAGAACCACTCCCGGCCTGCCGGCCATGCGCGGGGTTGTGGAGATCAGGGTTTCCAGGTTGCGCCTGACCCGGGAGAAGCCGCCGCGGACGCCGGAAACGAACTCGTACATCTCGTCGTCGGCCGCATTCAGCGAGACGTAGAAGAGCTTTATCCTGGTGACCGAAAGATCATTCAGGATGTGCTGGTTCAGAAGCTGACCATTGGTCGTGATCGTGACCGC
Source organism: uncultured Anaeromyxobacteraceae bacterium (assembly GCA_964573455.1). Lineage (GTDB taxonomy): Bacteria > Myxococcota_A > UBA9042 > DTJE01 > DTJE01 > JAGOFO01. The sequence goes on along the minus strand of CAZNJW010000104.1, from coordinate 2,136 downwards.
CCCATCCGGATAATCGTCGGCCCGGAACCGCGCCAGTACCTGCCGCATGCGTTTTGAGACCAGTGGTTCGCCGCCGGTCAGCGCCAGCATCCTGGTGGTGGGCAACAGGTCGATCAATTCATCGAACAGCGCGTCGGGCATCTCGCGGACGATGGCGGGCCGCCCCATCGCCTGCATCACCTCGTGGATGTCGCACATCCGGCAGCGGTTCGTGCACCGCATCGTCGGCGAGAAGCTGATGGACTGGGGGCGGCTGTTCAGGATGGTCGCGCCGTCGAGCATCTCGCGAGTGTTCGCGACGATGTTGTCGAACATGACCTGAGTGGACGGGGCCAGGAACGATGGCAGCGCGGATTGAGGACCACCGTGGAATGCCGGGCACTCCGGCTTGCAGGTCGCCATCGGGTCATTTGCCGCGATTGAAGCCCGGACCCTCTGCATGGCAGGTGAGTTCCAGGCACCGAGCAGTGACGAGTCATGCCAGGACCAGCAGTCGTTAATGGTTGCGTTAAGGGGCCATCCGCCCGCGCAGGGAGTGACAGTGCCCCTGATGTCGTGGGCCTCCATCTGTTCCCAGGGATAGCGGCATGCAAGGCGTTTTGCTGCCAGCTCCCGCGAAAGCCCTTCCAGAACGGCCTGACGCTGCCAGATGACGATGGACGTGGGACGAGCCGCCTTAACGGTCGGAGTCGTGTCGTTTGTCGTGGCGCCGGGGGCGGGCAGGGGAGTTGGCTCCACGTCTGGCGAAAGCCTGCCCGCCGGGCAGATAGACGACGCGAAACAAACCTTGCAGGCCTGGTAGGGATGCGTGTCGCCAGACCGGGCGCCTGACATGCGCAGGCCCGGATACATATCGATCGATGCATCAGTCAGGTTCATCCGACATGCGGGCGGCGCCTCGGGGTGGGCCAGGACAAGGTCCACGCGGGCTGTCCTGCATGAAATCGCGGCGTCCGACACGGACTTCGCCGCCAGGGAATGATCCCACGCGATCGGCCCCTTCACGCTGTCGAATTCCGCAAGGAAACGCAGGATAACCCGGTCGTGTGCCACGGGCAGGCGTAAGAACCGGTCAACCGTTTCATGAATACTGGCCGCGGTCGACTGGACGACCGGGATATCGGCTGCGAAACGCAAGCCGAGTCCCGCCGCGTGTCGAACCAGTCGGGCCATCAGGCCAAGCGACGCCCTTGGTCCGGCCAGGGCCTTCAGAGCGTCCCGGCTGGCCGATGGAAGCATAAGGTGCAGCCCGGTCAGGCCGGCGCGCTTCAGCGCGTCCAGAGAATCCAGATCCCAGGCGCCCGGTGTCGCGTAGATGAAGACGTCCCGACTGCCTGCGGAGCGAAGGCGTTCAACGACCGGCGCCAGATCGGCTCGAATCAGGTCCCCGGCCAGCAGCGTGACCCTGCTGGCGACGGGCAGCGGGTACGAAGGGTCGAGTATCTCGGCCGTCGACCGTCCTGACCTGCCGCCGCCATGCGGACAGAAGGTACAGGACATGGAACACCCCGCTCCGATCTGGACGATGTCCTCCTGGGAAGGGGTGCCGCCAATCGCGTCGCGCCGCTGGACCTTGTCCGACATTTCGAGTCTGCCGCTTGAGTGAGACGCCCGATACAGTCGGGAGTCAGGCGTCAATCATAATCGTTTGCAGGGCTGTTTGTCTTGACAATAACCGTTGTGCCACCTAGACTTGGCGCGCGAAACGGTTCGTCGCGATTCGGCGTTTTCCGCGTTGAAACCGCTTGGATTTCAAGGGCTATCAGTTGTTTTTAAATTTCCTGGAGAAGCGGAATGTCCAATACAAAAATGATCACTGTTGACGGAAATGAAGCAACCGCGTCTGTGGCGCACAGGCTTAGCGAGGTCATCGCGATCTACCCGATCACGCCCTCGTCCAACATGGGCGAATGGGCAGACGAGTGGTCAGCCCAGGGCCGGAAGAATATATGGGGCACGGTACCTCAGGTTACCGAGATGCAGTCCGAAGGCGGCGCGGCCGGCGCGGTTCATGGCGCTCTCCAGGCAGGCGCCCTTACCACGACGTTCACGGCTTCGCAGGGCCTGCTGCTGATGATCCCGAACATGTTCAAGATCGCCGGTGAGCTGACCTCGTTCGCGATGCACGTCTCGGCC
>CAZNJW010000103.1:0-8068 GCA_964573455.1 uncultured Anaeromyxobacteraceae bacterium | reverse complement strand
CAATTTCACCGGCAAGACCGACTGGCGTCGCTATGTCCTGTTCTGGAAGCTCGACTGCGACCCGGCCGATCCCGAATACTTCCAGTGTGGAAAGCTGTTTGTCTCGATGACCGGGATGGGCGGAATCGCGTACGCGCCGGACATCACCGACAGCAACTTCTCTGGCAGCCTGGGCGTGGCGAACAATTTCTCGATCGACACGCATACCGTTGACTTCAATCCGGGCCGCATGCTGGTGTACACGGTCAACAAGATCGCCGCACAGACCTTGACCGGCGGCTACATCAACGACAGCAATGAACTGATCACCGTCGGGGCCGCGGCCGACCTCAAGGACGCCTATGGCCGCTGGATCGACTGCGCCGCGATTTCGGCGGAGCTGGCGTCGATCGCTCCTGCAGTCACGCAGGCGGTCTGCACTTCGGCCATCGACGCGGCCATGGCCGACGTCACCGCCGCCGCCGACGCCATTCTGGTTCCAAGTCATCTCGAACTCGCGGGAACCGGCTCTTACACTGACTCCAGTTGTGATGGAATCGCCGACGAACTCGGTTCGGGCGTGTACACGGGAAGCTGGGTCCGTGGCGCTCAGACCGCCGAGATGTCCGGCAACTTCTCCGGAATCGACGACTAACTGTTAAACGCCTGAAAACATCGTTTGCTTTCGATGGGTTCAGCTTGACTAAAGAGGTGGTTCGATGGACGTTCGTGAAATCCTGCTCGGGGACGAGGCTGTGGCGCTTGGCGCGCTGCACGCCGGGATCAGTGGTGCCTTCGGGTACCCGGGCACTCCATCAACGGAGATGTTCGAGTATGTCGAGGCGCACGCCGAAAAGTGGGGCGTAATCGCGCGGTGGTCGGCCAACGAAAAGGTGGCGTACGAAGAGGCGCTCGGCATGTCTTTCGCCGGCAAGCGCTCGATCGTCAGCATGAAGCACGTAGGCCTGAACGTGGCCGCCGACGCGTTCGTCAATTCCGGCGTGACCGGTGTTCATGGTGGTCTGGTGCTGATGGTCGCGGATGACCCGGGCATGCATTCGTCGCAGAACGAGCAGGACTCCCGGTTCTACGCGAAGTTCGCGGGCGTGCCGTGTTACGAACCCAGGAATCAGCAGGAATGCTATGACATGGTTCGTGAGGCCTTCGACCTGTCCGAAAAGCTGGAACTGCCGGTCGTGATACGTATGGTCACCAGGCTGGCGCATAGTCGCGCCGATGTCCTGCTGGCCGAAACGCGTCCACAGAACGAGCTTAATCCTGTCACGGACCCGAACCATTTCACGCTGCTTCCCGGTGTGGCCCGCAAGCGCTGGGCCAAGGTAGCGGCGATGCAGACCGCAATCATCGCCGATTCCGAGGCGTCGCGTTTCAACACGCTCGAACTGGAAGGTCGCGATACAAAGATCGGCATCATCGCCAACGGCGTGGCCAGCAACTACGTCCGCGAGATCTGGGACGGGCAGGTGCCTTACGCGATGCTCTCGATTCGTCGCTACCCGCTGCCCTTCGCGTTGATCAAGCAGCTTGTGGACGCGGTCGATGTCGTCTACGTGTTCGAGGAAGGTTACCCCCTGATCGAGGAAGCCATCACCGGCATCAACGGGATCGGTAAGCCACTGCACGGTCGCGCCGACGGCACGGTGCCCAGGACCGGCGAACTGACTCCGGCCATCGCCAAGCAGGTGTTCGGGATTCAGCCTTCCGGCGGCGTGAAGTCGACGCTGGAGCACGTCCCCGGCCGCCCGCCCAAGCTGTGTCAGGGCTGCTCGCACGCCGACACGTACAACCTGATTCGCGAGACCTTGAAGGACTACCCGGTCAAGCGCGCGTTCGCCGACATAGGCTGCTACACCCTGGGTTACTACGAACCGTACAACGGCGTTCACAGCTGCGTGGACATGGGCGCCAGCGTCACTATGGCCAAGGGCGCGGCCGCTGCGGGGCTGTTCCCGGTGGTGGCAACCATTGGCGATTCGACCTTCATGCATTCAGGCATGACCGGTCTGGTCGGCGCGGCCCGTGACAACTCCAACATGACACTGTTTATCCTGGACAATTCGACCGTGGCGATGACCGGCACCCAGTTGACGATGGCGACCGGCGACGCGCTGTACAACGTCGTGAAGGGTCTGGGCGTGCCCGAGGACCACATCAAGGTCATCACTCCGCTGCCCAGGAAGCACGAAGAGAACATGGCCGTGGTCAAGGCCGAGATCGAACACAAGGGACTGTCCGTAATCATAGCCCGGCGCGTCTGCATCCAGGCCGCCCGCAGGGCAAGGGGATAAAGCCATGAAGTATGACGTCATTCTTGCCGGTGTAGGTGGTCAGGGAATCCTGACGATTGCGTATCTGCTGGACAACGCGGCGATCAACCGCGGGTTCAGGTTCAAGCAGGCCGAGGTTCACGGCATGGCCCAGCGTGGTGGCGCCGTTTACTCTCACATGCGGATCTCGGATCGCGAAATCATCAGCGACCTGATCCCTGAAGGTCACGCGGACATGATCCTGTCGGTCGAGCCGCTCGAGGTCCACAGGTACCTTTACATGCTGGCCGACAGCGGTGTCGTCGTTTCCAGCGTCGCTCCGGTCGTGAACATTCCGGATTATCCGGAAAGGGACGTTGTCGTGAACGCGCTTTACTCGCTGCCGCGTCCGGTCGCGCTGGATGCGGGCGCGATCGCGACCGAAGCGGGCGTTCCAAAGGCGGAAAACATGGCGATGGCCGGTGCCGCGACCGCGTTCATGCCGTTTGAACTGTCCGACTACGCCCCGATCGTCGAAAAGCTGTTCGGGAAGAAGGGCCCCGAGATGGTGGCCGCGAATATGAAGGTCCTTGAGAACGGCTATCGTGTCGGTCGGTTCACGCGTCTGTTGCTTGAAGCGGGGCTGCCGGGAACGGTCGCCTGCCGCGCGCTGGCCATGGTTCGCCCTGACTCGCTCGACGAGGCACGGGTGCCGCAGGTCAAGGCGCTGCTGCAGGGCCCCAGGGTCGCCGCGGCGTTTGACAGGCCCAGGGAAGGCCTGATCACGCTCGACGAACTGGTGGCGGAACTGTCGTAATAATCTGGCTCCAACTGCTCGAGGTGATTTCATGTCGATGAAGGATACTGCCGCGAGGCTTTGCTCGGCCGCTGCAGCCGAGGGCCGGAACACACTGCTTGAACCGGAACTCTATGCGATGCTGCGTGACGGCGGCGTGCCTGTGCCGGCGTTTTTCACGGTCGCGCCCGACGAGGCGTCGATCACGGCGATGCGTGATTCGGTCCAGATTCCTGGCGAGAAGGTCGTGGTCAAGGTCGTTTCTCCCGAGATCACCCACAAGACCGAGATGGGCGGCGTCAGGGTGGTTCTGAACAATCCGACGGCGATCGCGGAAGCGTGTCGCGGGATCGTCGCGACCGTGCGCGAGCGTGGCGGTTCGGAACTGGCCGGAACGATTCGCGCCCTGATGGTCTGCGAGAAGGTTCCGGTCGGCACCGACCTGTCGTCCCAGCTTTTTGCCGGGATGCGCTTCTCGCCTGACATGGGACCGATGCTGGCGTTCGGTTTCGGCGGTCTCGAGGCCGAGGAACTGGCGGTGCGGTTCAAGGACGGGCAGGGCATGGTGCTGGCGTCACCGATCGTCCTGGACGCGGAGCAGATGCTGGCCAAGTTCAAGAAATCGTTCGTTTATCGCAAGCTGGCCGGGCTGACGCGTGGTGGCGCCAGGCAACTGGACGACTCCGAACTGTTAAAGGTCTTCGAGTTCTTCCGCATGCTGGCGGTCGACTTTTCGAATGACCCCGAAATCGGCTGGCTGGTCAAGGACTTCGAGATCAATCCTTTCTTCGTTTCGAATGGCCGGCTGGTCGCGGTTGACGCGTTCATGCGTTTTTCGCGTGAGACGGTCGTCGAGCGGTCCTGCGAACTGGACAAGGTAAACCGCCTGTTGAAGCCGAAGACCGTCGCCATCATGGGGGCGTCGTCGAAAGGTTTGAACCCGGGCAGAATCATCCTGAACAACCTTCAGCGCGAGGGATTCCCGTCCGAGAACATCATGTTGATCCGGCCGGACGGCGAGCCTGTGGACGGCGCGCCCGCGTGCAGGTCGATCGCGGAACTGCCCTGGCGGGCGGACATGATCGTGGTCGCGGTCGCGGCGAAGTTCGTTCCCGGCGTGATTCGCGAGACGATTGAACACGAAAAGGCCGCCTCGATGGTGCTGATTCCTGGCGGGATGGGCGAGACCGAGGACGGCAAGGAAACGGATCGCGCGGTGCGGCGGCTTATCGCCGAGGCGCGCGCGGCCGGAAAGTACGTTCCGGTGTTTGTCGGCCCGAACTGTCTGGGGCTGATGTCGACGCCAGGTCTGTATGACACGATGTTCATCCCGAAGCCGAAGCTGCCGTTGCCGGTTGTTCCCAAGGATATGCGGCAGGCCGAGTCGGCGCTGATCTCCCAGTCCGGCGCGTTCATGATCACCAGGATGAACATCCTGGACTTCATCAAGACGCGGTACGCGGTTTCCAGCGGCAACCAGATGGATCTGGGGGTTGCGGACTATGTCGAGGCGATCCTGGCCGAGGACGTGGTCGAGGTGTTCGGCCTGTACATCGAGGGGTTCAGCCCGCTTGACGGCCTGCGCCTGGCCAGGCTGATTCGGCGCGGGCGGGCGGCCGGAAAGGACTTCATCGTCTACAAGGCGGGGCGTACCAGTGAAGGTCGCACGGCCACGTCCAGCCACACCGCCTCGATCTCCGGCGACTACCCGTCGTGCTACGAGACGTTGCGTGACGCGGGCGCGCTGGTCGCGAACACGCTTGAGGACTTCAACGACCTGTGGGCGATGGCCGTGGCGTTCCGTGGCAAGAACGTCGGCGGAAATCGGCTTTCCTTCATCTCGAACGCCGGTTACGAGACGGTTTGCATGGCCGACAGCATCAGCGAGCGGCCCAGGTTCGTGCTCGGGAAGTACGATCAGGCGACCTCCGACAGCATCCAGGGGATCCTGCAGGAATTCAAGCTGAACGAACTGGTCAGCGTGCACAACCCGCTGGACATCACCCCGATGGCGCCCGACTGCGTGTACACCAGGTGCCTCGAGGCGCAGGCCGCGTGTCCGGAAGTCGATGCCTGTATCGTCGGAATCGTGCCACTGTCGGTGATGATCAAGGCGCTGCCACCAGGGGACCACGGTCCCGGCATGTTCACGATCGAAGAGCCGGATGCGCTGCCGGCGACTCTGCCGCCCATCGTGCACAATTCCAACAAGCCGATAATGGCGACCGTGGACTGTGGAAAGCTGTACCGGCCGTTGGCCGAGGCTTTGCGCGCGCGAGGGGTTCTGGTGTTCCAGAGCGTGGATGCCGCGATGCGGGCGTACCAGAAATACGCGGCTTATCGTCTTGGCCTCGACTGAACCGGGGGGCGACGTGAATCGTGGATTCGTGATCGGGATCGCTGGTGGAACCGGGTCCGGAAAGTCCACCGTGGCGGACATGATTTGTTCCGAAGTGGGCACCGAGAACGTGGTGAAGGTGGTCCAGGACAACTACTACCGCGATCTCTCGCACGAACCGTTCGAGGTCAGGGCCCGCCAGAACTTCGATCATCCGGCGGCGATCGACTTCGACCTGATGGCCCGGCATGTCGCGGCGCTCAGGCGCGGCGAGACTATTCAGATGCCGGTCTACGATTTCAAGACACACACCAGGCTGGCGCAGACCGTGCTGGTCGAGCCGCGCTCGACCATTATCGTCGAGGGAATCCTGGTGCTTGAAATGGATGTTGTGCGGAACGAGATGGATCTGAAGATCTACGTCGAGACGGACAGCGATCTGCGGTTTATCCGGCGGCTTCAGCGCGACATGGTCGAGCGCGGCCGCAGCCTGGACTCGGTGATAGAACAGTATCTGACCACGGTCAGGCCGATGCACCTGGAATTCGTCGAGAAGAGCAGGCGCAAGGCCGACATCATCCTGCCGTGGAAGGATTTCAACACGGTTGCGGTTGACATGGTGATCAGCCAGGTCAGGAACGGACGGCCCAGGTCGTTGTGCCGCAAAGCATGACCGGGGGGTGGATGGTCAAAGGTGATTCGCGTGGTTCCGGCGTGTTGACCGCTGCCGGGCGTACGTTTCGGGTGGTCGTCGTCGCTTGTTTTGTGCTTGGTCTGTCCTTCCCTGGGTCCGGGATGTCGGCGGAACCGAAGTGCGGCAAGGCGACGTATCACAAGGTAGTCTCGGGGGACACGCTCTGGGATCTCGCCCAGCGTTATAAAACCACGGTCAAGGAACTTCAGCGGATGAACGGCGCGAAGGCGAAGAACCTTCAGCCGGGTACCCGCCTGGTTGTCAAAGCCGCCAAAAAGTGTGACAAGCCCAAACCGAAAAAGAAGACCACCCCCGCCCCCGAACCTGCCGCCGAACCTACCCAGGTTGATGAAAAGACCGCTTCCGCCACGGCCGCCGAACCTACCCAGGTTGATGAAAAGACTGCTTCCGCCACGGCTGCTGAGCATACCCAGGTTGATGAAAAGGCCGTGTTCGGCGCGGTCCCGGAGATTACCCAGGTTGATGAAATCAGGCTGGCCGGGGTGTACGACGAGGCGGCCGAGATCGGTGACGACGACTGCGATTACGTGCCCTGGGATGATGAAGATGGTCGGGGACTTGCGGACGCCGAAGATGATTCCGAGGGCGTGGATCCGTACTCCGGCGACGGGATCCCGGACGACGTGGTCGAACTGCCCGACTTCGCGGAATTCGGTTTCACTGACGACGGTTCGGCGTGCGCTTCATACCTGGAAGCGCTGACCCCGATGCCCAAGAAGCCGAAGGGGACGGTCAACATCTACCACAAGGTGAAAAAGGGCGACAATCTGATCAAGATTGCCCGAAAGTACAAGACGACCGTCAAGAACCTGGAGTCCCTGAACGGCCTGCGAAGGAAGCCGGCAAAGCTGAAGAAGTTGATGCATCCGGGCAAGCTGGTCCTGATACGGCTTGGCGATCCGGCGGACCTGCTTGCGGCGCGGCCCTATCTGGCGGACTGGGTCCACCTGAAGGCCCAGAAGGGATACACGGTAAAGCGGAGTTCGACCGCGTACGGCCGTCCTTTCGCCTTGCGCCTGATGCTGCGGTCAATCTGTGAATTCCGCCGCCGTAACCCGGACGCGGGCAGCATCGTGGTCGGCGACTGGTCGGGCAGGGTGGGCGGTCAGCTCAGCCGGCACCTGTCTCACAAGACCGGGCGTGACGTGGACCTGTCATATTTCATCAAGGGCAGGCCCAACCTGAAGGGGTTCGCAAAGGCGACGCCGTCGAACATCGATGTCGAATTGTCCTGGGAACTGGTCAGGGCGCTGCTGGACTCCGGCCAGATCGAGTACATCTTCATGGATCACAAGCTGCAGAGGGTGCTTTACAACCACGCGTTGAAAAAAGGTTTTCCCCAGGCCGATCTGGACCAGATATTCCAGTACCCGGCGCCCAGGTCGTCGCGTTCGGGCATCATCAGGTGGGCGAAAGGGCATGACGACCACATCCACGTGCGCTTCCGCTGTCCGAAGAACGACTGCATGTGTCGTTGACTGACCGTGCAGTTGGAAAGCCAGCGGCGTCCGAGCTGGTCAGGCCTTGATCATCCCGGTTGCCAGCAGTGCCAGCGCGACCGCGGCGATGCCGAGCCTGTACCAGCCGAACAGCGTCATCCGGTGTTTTGACAGGTAGGACACCATCCATTTGACGGACAGAAGGGCGAACACGAACGATGTGAACAGACCGATCAGGATGGTCTGAAGTCCGAAAGACTGGCTCAGCTCGGACCACTTGAACACCATCTGGTATGCGGTGGCCGCGCCCAGAGTGATCACTCCAAGCAGGAATGAAAACTCGACCGCCGATGGTATCGACAGGCCGACCGCCGCCGCGCCCAGGATGCACACAAGACTGCGGCTGGTGCCGGGGATCAGGGCCAGGCACTGGAAGGCGCCGATCACGATCGCCTGCCGCCAGGTCAGTGTCTCGAGCGGTGCGCCGCGGGTAGGATCAGGGGTGCCACGTCGAAGGTACAGGACGAGGATGAC
>CAZNJW010000102.1:0-8161 GCA_964573455.1 uncultured Anaeromyxobacteraceae bacterium | reverse complement strand
TTGCGCAGATAATCGACGGCCTCGTTGCCACGGGAACGGTCTTCCATCATCGCCCGGAGCAGCGCGTCGTAATCCCTTTTTGCGAGATCGAACGACCGCTTCGGTCCGAGCTGATCCTGCAGCAACAGCGTGGCCATTCCCTCCGCGATATCCCTGAGATCGGTGCACACGGACGAATGGCAGGGGCGCTTGACCTTGCCCCGGGAAGCCGGTATCACCTTGGTCTTTTTCCCCTGCTTCAAAGTGATCTTCGGCGCCACGCGCAGGGAGTTGTCCTGGCCCATGGCGCTCCAGTCGCCCTGCTGGTACGCCTTCATCAGCGAAGTGTTCGATATGCCGTACCTGGGGATCAGAACCCGGGTGTGCAGACGATCGAAACCGGCGAGTTGGACCAGTCGGTCGTACGCGATGTTGTCGCTTTTGATGATGGCGTCCTCGACCAGTTTTCTGACTGTTGTCGAGTACGGCTTATCTCCGTCGAAAGTGACCCTGGCATCGATGTTGAAACCGAGCGCCTTGACACGATTCAAGGCGCCTACCGCCGCGAAGAATTTGATCGAGGACGCGGCGTTCCAGTTCCGGTCGGTGGAGGTGCCGTTATAGTCGAACGCCTGTCTGGCGACGACATGGTTTCTGGTCTTGTCGAACTTGACCTTGATGACAACTGCCTTGAAATTCGGAGGCGCCACGAAGCCTTCGCTCTTCATCAGGCGTGGCAGGGTTTTCTCATTCGCCTTGGAACGGGCCGGAGCGGATCGCGGCGCCACCGCCACAAAGACAAAGGCCAGCACCAGGATTACGAACAGGGCCGGGAAGCAGGTTTTGCCTTGAATCGACATTTCCATCCGACCAGCAGTATCGGGTGCCACGACAGTGCCTCAAGTGGCCTGTCAATCCGGATGGAAGGATAGCTGTCTGGCGGCGAATCCGCAAATCGGGGCCATGCGATCGCGTCCTAGGGGGCGAACCATTTGTCCGGAGTTTTCTTCAGCAGGATCAGCTCGACACGCCGGTTACGGGACAGCGCCCTCTGGGAGCCCCCACCCTGCAACGGCCTGCGCTCACCGTATGAAAGAACGATAACGCGCTCCTCTGGTACTCCGTATTCAACAATGGCCCGGGCGACGGCCTCGGCCCTGCGCCTGGCCAGTTCTTCATTGTAGTCGGAGGCTCCGCGCGAGTCCGCATGGCCCTCGATTCGCAGAACGCTGTCCGGCGACGCCAGCATCCCACGCGCGATCTCACTCAGGAAGGGCAGCATTTCGTCGGACGGCTCGCTCTCGTTAGTCGCGAAATACAGGGCGCTGCTCGGGATCTCGCGGTTCAGGACCCTGAAGAGGCTCTGCATCTCACCTTCGGCCGCCAGCACAGGCAACCCGTTAACCGCGGACATCGCGGCGCCACCCTTCTCGATGAACCCCAGCCCGAGCGGGAAGAAGCGCAGACCGGAATCCTCGGAACACTGAACTTCCCTGGACGATGAAGCGCACAACAGTTCCGGGGTCGTCTTGAAGACCTGAAGAGTACGACCACCGGCAACCGGGTCCAGCACACGATTCCAGCTCAACCCGTCGCTGATGCTTCGATAGACGGCGCCATCGGCGCCACTCAATAAAAGGATCCGGTCGTGGGAGTCTATGCGCATCAGACTTGAAGGCCCGGCAAGCGCCGCTGCCGACAACCCCGTAACCTTACTGGACACCCAGACCGCCGGATCGTCTGTCGAACACATCATTCGGTCGGCGGCGACCAGGACACAGACCTTGCCCGGACTGACGTCTTCAAGACGAATCGTCACCGGATACGCCATCATCCGGCCGCCCGCTCCGAATGCCGGCTCGGCCGGGATGGAAAAGGCCGACGCCACATTCTGGAAGTCCGACACCAGCCGGTACTCGGTTATCAGGGATTTGTCGGCCCCGAAACCTGTCACCCAGAAACGATCCGCGCCGTCCCAGGAGAATCCAAGCAGCCTTTCGAGTCCGAACTGCAGGGCATGCATCTGCCGAAGCTCGATGTCCCACAGTGAGAGGGAGCCATCCGCGGTCTGTACCAGGGCCAATCCCTTGCCCGTTCGCACATCGACGATCGGCGACGGCAGGTTCACGTCCAGACGCTCCCAATCCTTCCCGCAGGACTTCGACACATAGATCGAATCGGACGAGAACATCATGAACTCCGGGCAGTCACGCGAGTCCGACAAGGTATACAGAGCCTTGATTTCGCCCTTGGGCGTCCTGCCGAACGAACTCCAGCGGTGAATCGGCCTGACCACCACCTGCAAAGCGGAATCCTTTTTCATCATGGCGTTCGGCCTGTACCTGATCACGTACTGCCTGGAAAGAAGCTCGGCGATCTCCATCAACGCATCGACGTAAGGCTGCGGACTTGTCTCGTCGTCGGGAACCTGCAGGATCTGGCCCTGCAGGCTGGAAGCCATCCGGTCGTAAGAGGATGCGCCGCCGATGTTCCCCCGGGTGACCAGGAAGAACGGCCTCACCTGCGACCGATCCAGTTCTGTTATGAGCTTCTGGGTCTCGGCGCTGTCACCCCACACGATCGGTTCACCGCACCCCCTGTACATCCCGTTCGCAATCCTGTCGAACACACTGTCGCGGACACAGTTCTGCAGCTGGTATCGGCTGGTACACTTCTTCAGCACTCCGGTGGCCTCGCTCCCCAGGAACCCGATACAGCGCCCCTCGCATCTGGCCCAGTCCTGCCCGATCGCCCTCAACTGACCACGGGAATCATCCAGACGACATTTGTCACGACACGTGATCCAGGATCTGACCCTTGAGCATCTGTCGTCGCCTTTTAGCTTCAGCGCATTCCGCCCGCCGATGTTGGTCTGGAACGGCTCGTCGGACAGGAAGACCACAACCTTTTCGCCACGCGAGGCCCTGAGCATGACCAGCGAATCAAGCATGGCCATGACCCCGTCCTCTCCGCTGCCGCCACCGGTCGTATTGTTCAGGTTGGACATCCAGTTCATGAACTTGCGGTAATCCGGAGTAGCACTGTTCCGGTCGATGACCTGATCGGAGAACGACACCAGCCCAAGCCGGGCCTCACGACCGCGGAAGGCGAACTGGTTGGCGAAGAACGATACCGCCTGCCTGACTGCCTCGCGTTCGGTCTCCATGCTGCCCGACATGTCGATTGCAAAGACGATGTCCAGCGGGCGTTCCTCCTCCATGCCCCAGAAACCGACGATCTCGGCGTTCTGCGAGCCGCGGAAGAGTCTGAACGCGTCCTTTGTGAGGCCCGAAACACGCTCGCCTCTGGCATTCCTGACGTCCACATATACATCGACGTCGCCGTTCGGCTGCCGAATCGTTCTGGTCACTCGGCCATAAAGCCCGAAAGCGTAAGGATTCCGGAGTTCCATGTGCCACAGGTAACGCTGCTCCGCCTGTGACGCGTACCTGCTCAACGGGAACCATCTGCTGAAGCGCAACCACTCATCCGCGTCGTCCACGTCGTTCACATATTTCCAGAACGCCGCCTCGGCCTGGCCCGCCAGCTTCAATCCCTCCGGTTCGCCCGCGAACAGTCGATGCGCCAGATAGAGCATCGACCCACTCTTCTGATTCCGCGCAAACGTGGCGACCGCCTGTCGAATCGATTTTCCCCTTTCCAGGAACGTCGGCAGCGGTTCGGCCCGTAAAAGAATGGACTCCACTCCACCGGGTGCCAGCGCGATCCGGTTGTCGACCAGGTTGCTGATCACATCAACCGACACGATCGCCATCCCATCCTCGAACCGCGCCGGCCAGTCGCCCCGCGTATATACGGAACGCAGCTCTCCAAGGCCATCGAAGTCGCCTTTCTTCACGGCTTGATCAAGTTCCAGTCCCGCCTCGGCATCGTATGCCGCCGGTTCCATTTCGACCGCCTCGGGCCAGGTCCCGTAATAGGCCCTGAAGTTACGGAATCCGATAGCCGTACCCGTCTTTTCCGCCTTTTCAAAAGCCAGCCTGCATTCCTGCTGACGTAGATCCGCCAGAAGCGATGAAGCCTCGGGCCATTCCTCGAATTCGACCCGGAAACGACGAAGCGCGTCGTCGGTGCCCTCGGCCATGGCCTTGTCATACTCGCGGTTAACCAATAGCTGACGCGCCCTGGACACGCTTGGTGCGGCATCGGGCCGCTGGCCGTAGTCGCCGATGAACTGACGCAGGGCGGCGGTTCCCGACTTCGTCTCGGCCTCCTTCAGAACCAGTTCGGCCTCACGCGCCAGAGCTTGTCCCCGCTCTCTTGCGTTCGGGTATTTCGACTGGAATTCCTGGTAGGACTGAATCGTGTTTCTACGGGTCGTCTCATCGCGATAGAAGGCGGACGCCTCGGCCAGCAGCGCATCATTCAGGAACCCGCTGGCACCGCTCATTCCGGCATATTTCCGTCTGAAGTGACGATAGGCATCAACGTTGTCGACGCCCTTCGCCATAAGCAGTTCCGCCTCGCAGACGAGCAGGCCGATTACCCCGGCCTCCTGCCTGTATTTCGGCTTCCCCGCATGTCCGTCGAGCCACTTCTGACCCTTCTCGGCGGCCTTGACGTGCCTGCCGTCGTCTATCATCTCCCTCAAGGACGACGACAGACTCGCACACCCGCTTCCGGCCATTACCGCAATAGTAACAACTACAACCAGACCCCTCAGGTTCGGACTATTCAAGGTAACCCCCCGAATGGTTTCAGGCACATCGCCGTGTATTTGCCGGTACTCTATCCCCCGGCTGTCCATTTTGCAACTAGACCTTACACTGCCGGATCATGAGGCTGAAACAGGGGATTTCGCGGCGCTCCTGGCGTCACCTTCCGAACACGAAGCGGTAGTAGTCTTCCTCGACGATCAGCGTGGATGCCTGCCGTCGGTTCTTCACATCCTTGATGGTCGTCTTGACGTAAGCGGACGTCTGCTCGGGGGTCATCGAGACGCCGGGAGCGGGTGTGAACTTCGTTGAGAACGAGTTGTACAACCCGCGATCGGTCAGCCAGCTTCTGGACGAGAACACGACCAATCCCTCGGCGTCGGAAAGGATGTCGCGGCCCGCCAGCATCCTGGAGTCGTATTCCAGCCCGAGCAGGTTGGAAACGGTCGGAAGGATATCGACCTGTCCACAGACCTTCTTCACCCTGACAGGATGCTCCATCGAGCCGGACCAGATCACCAGCGAGCTGCGGTACAGATCGAAATCGACGTCCGACTCGTTCAGGTTCTTTATCTTCTCGCCACCGAACTTCCTGCCGGCCAGTTCCTCTATCACCGGAACATCGAAATACGGGATGTGGTCGGGCACCATCACGATTACCGTGTCCTTCAGCTTGCCCGCCTGCTGCAGCCTTTCCAGCAGGTACTTCATCGCCTTTTCGACTTCGAGGTTCGCTGCCAGATATGCCTTGGTCATTTCGCTGTATGGAAGCGCCTCGACCGCGGGCCTGTTCCGAATCGACATGGACTGACCGGTGAAATTCGTCGGCATGTGAGCGCTGATGGTCAGATAGTAGACGTGGAACGGTTTCGTGCCGCCAATGTAGTCGTCGATCGATTTCTCGATCATGAACTTGTCGGACTGCGGCCAGACGCTCCGGCCCGATTTGTTCATCTCGAGTTCCAGGCCATGCCCGCCGTAACGCCAGTCCAGCCCGAGCCGCGGGTGGGACTTGGCCCGCCCGTACATGTCGCTGTTGTTGTGATATCCGAAGCTGGCGTAGCCCTTGCGCTTGAACTGGTTGCCAAGCGTGAAGTACATCGTCAGATTCGCCGCGCCGACCTGCTTCATGCTGATCGGGTTGCCGGCCTTCGGGTACAAGCCGGTCAGATTCTGCATTTCGCCGCCTGAGGTGCTGGTGTAGTGCAACGGAGTGTAGAAGTTTTCAAAGACGAATCCTTCGTTCACCAGCTTGTACAGCGTCGGCGTCAGCCTGGGGTCAATCAGGTATCCGGTGAAGCCCTCGAGCGTGAAGAAGATGACGTTCTTGCCCTTGAAGAGTCCGGTATAGGCGTTCTTCGCGGTAGGCGTCACCGACTTGAAGTATTCGTTAAGCCACAGAACGTCCTTGTTGGTCGTTTTCTTCGATAGTTCGTCGAAGTCGACGTTCATCCGATTGAACGACCCGGCCGTGGCGGCTGTAACCGCCGGCGCCGCCTGCGCCATCGGGACTCCTCCCTGCAACGACGCCAGCAACACCGGGTGATCATCGGGCGCAGGCGCCTCGACCTGGGCCGGTTCGGCAGGCTCTGGCGGCTCTGGCGTTTCTGGCGTGGCGGACGGTTCGGGCTTCGCAGGCGCTTGTTCTTCGACCTTTTTCGCGGGCGGCTGCTCAGGTTCATCGGCCCCGCCTGCCGGCACGTACGCGAACCTGGAGTAGCCCGGCTTGCGGGATGAACGTGATGTTTCTTCTTCCCCGGTCGACGCGACCGCATCCAGGTCTTCGTCGTCGATGGACGACGAGTTGAACAACATGAAATGCGCGTCAACCGCGATCATCTTCAAAAGCCCGAGCTGCATCACCTGGTCGTCCACGTTTTCGTTGGACGCCGCCAGTTCCCGCGGCGTCAGGTCGCCAGACCAGGGCAGGTACATCGTCACGGCACCGACCAGATGGAACACGAGCGCAGACGCCAGCACCAGCACATACCAAGCAGGCTGACGACGACCTTGGCCAACGAAGCGACGCCCGAAGACTATCAGGAATACCAGGGGCAGCAGCATCAGCAGGAATCCGGGCAGGCTCCGCAGGATGCCGGACAGGATCGCCTCGTTGTAATCACCGCCGCCAAGGTTGTCGAAAAACAATCCGGCGCTGCTGAATACCTGGAAAAACTGCGTCATGGTGGTCTTGGCGACCAGTTGAATCAAATAACCCAGGATCACGGCGACGGTCAGCACCCAGGTCACGACATGTCTGGGAATCCTTGCGGGAATGGCCATCACCAGTGAAAACAGCATGCCGGTCGCCAGGGTCAGCGGCAGCCAGGTGACCAGATGAAGACTCATCGTGCCGGTGAAGAGATGCAGGATCAATTCGAGCCAGACAAGGGCGACCGGAAAGAACAACAGCCCGGTCAATGACCACCCGTCCCTGCCCGCCGTCTCCCGCCAATCGGTGTTTCTGACGAAATCCCTGCCCCATGAAACCAGGTTGACCGCCATTTCACTGACCCGATCCCGAAAATTCATCGCCTGCACTCCAACTCAGTCAAAATCCGTCGACACCAGATTGACGTCCACCCACAGGGGCAAATGGTCCGACGCCATGCGGACGGCCGGTTCATCCTTTTCGGTCACCACGGCCGTGCCGGCGACGGTGTACGCACCGCCCAGATTGCCAAGCACATAGTCCAGCGTCCGCTCGGGCTTGTCCGTCCTGAAAGTGAACGCCCGCGAACTGATGATCCGCCACGCGCCGCCCAGGGTCTGGAACATCCCCGCCGAGGCATCCGGCTCGTTCAAGTCGCCGCAGAAAAACACAGGCAGAGCATTTGCCGCACTTTCGCCATCAACGCGGGTCAATGCTTCAAGACGCTCGTTGACCCTGCCGGCGGACGTCACGCGGTCCTCGGCCGTCAGCGACAGATGGGTGTTGATCACGACAAACCCGTCGAAAGTCAGAACCTGCATCGTCCTGGCCTCTTCCTTGCCGGGAAGCGGCTGGCTGTCGACACTCGCCGCCGCCGCTTTCGAAAGCGCACCCACCCCGTACTGACCGCCCTGGAAATCGATGGCCCGGGCAAAATATCCATGCATTCCGGTCAGCCGTGCCAACTCGGCCAGCCCGTCCCGACGATCGGAACGCTTCGTCTTGACGTCGATCTCCTGCAGACAGACGACGTCCGGGTCGAGGCCCTTGATGATCCCGGCGATGCGTTCGTAGTCGACGCGGCCGTCCAGTCCGAGCGAATGCCTGACGTTGTATGTCAGAATTCTGACCTTGCGCGTCGCCGTGACTTCCGGTTTGTTTTCCGCGACGGCCGCGACCGCTGCCGCGCCTTTGTCCGATTCAACGGATTCAACGGCGACGGGTTTAACGGCGACGGGTTCACCGGCAACCGGTGTCCGTTCAGCGCCCGCGGCGCCTTCACCGACCTTGGTCGCGCCGGTCACCGCCCGATCGCCATCGGAAACCACCGGATGCCCGTTCTGAACGCATGCCG
>CAZNJW010000101.1:0-8199 GCA_964573455.1 uncultured Anaeromyxobacteraceae bacterium | reverse complement strand
TACGCGTGGTACGGACATCTGAAGGATCTGCGGGCCAAGCCGCTGATGGTGGCGATCGCGGCAAGCTGGGGTATCGCTTTTTTTGAATACTGTCTGCAGGTTCCGGCGAACCGCATCGGCTTCGAGACGTATTCCCTCGGCCAGTTGAAGGTGATGCAGGAAGTCATCACCATGGGTGTGTTTTTCGTGTTCGCCACCCTGTACATGAAGGAAAAACTGAGTCTGGACTATCTCTGGGCCGGGTTGTGCCTGATCGGGGCGGCGTATTTCATGTTCAGAAAACACGGCTGACCGAGGTATCCGGCAAGGGGTCGGATCAGTTCGCAGGGGGACGGGACATCAGCCATCCGCGGTAGATGGTCGCGGCGATTCCGGCGATCGGCTGAGAGATTCCCATCAGGATCAACGCCAGTTCGGGGCGATCGATCAGCAGTGCGAGCGCGAACCAGAGAAAGATGTCCGGTTCGCGGAATTCAAAGATCTTCAGCGCGACACGACCGACCAGCTTCAGTCCCTTGACCGGCATCGACGCCGACGCGGGCTGGGGCTTGTGTCCGTGGGCAACCACCAGCCACTTCGTGTAGCCGGTCATCATGTTGCAGCCGAGGGCGCAGATCGCCAGCAGGAAGTACCACGCGTGCTCGGTCCGCTGGAACACGACCCACGACATCGTGCAGTACATCAGCATCATCCCGAAGTAGTCGGATGCCTTGTCGTAGTAAGAGCCGAGCGTCGAGCCGTTCTTCCGGTACCTGGCCATCTGGCCGTCGGCGCAGTCGAACGTCAGCGAGATGTTGAGCATGATCGCGGCCGCGATGAAGGCCGGCATGGAGTCGAGCAGGATTGCGAGCGAGCCGGCGACCAGGAAGAGGTTGGACATGTGGGTCAGGATGTTCGGCGTCAGCCACCTGATGTCGCCGACGAGCAGCAACAGAAGGAAGGCGGTCGGCCGTCCGTACACGATTCCCCAGAAATCCAGGTTGTTGGCGTCGGTCCCCATCGCCAGCCCAGGTCGAAGGCCTCGATATCGTTCAGCGAATCCCATCAGGATTACCCCCGTTCCGAGATGGTGTTCATCAGGTTCTCGTAGTCGGACGGGAAGTCGAGTTCCTGAACGATCGCGTCGCCCACGTCGAGGATGTACATCGTGTGGCCGCCCGAAAGCAGATGATCCATCGCGGCCTCGTAGAAGACCTTGGGGTTGTTCAGCAGATTCAGCTCGCGCTTCATGTAGACAGAGAACTTCGGTGACATCAGATAGATCCCGAACGCCTCGCCGAAGGCTATTTCGTCGTTCAGGTATTTACCGATCGCGGTCACGAAGCCGTCGCGGTTGATCACCTTGATCTCTTCGTCGCACAACGGGTGGCGGCTGACGGCTGCCACGGTGTCGTGCCCGCAGGACAGCATCCGGCCGAGGATGCCTTCCTCGAAGTACACGTCGCCGTTGATGACGAAAACACTGTCCGTCTCGTTCGGACGCAGGGCCAGTTCAAGCGACACGCAGGTGTTGGTCGCCCGGTACTCGGCGTTCGTGACGAACGTGCACTCCGGAAAGCGTGCCTTGAAGAGGTCCTCACGGTAACCGACCACCAGCGTGATGTCGTCTACACCCGCCTGCCGGAGTTGACGGATGATCCGGCCGACGACCGGCTCGCCACCGATCTCCATCAGACCTTTTGGAAGACCCCTGGTCAGTTCGAAGATGCGCGAACTGATTCCGGCGGCAAGGATGATTGCGCGACAGCCCATGATGTACCTCCTGAAGGACGTCCGGGAAGGGCGTCTGGGAATGACTACTCGTACTGTGCCGCAATGCGGGCGGCCTTGGGAATGTCGTCGGCGAAGTCGATCTCGGTCCAGGGAAGGTCGCCTACCGGTTCAAAGCCGACCACCTCGCGTTCAAGAAGGATCTCGAGTGCGTCCTCGTATTCCTTCGTGGTTTCACCGCGTCCGATGAACTCGGCCACGATCTTCTTCAGTTCGAGCGCGGTGCCGAGGCTGAGTTTCAGGAAACCGAGGCCTTCGCCGACGCGGTCGTACTTTTTCGTGATGCGGCGGTTGTTCGCGACGACGCGACCGTTCAGGGCCGCGACCTTGCACTCCTCGCCGTCATGCTCGACGAAACCTTCGTCCATCAGATAGCAGTTCGCGTTCGGGGACTTGATCTGTCTTTCCAGCAGGCCGGGGTGGAAGATCACATCGGCGTCCATCATGATGATGTCGTCGTCGAATGCCTGGGATGCCAGATGCACCGTGAAGATATTGCCTTCCTCGAATCGTTCGTTGTTCAGGTAGCTGATTTTGACGCCGTGCCAATGGTCGCCGGCCGCTGCCATGATCTTTTCTTTCAGATGGCCGACCACGATGACCGCGGAGTCGATTCCGAGCCGTTCGAAGTTCTCGAAGTATCTTTCGAGGATGGTTTTGCCCCCAACCTGGATGAGGCACTTGGGGGTCGTGTCCGTGATCGGACTCAGTCGTCTTCCAACGCCGGCCGCAAGGATTATCGCCTTCATGTCTGACCTGCCTGTTATTTGTCTTTCCCGATGGATTTCGTACGCCATCCCGGCCTGCGCAGGCTGAGGATGATGTCGACCAGAACATAGACCGCAAACATGTACATCATTACGGAAAGCCAGACAAGGCCAACCTTGATCAGGCCCGACACCGCCAGGATGACAAGCGCGAACGAGAAGAAGTCGCGTTTGCCCATCAGCAGGAAGTAGTCCTTGAACGAGTCCGCGCTGGCCTTCTTCTTAACGCCGGCCGCCCACTGGAAGTCGAGCACGTCCCCAGAGTGGTAGACTTTAGCCAGATAATAGTATGTGTAGAATTCGCCCAGCAGGAAAACCGCCGCAGCCGACAGGCCTATGTAGAGCCAGATCATCTGCGGGCCATCGATCTGTGTGACGTAGAATCCCATGGCGACCAGAAGCGCGGCGGTCGAGAAGTCGTCCGAGATCGTGTCGAACCACGCGCCGACATAGCTGCCCGCGTATTTAAGGCGCGCCATTTCGCCATCTACACAGTCGAGCGTGGCGCCGATGAAGTACAGCAGGACGCCGAGCGCCATCATCCACTCGCGGTTGCCCGCCATCGCGACCATGGCCGCGCCGGCCAGACCGAGCAGCATGCAGAAGGCGGTGACGTGATTGGGCCGAATCGGCGTGTTAACGATCAGCGATGTCACGCGCAGAGTGATCGGTCGCATGATGTAATAACCGACGATTCCGTCGATGAGCATCGGCTTGCGAAGTCCGTTCAGGAGCAGTTTCCTGGCCTGCTTGATTCCGGCTGGCGTCGTGATGGTGGCCGCGCGTCCATCAAGTGGAACCTCCTTCGAGGAGCCCGGCGCGGTCACCACCGTCGCCACCGCTCGTCCGTCCGCCAGGAAGGTGGTGTTTTCCGTCACTCGAAGTGCGTCGGCCGCGAAGTCACGCGCGAAGATCGCCTCGGAGTCGAAGACCGCGACAGGCCCCGACGCATCGTCGAAAAGCGTGGAGGCCGCCGCCAGCATATCATCCATGCCGTCCGGCGCCGGCCTGACCTCGACCGCGATCCCTTCAGGTCCGTTCAGGGCTGGAGCGTCGCCCCTGATCAACACGGTTACGCTGGTGGCGCCTGCGGCCTTCAACTGGAACAGCAGTCGACTGTCAGGCGTCAGGCCCAGAATCTTCCTGCTTCTCCAGTCCGTCCGATTGGACAGGACAAATACTTTCAAGAGTTCACCTCCGGCCCGTCTCCAGGGCCTGATCCGCCCTCGTCGGGCGAATTCCTTCCGATTACCCGTCTGGCGGCTGGATCAAGGATCGACAGCAAGCCAAGGCAGATAATACCGACAAACATGAAGAAGAACTTACGTATTCGTCGGACCAGTTCAAGCGAAAGGCCGATTTCGCCGGCCAGGCCGAACCACTGGAAGATTCCCTTGGTTCCACCTTCCAGAACACCGAACGATGTAGGCAGCACCATGGTCGCGTACGCGAACACCTGGCCGGCGGCGAAGATGCCGGCCGCCATCGGAACCGAGACCGTGCTGCCCATAAGAAACAGGATCAGCCAGACTTCGACGATGCCCAGGAATCTGGCGGCAACAAGCAGTGCCGCCGCTATCAGGAAGTCCGCCGGACGGTGCTTCCATGTCGCCCTCGTCTCGTGGTCGATTTTGCGTCCTTCCTCGACCAGACTCTCTTTAATCAGGCGTCCCACCAGCGGCAGGCGTTTGACCGCCTTCAATATGTCACCGATCATGCCCCGCCTGATCCAGATGAACAGCAGCGTCGGCAGGATCGCCGACAGGCCGACCGCCGCGAAGAGGATCAGGGAGACATTCAGCGGCAGACACCCGGAGATGAGGACCGTCAACGCACAGATGAGCAGCACCGGGAGCGTGGTCGAGATAAACAGGAAGTTGTAGATGAGCAGCGACGACACGATCCAGCGGGTCTTCATGTGGCCTGCGAGAAGAGTCCCCTTGACCACCTCTCCAGTCTGTCCGGGCAGGAGCCCGTTCAGCGCCGCGCCCGCCTGGCTGACCGCGAACATGCGAAAATACCCGGTGCGCCGGTGGGGTGGAACCAGAAGCTGCCAGGCGCCGACTTCGATAATGGTTTCGAGCAGATAGACCAGGACGACCCAGGCGAAGGACCACCCGATGGAACTGAGTTTTGTCCAGAGAACCGCGGGACCGGTATCGAGAATGACCCAGACCAGGATGGCAAGGCCGAAGATGAAAACGACGATGTTGAAGATTTTAGATTTCATTGGTCTGGCGCCTCGCGACGCGGGCGCGCGTCCGTAAAAATCGGCCTGATTATTCAAGCGAATCGGTTGATTGTCAAACGCCGTCCACTGTTGCGGAGTCCGTCCGGTCACGTTCCGCCGCCGGCGGCCGACCTTCCAGCCAGCCAACCCGTTGACCAGGCCGTCTGCAGGTTGAACCCGCCCATCGGACCATCCAGATCCAGCAGCTCGCCAGCAAGATACAGTCCATCCGCCAGGCGTGACGACATCGTCGCGGGGTCGACCTCGGTCAGGGAGACTCCCCCTCTGGTTACCATCGCGTGATCAAAGCCGCGCGTCCGGGCAATCCTGACCTTCAGGCATCTGACCGTCTCGACGCGTTCCCTGGCGGTTGCGACAGACGCGGACTCATAAACAAGCGCGGCAAGCCGGGACGGCATCAGTCGGCGCAGGGAGCCCGGCCCCCCGTCAAGAGCCTGGGCGATGGAGTCTTCGTCCACGTCGGGCAGTACGTTGATCTGCAGCGTCACCTCGCGGCCGCCAGCCAGCAACTCGGCGACGTCGGCGCTGATGTCGAGAACCGCCGGTCCCGACAGTCCGAAATGCGTGAACAGCACACTGCCGCGGCGCCTCGGAAGCTTGCAGCCGACCACCGAGAGTTCGACACCCTCTACGGTCAGGCCCTGGAGCCGGTCGAGAGGGAAGCCGGTCGTCAGCAGGGGGACTTCTCCCGGTACCGGGTGAACCACGGAATGCCCGATCGACCGCGCGAGTGTGTACCCGGAACCGTCCGAGCCGGTCGAGGGAAAGGACATGCCGCCCGTGGCGAGCACCACGCGGTCCGCCTCGAACTGCTGTGCGGTAGTCAGGATTCGCCATCGGTCGCCGACTCGCTCGATTCCGGTCACGTCGACACCGGTACGGATCCTGACGCCTTCCCGGGAAAGCGCGTCGGTAAGTGCCAGACGCACGTCAGTGGCGCGTTCCGATACCGGCACGACGCGTCCATCGGACTCGACTCGCGAGGGCACGCCGAGCCTGGCGAACAGGTTCCTGGTGGCGGCCGGGTCAAGGGCGGCGAGCGCGTGTCCCATGAAACGCCCCCTTTTCCCCAGCAGCCGGACGATGTCCCTTGCCTCGCATGCGTGGGTAAAGTTGCAGCGTCCGCCGCCGGAAAGCAGCAGTTTGTTTCCCGGCGCGGCCGAATGCTCGAGGATGGTGACGCCGCTGCCCGAAAGCGCCGCGGACAGTGCCGCCATCATACCGGAGGGCCCGCCGCCGACAATGATGGTTTCCGTCAAGGCAGACCTCGACACCAAGCCGGAGCGACTTCCATTTGCGATGTTATACCGTCGGACACCATATTGACACTGCGGACACAGTCATCCAATCACGGCGCCAACGGCGGTTTTCGTCGTCAGTTCGTCAGTTCGCGAGCGATGCGCAGGATGAGTTCCTGGCGCTCCTGCCGCAGGTCGCGGAACAGGCGCAGCATCTCGTTCTCACGTGGGGGAATATGCTGTGCCGGTGGTGGAGTCGCCGTGTCGAGCACGTCGCCAAGTCCCACTTCGAGGGTCCTGGCAATCGTGGAAAGGGAAGACAGACTCATCGCCCTGGCACCCGTTTCGAGTCGGGACAGGGTTACAGGGGCGATGCCGATCTTGTCAGCCAGTTGTTCCTGCGTCCAGCCGCGATCCTTCCGGATTCTGGCAAGCCGCTTGCCCACATCCTTCAGCAGGTCTTCGTCTCTTCTCCTTGGCACATTGCACCTCCTGTGCTTGGTTGGAAGAACAAAAAGCAGTTAGAAGTCGGAAATCTCAATAAAGGCAATAACATGTGGCCTGGGCTTGCTGACATCCCCTGCCACTTTCCGGCTTTCGGGCGTTATATAACGGATTTTAATTTACGGGAAGTATTATTAAATAATTCTGTTGAAATTGTTGGATGACACACGTTTTTCGCGCATTCGCCGCATGGCCGGAATCCGTGTCAACATCAGGCCCAGCGCAATGATCAGCCATGTCAACGGATTTGTGCTTGAAGCCGTGGCTGCGCAGCCGCTTCCAGACGGCTTGACATCGTCCGTGTCAGTATCTGCCGTAGTGTCGCTCGGAGTTGTGGCGTCTGACACTTCCTGGAGCTCTCCTTCGTCAGCTATGGCCGCGTCCGCCGGCATAGTCTCGCTGGAAAGGATGTCGTCGCCGACCTCCTCCGACACTATCGGGGCGTCGGGATCAGTGTATTTTTCCGGGTACATGGTGAACAGCAGCTTGGCAGCCACCCTGGAACGGACGTCGAACAACACCGATTCATCCAGCGTCCACGGTTCGCGGTCCGGGCAGTAATAGAATTCCTTCGAGCAGTCGTGTTCGGCGAACGCGCCGAAACTGCTGTAGGCTCGGGCGACCTCGGCCCTGGTCCAGTCTCCGAGACCCGCCTTTTCCGCCAGCACGAATAACTCCCAGTCCTCGAGTCCTTCCCGGATCTGCTTCATCCTGAAGCTGACGACCGGTCCGTCAATGTGCAACCACTCCGGAGTTCCGGGCTCGACCGGGTTATCGTCGTCGTCAAGAAGATACCCGTTGCCGTCGCCCGGGTACATCAGCAGACCGTCACCATTGCGGGCGAACGGAGCGCCGAAATTCTCGATGGACTGCCAATCGAGCCATGGATCGAAATATCCCCAGTAGAGCTGCCGCCAGTAAAGGTAACCGGTCGCGCCTTCGAACCACGAACCCCATTTCAGGATTCTGGGTTCGTAACCAATGCTGGTGTCGATGTCGTATCCGGCGAACGGCGGAACGTTGGCGTTGCAGTTGTAGAACCAGAGTTCGCCGCCGGCCTGGATGTGCGCGTCGTAGTCGCCGCGTCCAGCGTAGTCGCGCTCGGTCCACCACCATTTTCCGAACATAGGATGAACCGGGCACCAGATTCCAACCCAGGGCTTGGCCTGCTCCCAGGAGGGGCCGGTCACCAGTACCTTGCCCTTCCAGAGGATATTGCCCTCGACAAGCAGCTGTGAATCGGCGGCGACCAAGGCCATCTCTGCGTCGGCGTCTTCCTGCGTGTCATCTGGATCGAACGGATTGACCAGCCACGGTTCATCCTTGGCGTACACCCAGGCCTTGTGCATCCAGCCTTTTTCGTCCAGGTGATTCGCCAGTGCCGACGACGCCTGCTTGTACTGGTCGTCGGTCATGCTGCGGCCGCGACCGGGCCCGAACAGCCCGACATCGAAACGGGCCACTCCGACGCCATCCGGGAAGTACCCGCCTTCGACATAAGGCGTCATGTAGGCGTCGTATTCGGTCCAGTCGACTTCCTGAAGACTGCCGGTTTCGTCGAAATTGAAAGCGACCGGGCCGGTGAAACCGGTCGGATCCACGCGATGGTCGTGGGCTGCCACATAGTAGTTCCGGACGATGTCGGGAAGGTTTTCGTCCGTATTTTCTG
>CAZNJW010000100.1:0-8315 GCA_964573455.1 uncultured Anaeromyxobacteraceae bacterium | reverse complement strand
CTGAAGCAGCCAGACGATGTTCTCACCCAGGTTGCGCATGTTCTTCAGACCCTCGGCGTCGTCGTTGACCGCGCCGATCGGCCCGCCCATGCCGAAATTCCAGTATGTCGAGCCCGGGATCACCATCTCGGAGATCATGAAGAAATGGTTGATGGTGTCGACCGCATGGACCGCCCCGCCCCGCCTGACCGCCGCCACCGCCGCGCCGACCTTGTGACGCAGCAGTCGCCGGCCCAGCGTGCAGTACCCGGCGCGATCCATCAGAGCCTTGATCTCGGATGTCACGTCTGAAAAGTACACCGGCGACCCGATCACGATCGCGTCCGCTTCGATCATCTTCTGGATCAGGTCGTTCATCACGTCGTTCTTGAAGATGCAGACCGGCTCGCCCGACTCGCGACAGGTGCGGCATCCGATGCAGCCGTGCACCAGCTTGCCGCCCAGCACGAAGATCTCGGTGTCAAAACCCGCCTCAAGGCAGGGCTCCAGCACCTTGGTCAACAAAATTTCCGTGTTGCCGCCCTTACGCGAGCTGCCGTTGATCGCAAGTACCTTCATCACACCCCCTAAAGCTCGGTTCCGAAGTACCGATCCCCGAAATCCCCCAGCCCGGGCACGATGTACGCATGCTCGTTAAGGCCGGGATCCACCTCGGCCGTGACCACGCGAACATCCGGGAATTTTTCGAAAAGCCTGTCCAAACCCTGCCAACATGACACCAGGTTCACGAAGATGATGCGCGACTGCGGCACACCCTTCTGACCCAGGACCTCGATCGCCTTCACGATCGAACCGCCGGTCGCCAGCATCGGATCAAGCAGCAAAACCCACCGGTCAGCGATGTCCGGAGGCAGCTTCGAATAGTAAAGGTGGGGTTCGGCCGTCTTCTCGTCGCGCTGGATCAGGATCTTGCCAAGGCGCACCTTGCCACAGACCTCGCGCACGGCGATCTCCATGCTCTCGCCGGCACGCAGCACCGAAACCGCGCAAATCTCGCCTTGAAACCTGGCCCCGTAGTACTCGGTGTCGACCGGCGTCGTAACCGAAAGCGGCGCCATCGGCAAGAACTCCAGCGACCTCTCAACGAGCAGACGGATGAGCCTGTCCGCGTAAAAGATGAAGCGGTCGCGATCGGTCTCGCGGTTCCGGATGATGGTCATCAACCCCTTGACCTGATTCGGGAAGTAATCGGTCAGCAGGTGAAGGTTCGGATAGCGGTCCATGTCTGCCTCGACTGGATGCGTGAAAGTGTTCCCCGGAGCCATCCCGGGGACTGCCGGACAAAGCGGAAAGATACCAGCAAAGTGAGGTTCCGACAAACCTCAAAAACCTTCTGCGCGGGTTTGCCGTTTACCCCTGTTAAGCCTTAATATCGATTCCATGTGTGCCGTCGAACAAAAGGCAGAAAGAATCGCCGCGGCCGCGCTTGATTGCGGCAGACGCCCGCTGTTGATGGGAATCCTGAACGTCACTCCGGATTCCTTCTCGGACGGCGGTCTCTACGTCTCCCCCGATATCGCGTTCCACCGGGCGCTTCAGATGATCGCCCAGGGCGCGGACATCATCGACATCGGCGGTGAGACGACCAGACCAGGCGCGCAACCGATCGACGAAGCAGAGGAACTGAAACGGGTTATCCCTATAATCCAGGCGGTTGCAAAGGCGACCGACGTGCCGATATCGATCGACACCAGGCATGCCAGCGTTGCATCGGCGGCGATTCAGGCAGGTGCCTGCATCGTCAACGACGTGTCGGGATTCCGGTTCGATCCCGGAATGCGGGACGTGCTGGTCAGCCATCGGCCGGTCGCCGTCGCGATGCACATGCGCGGGACGCCGGCGGACATGCAGCAGCACACGGACTACCAGCACCTGCTGGGTTCGGTAATCTGCGAGACACTGCCCGCGGTGCTGGACGTCATCGACGCCGGCCTGCCGAAATCCAGGGTGTGGCTGGATCCTGGAATCGGATTCGCGAAGACACCCGAACAGAGCCTTGCTCTGATCCGGGATGTCGACAAGCTGGCGGCGCTCGGATTTCCAGTTCTGGTCGGTCCATCCCGGAAATCTTTCATCGGCGCCGTCCTGAACCGCAGGAATCCGACCGAGAGAGTGTTCGGAACCGCAGCGGCGGTTACCGCGGCGGTCCTGAAGGGCGCACGCGTGATCAGGGTCCATGACGTGTTCGAGATGCTGGACGTAATCAAGGTGGCGGCGGCAATATCAGAAGCCGCGCTCACGGAGGGCCGCAATTGAACCCCTTTGCCGACTTCAGCAGAACCGCGGTGATAACGGCGGCGATTGACATCGCCATCGTCTACTACGTTATTTACCGGGTGATGCTGCTAATAAAGGGCACCCGCGCGCTGCAGATGCTTGTGGGCGTCTTCCTGGTGCTCGGGATCTACGTGCTGTCGAACGATTCGGTGCTGGGCCTGACCACGGTCCACTGGATTCTGGAAAAATTCGTCAACTACGTCCTGGTGATCCTGATAATCCTTTTCCAACCGGACATCAGACGGGCGCTGTCCCAGGTTGGTCGCAATCCGCTGTTCCTGGCGGGCCAGCACAAGAACGGCGGCACCATATACGACGAGGTTATCCGCGCGGCGGAACGCCTGTCCGAAAAGCAGCTTGGCGCCCTGATCGTGCTCGAAAAAGAGGCGGATCTGACCCCCTTCACCGAGGAAGCGATTCCGCTGGATTCCAAGGTGACCGCCGACGCTCTCTTCTCGATGTTCATCCCGACGCACGAGAACCCGCTTCACGACGGCGCGTGCATCATCCGCGAGGGTCGCATCAGTCACGCCGGTTGCTTCCTGCCGCTGACCGAGAACCAGCGTGTCGACAAGAATCTGGGCACCCGCCACCGCGCCGCCATCGGTTTGACCGAAAGCACGGACGCGGTCGTCGTTGTCGTTTCCGAGGAAACCGGCACGATCTCGGTCGCGCACGACGGCGAGATCAACCGCGGCTTCGACGCCAAAACGCTTCGCGAGGAACTGATCAGGCTTTTCGGGCCTGGAAGACGCAAGGATTGACCATGTCGACCACCGAAACAGACGCAACGCCGATCAAAGATCGGGAAAGTCCAACACCAGCCCGCCGATTCACGCCGGTCAAGGCCAGACAGCAGAAGAACTGGTTTATCAGGCTGTTCCGCGAGAACCTGGGGATCAAGCTGCTGTCGCTGATCCTGGCGCTGGTGTTTTTCCTTCTGGTGCGAACCGAACAGGGCAACGAGGTCGAAATCGACATCCCGGTGCAGCTCAACGCGCTCTCGGACGATCTGATCTTTGTGGGCGAGATGCCGAAAAAGATTAAGGTCCTGGTACGTTACAAGTGGACCCGCCCGAAGAAGGACGCGGCGCCCACACCTTACATCGTCGACCTTCGCGGATTTGAGAACCAGAAGGTTTTCAAGTTCGACACCGAAGTGATCCGCAAGTCCCTGGAAACCGAAGGGATCACGATTGTGTCGGTATACCCGCCAGAATTCACGGTCGAGGTGGAACCCAGGATTGAAAAGGTTATCAAGGTCAAACTGAACCTGGTCGGCATCGCGCAGAAGGGATACGTGGTGATGTCCGAGCAGGCGAAGGCGAACCCGACGACGATCAACGTGCGCGGCGCCAGATCGGCGGTCAAGGATATAGACTTTTTCGCCACATATCCGATTGATATCGGGAAGTTCAACAAGGACGTTTATCTGGAAAACATTCCGCTGCAGAAGCCGTCATCCAAGTTCCTGTTCATGGAGACGGAAACGGTCAGCGTCGAGATCCCGGTCAACGAGATAATGGGCCAGAAGGTAGTTGAAAAGCTGGACGTGAAGGTCCGTAACTGCCCGGCCGGGTTCAGATGCCTGGTCACGCCGGCAGTCGTGGACGTCACGCTGGACGGTCCGCTGCCAACGATATTCAGGGTCGAGAACGGTCAGGAAAAGCTTGAGGCCTACGTGGACGCCGGCATGTTCGAGGCGAAGGAAGAAAAGCATTCCGGCATCAAGGTCACCTGCGAGCGTCCGCCCGCGCTGAAATGTTCCGAGGACGTCAAATCGGTGACCCTGTTCGTGCAGAAGGAAACCGTTCTGGTTCCGCGCTGACCAGGAATCATACCGGTGCAGTTTCAGACGCCATTCCGTATGGAGGCTACTTTGAGCAACACAGAAAGGAAGCTGTTCGGGACCGACGGTGTCAGGGGCATCGCCAACGTCGATCCGATGACGCCCGAGGTCGCGATGGCGCTGGGACGGGCGGTGGCGGTGATGTTCCCGGGCGGCGCGGGCCGCACGCGCATATTGATCGGCAAGGACACGCGCATCTCGTGTTACATGTTTGAAAACGCTCTGGCCGCAGGCATCTGCTCGATGGGCGCGGACGTGATCCTGGTCGGGCCTATTCCGACGCCAGGCATCGCATACCTGACCATCGGAAACAGGGCCGACGCCGGTGTTGTCATATCGGCATCGCACAACCCATTCATGGACAACGGAATCAAGTTCTTCGGCCGCGATGGATTCAAGCTGCCGGATGAAATCGAGCTTCGGATGGAGGAATACGTCCTGAATCCGTCCAAGCTGCCGCCGGTCGCCACGGGCAAGGATTTTGGACGGGCAAGCAGACTTGACGACGCGGTCGGACGGTACTGCGTGTACCTGAAATCCCAGTTGCCTCGCGATATGTCGCTTGAAGGCATCAGGATCGGCCTGGACTGCGCGAACGGCGCCGGCTACAAGGTCGCGCCGCTTGTATTTTCCGAGCTTGGGGCCGAAGTCGTCACGATTGGCGACAAACCGGACGGCACGAACATCAACGAGGCATGCGGAGCCCTGCATCCGAAGACTCTGGGCCGCAAGGTACGCGAGATGCGCTGCGACGTGGGGCTGGCCCTGGACGGCGACGGAGACCGCGCGATGCTGGTCGACGAAAACGGTGAGATCGTCAACGGCGATGGCGTGCTGGCGATCTGTGCCCACGAGATGCATGTCGAGGGACGGCTGAAAGGTGGCGGAGTCGTCGGGACCACGATGTCCAACCTGGGTCTTGAACTGGCCCTTGCCCGTGACGGGCTGACCCTGGCGCGCACCGACGTCGGCGACCGGTATGTGGTTGAACGCATGCTTGCGGAAGCTTACAACCTGGGTGGTGAACAGTCGGGACATCTTCTGTTCCTGGACCACTCAACAACCGGCGACGGCATTCTTTCAGGCCTGATGGTGCTGGAAACGATGCTGCGGACCGGAAAGCGGCTCAGCGAGCTGGCGGGAATTTACGAGCAGTTTCCACAGGTTAATTACAGCCGCGCAGTGGTCGATCGGCCGCCGATCGAGACTCTGTCCCAGACGAACGAGGCGATCCGCGCGGTTCAGGCCGAGCTGGGCACCCAGGGCCGCGTCGTGGTCAGGTACAGCGGCACTTCAAAGAAGATCCGCGTGATGGTCGAGGGCCGCGACGAGGGCAAGGTTCAGACATACGCGGAACAGATCCTGCAGGCCTGCGGCAGGGACGAAATCCTGGCGTGACAGGCGAACAACCGTAGGGGCGAATGACAATTCGCCCTTCCTTGTCGGCGAATGTGATTCGCCGCTACACGGACGTTTTCCGGCGTAGGGGCGAATGACAATTCGCCCTTTCTATGGTGGTGGAATGAACAGAATCCGTCTTGGCGTTAACGTGGATCACATCGCGACCTTGCGACAGTCGCGTGGAACAAAATACCCCGACCCGGTGATGGGCGCCGGCCTGGCCGAACTGGCGGGGGCCGACCAGATCACGATTCATCTGCGCGAGGACCGCAGGCACATACAGGAACGCGACCTGCGGATCATGCGCGACACGGTTCAAACCTTGCTGAATCTGGAACTGGCCGCCAACGAGGACGTGCTTGCAATCGCCTGCGACGTCAGGCCCGACATGGCGACTCTGGTGCCGGAAAAGCGCGCCGAGCTGACGACCGAGGGCGGTTTGGCGGTGGTCGGCCGCGAACGCGAGGTATCTGCGACGGTCAACCGCTTGAACAAGGTTGGCATCCGGGTCAGCCTGTTCATCAATCCCGATCCGGCAGAGGTTCGCGCATCGGTCGAATGCGGCGCCGAACAGATCGAGATCCACACCGGTTTCTACGCCGACGCGAAAAATCCGGCCCGCCGTGTCGCCGAACTGGAACGCATCCGCGCCGCCGCCGCGACAGGTGGCCAGCTTGGCATCGCCGTCGCGGCCGGCCACGGCCTTGACTACATCAACACCCGCGACATCTGCCACATTCCCGAGATCGAGGAACTGAACATCGGCCATTCGATCATGGCCCGCGCCTTCTTCGTCGGCCTGGACCAGGCCGTCCGCGAAATGATCCAGCTTATCAGGGAAGAGGAAGGCGTCGCCTGACCAAAGCCTGTCTGAACGCCGCTACAGCCGAGGGTTCAAGTGGACGCCAGCGTTTACGGGAGAGGCGCTGGTCCAGTTCGCCGGGATCGAGGGTCAGCGATGTGATGTGACGGGCATCACGCGTGAAAACGTGGCAGCGGCCGCGTGGGCCGGCGACGACCACGGTCTTTTCGGCGATGTCGAAGTACAAACGCTCGTCGGTCGCGGAAGCAGCGTCGGCAAATGCTGCCGATGTAGGTCGCTCGCCGGAACGTGAACGGTGTTCGCCGTGGCGGGTGCGGTCCTCGACACCCGAAAACACGGCAACCAGGTCGGACCTCAGGCGGTTCATGACCGGCGACACCACGCCGTCAAGGCGATTGATCAAGACGGCTGTGTCAGCGGATTCGCGTGCGCAGGCATCGTGTTTGACGGCCAGCGCTGCAGCATCGAGACGGCCACGGGTGGCGGCAAGCAGGCGTCGCATACGCTCGGCCGGACCGCGATGACCCTGGATTCCGGCCGCATGGTCCAGTTCGTTGCGGTCGATACCGACCTGACAAAGACGAATCGACAGCGAACCGCCCTGGACGCGCGCCACCGCGACCAGCGACACAGCGAACTGGGCCTGGCCGACCCTGGCCGGCTCAAAGTCCACGGGGATCAGACCAGCCAGAACCGCACCAACGGCCATGTATCCAGAATCATGAAATGTTTCCAGCAGTTCTCCGGTCAGTTCCTGGGCGCCCAGAGACACGGCCACGACACCGGGACGCGGCACGAACAAGGTCTCGAAGCCCTCGACGCCACGATTGATGCAGAAGTTGGTGAAATCAACCCAGGAAGGCTTGCCGGTGGCCTGATAGCCCTGGAAGACCTCGACTGCGGAAGCAGGTCTGGCGTGCGCGCAGTCAGGACTGGAACACTGAAGGCAGTATACGCCGTCGGCGCGCCAGACATCGACCGATGACGCGGCGTCATGCACGACTTGACATACCCTGGCGGCAAGCGCGGATGTCGCGGCCCTGCCCGCGGCGGCACCGGCAAGGCCATTGCCGACGGGAACCGTGACACCGTCCATGATGGCCGGATCCAGATCCAGATATCCCTGCGCCATGGCGACGCGATCCAGCAGGTCGTTCATCGCCGAGACCACGCGCTCGGCCGCCTTGTCCACTTCGTTCATCTGCCGCCGACCAGACGGTCCAGCACCGTGACCGCCGCATCAAGAACCTTTGTCCCGGTGTCGTGACCGAAGAAATTCATTGCGTTTTCGTACCGGCCCATCGTGATTGCGTCGCCTTCGTCGGCCGGGGTAACAGCGTAATCCTGGGGCATGTGTACATATCCGATGCAGCCGCCGGTCTGGGACATGGTCACGACCCGCGCAAGGCCACGTTCCTTTCCAGCCTGCTTGATCTGCATGGAAAGACCGATGCCGATGTCGGCCGGTATGCCGATGATAGCCATCGGGCCGATACGGATGCCCTCGACCCGGGCCACGCGCGGCACAGGTTTGATCAAACGGGTGGCGATGCGGTTCAGGAACCAGTCCATGACGCGGTGATCGTCGTCGTACGACCAGCAGGAATCCGGTCTTTCAAAACGCAATTCGACCATGGCCCTGGAAAGAATCGGCATGGACGAGTCGACGGCATTGTCCGTCGAGGTCGAACGGGCCAGCGTCAGCGCCGAGTTCGCGATCGGCCCGGCCATCAACTCGAGGTTCTCCTCGACCGTGACCGTTTCATGCGGGAACCTGACATCCACCCCGCCCAGCGCGCCCGCCAGATACATCGCGAAGTCGTACTGCTTTTCGATCCTGGCGGCCGCCTCGCCGGGGAAATCGCCGGATACCGCCAGATGGTCGCGTTCCGCCACGATCACGGGATGGCCAGGGTAACTGAAAAGGATCGCGTCCGCATCGTCGCGGGAAAGCCTCAGGACATG
>CAZNJW010000099.1:0-8354 GCA_964573455.1 uncultured Anaeromyxobacteraceae bacterium | reverse complement strand
CGCCGGATCCGTTCGAGTGGGGTTCCGCCATGGCCGTGGCCGGCAACAAGATATTCATCAGCGACGGGCTGGCCTCGCCTGACGGTGCGATTCTCCTTATGGATCTCGACGCGGCCGGATTCCAGACGGTCGTGGACGGCCTGGATAATCCGACGTGTCTAATCACCGACGGCGAGTATGTTTACTGGGTGGAAGACAACCCGGACGGGGCCGGCGCGCTTCGAAAGGCGGTTGCCGAGGGCGGCCACGGGACGGCGATCGACATGGCTGTCGGGCTGGATTCGCCGTATACGCTTGTCCTCAACTCGCAGTATGTGTTTTTCACGGACAAGGTGGATGCCGACAATACGGCGATAAATCGTATTCCCCGCGCGGGCGGGGACGTCGTAACCCTCACGACCCTGCGGGCAGACTACGTCAACCTGGTCGCGGACGAGCAGTGGGTGTACTTCACCGCGCCTTACGACAATCCGAATGGCTACATCGCCCGCGTCCCGGTGGAAGGGGGCGCGACCGAAACGGTCGTGGGCGGCCTGGGAACCCCGGTATCACTCGCGCTGCGTGCCGGAAAGCTGTGCTGGGTTGAAATCATGGGCGGCGAGGTGGCCTGCATCCCGGATGCCGACAACGACCGCACGCCGTATTACCTGACAACCGGTGAAAGCATCAATTTCGGGCTTTGCCAGGGCATGTTGCTGCTTCACGAAGACGGAACCTACTGGATTACGTCGGTGTCCGGGACGCAGGACGGCGTCCGCGTGGCCAGCCGGGGCAACGAACCGGTAACGCTGGTGAAGTCGGACGCATTCGGCACGATTACGGGCATGGGGTTCGTGGACGAAACGTTGTATTTCATCGAACTCGACGGGCTGTACCGAGTGACCAGCGGCGAGTGACTATATTCAGGGTTCCGCAGCAGGAATCCGTGGAGTCGTGCTGAAGTGAAGAACACATCGAAGATTCATTGCATGGTCGGTCTTTCCGCGATCCTGTGCGTCGGTATCGTGTCATGGCCGGCGGCGTCCCTTGCCGAATGTTCCGAGTATTACAGCGGCTGCGTGAGCGGCGGAGGCATCGCGTCGTGCGCGTCGGTGGGAAGCGGTTCTGTTTCATGCTGGTTCGTGGTCAACGGCAACACGTACAACTGCGGTTCGGGCTGCGACTGCACCGCGGCGTCCAAAGCGGCGGTCGCCGACTGTCTTGGGGGCGGCGGTGGCGGTGACATGTGTTACTTCCCTTGCGGATCCGACTGCTGCGACTCGGCCGATCAGTGCTGCAACGGGCAATGCCTGGGCAGCGGCCAGACCTGCTGCGGTGATGGCGCATGCGGCCAGGGCGATATCTGCATGGACGGAAAATGTTATCCGGAAGGCACGCAGGACTGCGCGGACGGCACATTCTGCGCAGGTTCCACCTGCTGCAACGGTTCCTGCATCGAGACGGGCAAGGTCTGCTGCGGCGCCGGTTCATGCGACGCGGGTCAGAAGTGCGTCGATGAAACATGCGTCGACGACGACGCGGTTGAATGCGGCGACGGCACGGTTTGTCCGCCCGGCACCGCCTGCGCCGGCGGAAAATGCTGCCCTGAAGGTTTCGCAACTTTTGATCCGGAATCCGGTTTCTGCTGCGGACTCGGCGGACCTGGACACGGTCTCTGTGAATGCGCGACCGGATGCAACGGTTGGTGCTGCCCCGGCGGGACCGTATGCTGCACCGGCGGTTGGTGCGCGCCTTCTGCGGACGGCTGTCCGCAGTGTTCCGGCGACACGCCGAAGATGTGCACGGACCATTCGTGCGTGCCGGCGGGTGCGACATGCTGCGGCGGCGGGTCCTACTGCCTCAACTCCCTGACGTGCATGGAATGTGACATGGGAAGCGGGATGTGCTGCGGAAACAAGTCCAATCCGGCGGGTTACAGCCCGGTGGTGGTAGACGAAAGTGGCGTTTCGGGGGTGTCTTCGGTTGATCCGTCTGGCAACGCCACGTCAGGTACGACGCCGTCGGAATCGGCCATAGCGCCCGTAAGCGGCACCGACCCGGTCGACGTTGGAGGTTCCGGTGGCTGCATGGCCGGTTCAAACTCGTCCGGCCTGGCCGCGACGGTTCTTCTTGCCTGCATGGCCTGTCTTGTGTTCGCGCGTCGCCGCCGCTTCGGTCAGAAGTAATACCGGATGCTTTGAGCTCGTCAGAAACAAATCGCCCCGTCATTGTCCGTACAGGCCCACAAGGGATCCATGGTGCATGTGCAACCCTCGGGGCAGTCGGAATCGGTCAGGCAATCAACACACCGAGCGGCACCCCCGACTACGTGACAAATCCGGCCCTCGCCCGCGCAGGTGTTATCGCAGCGGGCCTCGGGGTCGACGCAGGAATGTTCCCAGCAGACTTCGGTCGAGTCGCAATCCGCGTCCTGGCAACATGCCCCGCAGACGCAATCGTCGCACTGCGTTGTGCCCGAGTCACAGTCTTTCGTGGGACACGTGCACGTCCCGTCGTCGCCGCAGTACTTGTCGCCAAGGCAATTGGTGTTTTCAAGACATTCGACGCAGGTTGCCGTATAGATGTCCAAAAAGGGTTTGGGCGACTGGCATCTGGGATAACACGGTTCATCCGGATTGCAGTACCGCCGCCCGTCGTCGCCAACACATTCCGAACCCTGGCAGTCCTCGTTCGTTTTGCAGCTGCGGTGACACTCCTTCAAACTGGGAATATCGATACTCACGCAAACGGATCCATCCACACATTCAGAATCATCGT
The DNA here is from genome assembly GCA_964573455.1 of uncultured Anaeromyxobacteraceae bacterium. Taxonomy (GTDB): domain Bacteria; phylum Myxococcota_A; class UBA9042; order DTJE01; family DTJE01; genus JAGOFO01. The sequence continues at coordinate 5,597 of CAZNJW010000099.1, read as the reverse complement.
CGCATCTCTCACACAGCTTTTTTGGAACGAGGACTTCCGCGTCAACCACTTCGACGGAATCGAGTGAATTAACACCCACATCATCCCCGTCGACGGCATCGAACACGTCAACACCAGCGTCCGCGGATGTCAGGTCTGTCAGGGATGAATCGGGACCACAGCCGACACAAAACGTGAACAGCCCCCCGACAACAATCAGGCCGACATCCATGACTCTCATAGTTACATCCCTGTCAGGTACCTTGCCTGGGTCAGCATAGTAATTCAATAACGCTCATTCAAGTGCATCTACCCCCTGCTTGACCTTCTTCCATATCCACCAAAGGCAATGCGTTACAGGCGGGACTGCCAATCCGAAGCGAATGCGGAGGATTGAGCTGCCCGCCGACGCGCCGAAGGGCGAATGTAATTCGCCCGTACAGGGCGCAACCGCGTCCAGAGATCGTGCGGGTGATCCGTAAAGGGCGAATGTCATTCGTCCCTACAAGCGATGGCTCATCCAGGCGCGTGCTGGTCTTTGACCGGATGCGGCGATAGAATGCGCGCAGTTTTGATGGCGAGTAGATGAACAGGCGGTACTGCCCCCGGTGCGGGAACAAAGTCGTTCGGAATGGATGCGGACACTGCGGGTTCCGGTTTGACGAGGCGCCGGGCGGGCGTGTGCCGGGCGAGGGCGTGCCGAAGCCCGAAATGTGGATGGCGGACCAGATGGTCGGTCGGACCATGGCCGGGCAGTTCAGGATTGTACGGGTGATCGGGCGCGGGGGGATGGGGACGGTTTTTCTGGCCGAACAGATCTCTGTCGGGCGGCAGGTCGCTCTGAAGGTAATCAACCCGGAGCTTGCGGGCGGCAAGGCGGCGGCCAGGCTGGCCATGCAGCGGTTTCGACGCGAGGCACAGGCCGCCAGCAGGCTTCACCATCCGAACACGGTTCAGTTGTATGACTTCGGCGTCACCCGCGACGGACAGGCGTGGCTGGCGATGGAGTACCTGCCCGGTCACACGATGGCCGACCTGATGCGGGACGGCCCCCAGCCTGCGTGCCGGGTCATCGGAATCGCTATGCAGGTCTGCTGGAGTCTGGACGAGGCACATCGATTCGGGATCGTTCACCGCGACCTGAAGCCGGATAACATCATGCTGACACGCACCGCCGCCGACAAGGAACTGGTGAAGGTGCTGGACTTCGGGATCGCCCGCATGACCGCCACAGACGACATGACGACCATAACGGCGACCGGGCTGGTCGTGGGAACTCCGGCCTACATGGCGCCGGAACAGGCTCGCGGCGCCAAAGTCGGGCCCGCCGCCGACCTGTACGCACTGGGCGTCATCATGTACCAGGCGCTGGCCGGGATCCTTCCGTTCACGGCTCCCACGCCGGTCGAGCTGATGCGGCAGCAGGTGCAGGACATTCCCCCTCCGCTTCCCGGGTTGGGGACCCCGGACGGAGTGCCGCCCGCGCTGGCCGGACTGGTCATGCGCCTGCTTGCCAAGGACCCTCGAAGGCGTCCGGCTTCGGCTCTGGATGTCGCGCGCCAGCTTGAGCAGATCGCCAGCGGCGAGTGCCCGGACGGCGTCGACGCGGACTACGAATGTCAGGACTTCCAGGTCCTGACCCCAACGATGGCTGACGAACTGCAGGCCGACCTGGACACGCAGATCGATTCGCTGGCGCCTGCGGGATCGACGACCCGGCGGTGGTTGTACGTCATCGCCGCCGCGGCCGCGCTCGTGGTCCTGGGCGGTCTGGTGTGGATACTCACGCACTGAGTGGCCGGACTCACCGGCGTTCTTGATGATCCGAACCGCGTCCCCTGCCCGGCCCGCGCCCTCTTTACCTTGTAATCGACGCGTTTTTGTCCATAATGCATGCGGACTCCTTCAAGAGGCGGGTCCGGTTTCGATCTCTTTTCCAACTGCGAGGAATTCAATTATGCCAATGGTTTCACTTCGTCAGCTTCTTGATCACGCTGCTGAAAACAACTACGGCGTTGGCGCCTTCAACGTCAACAACATGGAACAGATCCAGGCGATCATGGAGGCGGCCCGCGCGACCGAGTCCCCCGTCATTGTCCAGGCCAGCCGGGGCGCCCGCAAGTACACGAACGATGCCTTCCTGCGCCACCTGATGCTGGCAGCCGTCGAGCTCTACCCCGAGATCCCCGTCGTGCTGCACCAGGACCACGGCAACAGCGTCGAGACCTGTGTCAGCGCCATCGAGAACGGATTCACGTCCGTGATGATGGACGGCAGCCTCGAAGCCGACGGCAAGAGCCCGGCCAGCTTCGAATACAACGTGCGGGTCACGAAGGCCGTCGTTGACGCGGCACACGCCCGTGGCGTCAGCGTCGAGGGTGAGCTCGGCGTGCTTGGCAACCTGAAGACCGGCATGGGCGACAAGGAAGACGGCCACGGCGCGGAAGGCAGGCTGAATCACAGCCAGTTGCTGACCGACCCGGAAGAGGCCGCTGAATTCGTGAAGATGACCGGCGTCGACGCGCTGGCGGTCGCCATTGGCACCAGCCACGGCGCCTACAAGTTCACGGAACGGCCCACAGGCGAGGTTCTGGCGATGGCCCAGATCGAAAAGATCCATGCCCGCCTGCCGAATACCCACCTGGTGATGCACGGCAGTTCGTCCGTGCCGCAGGACCTGCAGGACATCATCAACGCCTATGGCGGAAGCATGAAACAGACCTACGGCGTCCCGGTCGAGGAAATCCAACGCGGCATCCGCCACGGCGTGCGTAAGATCAACGTGGACACCGACAGCCGCATGGCGATCACCGGCGCCATCCGCAAGGTCTTCGCGGAGACCCCGGAAAAGTTCGACCCGCGCGACTACCTGGCCCCGGCCCGCGATGCCATGAAGCGACTGGTCATGCAGCGCATGGAGCAGTTCGGCCAGGCCGGCAACGCCCCGAAGATCCGCGCGAAATCACTTCAGGAAATGGTCAGCTACTACATCTGAGGCAGGCGATCGGTCTAATCGACGCCACCGCTTTCAAATATGAATTCCCAGTGAGTGTTTTCGCGATCATCGTGGATCTGTGGCTTCTTCTGAATACCAAGGGCTTCGGTCAGGAAAGCGAACACGTCTCCAATGCCGCCGACCGCGCGAAGTTTCAACCAGTGGATGCCAAAACCGCGGACATCACCGGGGCCTCCGGTGCCGGTCGACACGCGGGAAACCTCGCCCAGGATCGAAACGGCATAGTCGCGACCGCCTGGATAGCGGAACAAAATGGTGACACGACTACCTTTCTGGGGAAGGAACGTCGAATTGACAAAGGCCCCGGTCGCGCTGATGTCGGTCGCGGTTCCCTGATTCTCTTCGCCATCCGAGAAAATTTTGACCATATTCAGGTGGTTTCCACGCCTGGATCTGCGACGGTCGCCGGGGATGCCTCCCTCGGCACGGATGATCGGGGTGACTCGCTTTGCCACAGCCTGCTGCTCGCGCTTCGGACTGGGGTCATTGGATTTGTCGCGATCGTCCGGTTGTTTGACGGACAAGTCGGGCGAAACGCCTTCGCGATTGAATGGAGCCGCCTGCTCGGGCAATGTCGGCCGCGCGTGGTACACATCCGGGATTGCACGTCTTTGCCCGCGCCCTCCCGCAGGTTTTCTATCGAATGATTTGGACATGAGACTCCTGAACTGTTCGGTATCTGCCGGTCGCATGACCGGATTCAACGCGAGAGCGTGTTCGAAAAACTGACGCGCACCCGCCGGATATTCCACATTTGGATTGGCTTCTTCAAGTCTGAGGGGCAAAATTTTCGTTTTTTTCACGCCAATCTCGAGAGCAGTCTTTCCTCGGACAGGCAGGGTACCTGTCAGCATCTCGAACATCACCACGGCAACCGAGTACAGATCCGACCTTGCATCCAGCTCACGCCCCAGTACCTGCTCGGGACTCATGTAGGCTGGCGTCCCGAAGACGATTCCGGGCAGTGTTCGACAATCGCCCATATCGCCCGCCATGAGTTTAGCCAGTCCGAAATCCAGAACCTTCGCGAACACACGGCTATCGGCAAGTTCCCGCAGAAAGATGTTGTCGGGCTTCATGTCGCGATGAAGAAGGCCGGATTCATGCGCTTCGGCCAGGGAATCCAAGACCTGATCAATTATTTCCCTGACCAGATCCGAGCCGAACGGCCCACGCTGCTTCATCCAGTGTGACAACGGCTGTCCTTCCAGCAGTTCCATCACCAGGAAGAGTTCCCCGTCAGCCTCGCCGAAATCGTAAACGCTGATGGTGTGTGGGTCGCGAAGGCGACTGACCGCGGCGGCCTCATGGCGGAAACGCTCACGGGCGCTGGCGCAATCGTTCTCTGGGTTCAGTACCTTGATGGCGACATTTCGATCCATCGACCTTTGACGGGCGAGATACACAATCCCCATCCCGCCCCGGCCGATTTCGCGAATCAATTCGAAACGCCCCGCGATAACCCGCGGGGCATCGCCCTCGGATGCCGCCTTGTGGGACGAACCGACGGACAAAGCATCCATTATTGAGGACAATCCCTTCAGCTCAAACGGCATCAACACCTTCCGTTTATGGCCCGGAAACGAATCCTCGACGCGCAAATCAATCAGTTTCGTCCTGTTTACAACGACAGTCTCGACAGGTCAATAACTTGAGTGTGCCGGCCCAGTGAATTGAACAGATTTCATGATCGTCCGGGTCAGGTCAACCTGGTGTCCAACTTCACCCGCCATTACCGATGAATCTGGCCAGTTCGGCCGCTGAGACCCCAAAACGGCGTCCAATGGCGGCGTCCAGCGCGCGGGCGTCCACGGAATCCTGACCGCCAAGGTCAGCACACCGCAGAACCGTTTCCAAATCGTCTTTCTGACCGTCATCGCCGCACCAGGCTTGCAGACGGCAATCCCGGTAGGTCGTGGTGACCCAGTCGACGATATCCACCGCCAACCGCTCGGCGCTTCCCGTCGGCGTGGGCAGCGAGATCGGATCAGGAGCAAGGCCGATCGCCGGGTCGGAGTGCTGATGCTCGACGTCGGTGGTAACAATCCGATCCTCGAAAGCCCTGGACGCCGTGCATCCCTGACCATCGTCAAAACCGACGCGGTACTGCCACATCAGCGTCTGACGCCACTCGACCGCGTCCAGCATGACTGTTCTTGGTTCCAGGCGCACCTTGTCCACCGGCCGCTGAGACTTGTTGCACGTGCGGGTCGTCCGCTTGACCGTCTTCCGGATGCCTCCCTCGACGACCGTCTCGACCTTCACGTCCTCGACCCAGATGCAGTATTCCTCCATCTCGGCATACGGGATCTGCATCGCGTACTCGAAAGGATGCTTCACGTCGGTCTGAGTGGTGGTCACGACCGAGTTCCCCGACAACACGACCGACAGCGCGCCCGCGCCGCCCGCCTGAACCAGCGGGCCTTCGCGCAGCGAGGTCTCGACCCCGGCCTTCAGCGCCGTCGGATCCACGAATCCGCGCACGTCGCCGGAAACGTCGAGCGTCCCGATCGGATGGAGCAACAGCGCGACCACACCGCCATCGGGCCCCGTCGGGGTACCAGCGGTCACGTCCGCCGCGGTGCCCAGGCCGAATCCCGCG
>CAZNJW010000098.1:0-8751 GCA_964573455.1 uncultured Anaeromyxobacteraceae bacterium | reverse complement strand
ATCCCCATGGACCGGAGATGTCCCCGATGACGACCCTCTGACGGTCGCGCATCACGTCGGCCCTGGAAGGCAGCATCACGCGGACATTGTATGTCGCGGTCGAGCACCCGAAGGCCAGGACCGGCAGAATGGCTGCGATAAGCACAAGTCTTTTCATGCGAAGAGTCCTCCGGCGACTTTCGAGATCTTTGTCCTGACGGCCGGCGCGACCCCCACGCCGGCAGCATCGAAGGCATACACCAGGGCACCCGCCAGCGGCGGCTCGACAAGGGTATGAACCATTACTTCCGGATACATCGAACTGACTTCCTGTACAAGCGCATTTCTGAACGTCTGGTCGATCGCCTTCTGGAGAACGCTGCCCCCGAGCACCAGCCTGAATGAATCATCCGGGCCGAAACCGAGCCTGAACGCGGCGACACGGGCGGCTACTCCGAGATCCCTGCCGAAGCCGGACAGAATATCGTGAGCGACGATATCGCCATGCGCCGCCGCCTGAAATACAAGTGGAGCCAGCATCCCGATCATTGGCGGAATCGGCTGCTCGATGTCCATCGGAATCGACTGCATCCCGGCTGGAATGTCAGGTGGCGTGTTCCCAGGTATCATGAAGTCGACCACATCGGCGATGTCCGCGATTCCAAGCGCCTGCATGTACAGGTCGGAGATCATCGTGGCCGGCGCCCTTCCGTCGCGAGCACGGCCCGCGGCCCTCAAACCGGCCAGGGCAATGTCGAAGCCGCCGCCACCATCCCCAAGTTCAGCGGCGATGCCACCAATCTGCACTCGGACACCATCGCGGTTCATGCCGACGCAGTTGCCCGAGGTACCGGCCGACACGGCCACGCCAACACCGTCGACGGTGCCCGCGCGCAGCGACAGGAATGCATCGTTAAGGATGATCGTGGACGGCAGCGGCGCCTCGGAACCGCATAATTCGAGAAGCAGGTCTTTCACTATACTGTCCAGGATCGCGAAGTCCCTCGGCCGATCCAGACCGGCAAGCCCGAAGCCGAAGCCTTCTATTACATGGCCGCCTTCGGAAAGAACGTCTTTCAGCGGCGCGACAACGGCGCGCAGCCTTGCCAGGCAACCGGCCCGCCCGAGCGTCTGGTAATTCGACGCCGGCGCCAGCCCGCTGGAAACCAGTGTGCCGTCCGAGGTGACGCACGCGAATGCGGTCTTGGAATTGCCCGAATCAATGCCCGCATACAGCTTCTTCATCATACAACCCCGTACACATCCCGGTCCGCCGACGGCGATAGAAGCCCGTTAGAATGAATCCTGCAATCCACGGCGCCCAGTCTTACCCTGCGCGTTCCCGCGGCGGCCATGGCCCGGATCAGGGCCGGAAAGTCCGTCAATGGCGTCAGCGCCGCCGAAGACAGAGCCGGCAGGAAGGAGCCGGTGCCACGAACGATGACCGCGCCCGACACCATCCTGGCACAAATCGACATGACCAGGGAGAGCAACGCCAGCGGCAGGAACCCCGGATTGACGAACATGGAAACGACAATTGCCGCCAGTGACATCGGCGCCGCGGCGAGCGAAAGGCAGCACAGCGCATAACGTCCCGCGGACACTCTCGAAAGCACCGCCAGGTGGGTCATAGCCAGGGTCGACGGATAAGACACGGGCAGCGGCAGCGGCACGAACTGGTCGGCAGGGCATGCGGCATGGACAGCGGCCCCGGCTGAGTGGCGATTCATCGCCAGCGGTTCCCCGATAGTATTTTCAAAGCGTTCACGCCCGAGCAGGACCATGGTCGGCAGCACTCCGACCGGACCGAAAAGACCGAAATAAACCGGCGACATGCGCTCCATGTCCGCCTGGACCGAAAAAGGGCCTGCTTCAGACGGCATCCTTACCGGCAAAGCGGAACAGACCGCGTTGCCCGGCACGACCGAGGCAATCGATCTCATCGACGAAGCCGGAGGCCTCGCGGCCGCGGCCAGGATCAGGACTGGATCACCGGTGGTCGACGCCGCCGCCGAAGCGACCAGGCATGGCTCGGCCACCCTGCGCGAATCGGTCACTGCCGCGATCGAAACCGCGTCGAACCCCGGGAATTCCCGACGTACAGAGTCGACCAGGGACGATGCGCTGTTTTCTCCCTCAACTCTTCCCACGCGGAACTTCAGGGCAACGCCCCCCGAAACCGCCGCCAGCGTGCGCACGGTCGATGAGTCCAGGGCGCCGGGGCGTGATGCTCCTGCCACGACCAGCAGCGGCTGGTCAGTCACCGGGCCGGGATTCGGCCGGGAATGCCGGGCCGAGGCCGCGACGATGGACAGGGCGATGGAAACCAGCGCCGCGGCAAGACTTGCGAGGCAGATGAAAAGCACGTTCACTCCGGATTGAATGTCCTATTTCCCCGGCGGGCCGGAGGGCCGGAACAATAAGACGTACCGCAATCGGCGGTATGATATCATTCCTCGTTCATTTCCGTGTGCCATGAAGGCAGGGGTGGGGAATGCCGTTCGGCCGCGATTACAGCAAGAGTCCGGTGATCAGATTCCTGAAGCCGTGGTTCGCCACAGACAAAGTCACCGCCGTGACATTCATCATGCTGGCACTGGTCGTTCTAGGTTTCGTCGGCACCAGAATCGCTCTGGTCGAGATGAAACACGCGCGCATGAATCCCATTCGTGACCCTGAGGTCGCGCATAGAATTTCCACCGGGCAGGTTTCCGACGACGAGATGTTCGGCTTCTCGACGCTCGGGGATCGGGGCGCCGCCGAGACCCTGTATCTTCCGCCTCTGGTTGTGCTCAGGGTGATGTCGGCGGGTCATCAGAAGGCCCTGGCCGACATGCTGTTCATCAGGGCGCACTCTTATTTCCTTTCTCATTTTTTCAGCGACCGACGTTTCACGTGGTTGACCAACTATTACGACGCCATCACCGGTCTGGATCCCGACAATCCTCGCACATATCTCTGGTCAGCTCAGGCGGTTAAGCTGGGTCAGATGATCGACGACGACACTGTCGCGATCGCAAACCGTTTTCTGAAGGAAGGGCTCGCGAGGTTTCCACGCGACTGGCAGATGCACATGGACCTGGGCTTCAACCTGTATTTCGAATTCCGCGGCTCGACCGAAGATGAAAAGGCTCTGGCAAGACTGCAGGCGCGCGATCACTTCGTGACCGCGGCCGGTATCCCGGGTTCAAACATTGATCCGAACTTCGTGGCGGAACTGTTCCAACAGGGACACGAAGACGGGCTGGCCGTCGCATACGCTCTTCAGAAATACTACGAAGCCTCCGAGGATCAGCGGAACCAGCTGCAAAGACGCATCGCCTCGCTTTCAAACACGATCGCCGATGGGATCCGAATGGAAGAGGCGAGATGGCGGGGCCATTATTCGCATATACCCGTCGCCCTTTTCGCCCTGCTGGACGACCGGGGGCTTGAGACGTACGAACTGTTCCAGGGAGTTGGCGCGGACAGCCGATCCAGGTGACCGGCGCGGGGGATATCTTGAGACACAGGATTCTGATCACTGGCGGCGCGGGTTTCATAGGTTCGTCGCTCGCATTGCGCCTGAAGGACCAGCACGACATCGTCATCTTCGACAACCTGCACAGGAACGCATTCGACAAGACCCCGCTGGCACAATGCCCTTCCGTCAGGCTGGTGCGCGGCGACGTGCTGGACTGCGCGGCACTGCGCGAGGCGGCGCAGGGTTGCACCGTGATATTCCACATGGCGGCGATAGCCGGCGTGGACACGGTCATGAAAAACCCGGTTCTGACCATGAAGGTCGCCCTGCAGGGCACGATGAACGCCCTCGACGTTGCATCCGGACTGGGAACAATCCACCGGTTCATTGATCTGTCAACTTCCGAGGTCTTCGGGCAGTACGCCTACAAGGTCACCGAGGGCGACATCACATCGCTCGGGGCGGTGGGCGAGGCGCGGTGGACCTATGCGGTCAGTAAACTCGCCACGGAACACCTGGCACTGAACTACTGCAGGCAGTACGGTCTACCTGCGGTGTCTGTCCGGCCCTTCAACATCTTCGGGCCACGGCAGGTCGGCGAGGGCGCGATACACCACTTCATCGTCAGCGCGCTGCGCGGTTCGGACGTGACCGTTCACAATGACGGAAGCCAGATCAGGGCCTGGTGCTATATCGACGACATCGTCGAGGCCCTGGTCATGGTGATGGAGCGCGACGAGGCGGTCGGCGAGGCCTTCAACGTCGGGAATCCGCGCAGCACAATCACGATCTACAACCTTGCCAGGGAGATCATCCGGCTGACCGGTTCTTCCTCCAGTCTGGTTCAGAAGGACTGGCCCTACGCCGACGTGGAACTGCGCATTCCCGACATCTCCAAGGCCAGGCGGATGCTTGGTTACGAGCCGCGGTGGAACCTTGAGGAAGGATTGGTCGAGACGATCAAATGGTACAGGGAGCAACAGGCATGAGAGATGGCGCCCCGGTCGATCCGCCAGCGCCGCTGCCTCTTGCGCGTCCTAACATCACGGACGACGAGGTTAGCGCGGTAGTTCGGGTCCTGCGTTCGCGCCACATAGCCAGTGGTCCCGAGACCGCCGAGCTGGAACGCGAGTTGTCAGCGATGTTCGGGGGACGCGATGTGGTCTGTGTCTCCAGCGGAGGCGCCGCGCTGTTGCTCGCGCTGATGGCGGCAGGCGCCGGGCCAGGGGACGAGGTGGTCGTGCCGGATTTCGTGTTCCCGGCCGCGGCCCATGCGGCTTTGTTCCTGGGCGCCCTGCCGATTCCAGCCGATGTTGATCTCGAGACGCTGTCGGTCACGCCGGAATCGGTCGCGCGCCGCCTGACCCCGTCCACGAAAGCGGTGGTCGTCGTCCATCCATTCGGGATACCGGCCGACGTCGAGGGCATCGCGGCTATATGCCCGCCATCGGTCCGGGTCATCGAGGATGGCGCATGCGCGCTTGGCGGACTGACCGCCTCGGGTGCTCCGGTTGGGACGGTCGGGGATGTCTCATGCTTCTCGTTCCATCCCCGGAAGTCGATATCCACGGGCGAGGGCGGCTGCGTCGTGGCCGATGGAGAAACCGCGCGCCGGCTGCGCCTCTGGCACGACTACGGCCGCGTTGGAAAGGGTTACGGCGATATCTTCCAGGAGGTCGGCCTGAATCTGCGCCTGAGCGATATCTGCGCGGCCGTCGGGCGTGTTCAACTGGCACGTCTCCCGGATTCCATCCGGCTGCGCGGACGCATCGCACAGGTGTACTTCGAAGGGCTCGAACACCTCGACTTCATCAGAGTTCCGGCCGGCCATCGTCTGCCGGGCAACACCTTCCAGTCCTTCGTCGTCGAGACGAAACTTGAGCCTGGCGCCGTAATCGCCGGCCTGGCGGAGCAGGGAATTGCCGCGGGTTCCGCCGCGCAGTCGCTGTCCATGCAATCCATGTTCCGATCCAGGTTCGCGGCCCTGGCGGCTTCAAGCGACGGGTCGGGGCCCCGGCTCGCCATGAACACAATCGCGCTTCCGATGTTCGACGAGATGACCGATGCCCAGGCGTGGCGGGTCATCGAAGCGCTCGCGGCTGTTTCCGGACAAACGGGACTCGCGGGCACCCCGGAGGGTTGACTTGGACGAGATCATCAGGGTTGAGGAACTCAGCAAGACCTTCAGAACGCCTTTAAGACGCAGGAAGGTCGAGGCGGTCAGGTCAGTTTCGTTTTCTGTCGGCAAAGGCGAGATCTTCGGTTTTCTCGGACCGAACGGCGCCGGCAAGACGACGACCATCAAGATGCTGACGGGACTGATTCGGCCGACGTCCGGAAGGATCTCCCTGCTCGGCGGCGACCCGGGCTCAATCGCGATCAAGGCGAGACTCGGCTTCCTGCCCGAGCAACCGTATTTTTACGACTACCTGACTCCGGTGGAGTTGCTCGACGCGTTCGGGAGGCTTTTCGGCATGTCGACCCAGCTTCGACGTGAGCGAACCGACACTCTGCTCGAAAGGGTGGGGCTGCATGAGGCGAGGAACCGGACTCTCAGGAAGTTTTCCAAAGGCATGCTTCAGCGGACCGGAATCGCGCAGGCGCTTCTGAACGACCCCGAGCTGGTTATCCTCGACGAGCCGCTGTCCGGACTGGACCCGATTGGTCGCAAAGAGGTCACGGACCTGATCGCGGAACTCAGGAATTCAGGCAAGACCGTATTTTTCTCGTCCCACATCCTGACGGACATAGAGCGCCTTTGCGATCGGGTCGTCATACTGGATCGCGGCGTAATCAAGGCGGCCGGCACCCTTGCCGAACTCCTCGGAACAGGCGGCAGCGAGCGCGAAGTCCTTGCTGGCGGCGCGATCGACTTCGCTCCGTTCTTCAGCGCTCCGGGCGTCATCAGAACCGACAGCTATGGAACGGACTCGGTCCGTTTCGTCTGCGCGGCCCCGCATTCCGACCAGCTCATCGTCGCGCTCGTTTCGGCCGGCGCCTCCATACTCAACGTCAGCGACCGCAGGATTTCCCTTGAAAACCTGTTCGTGAACGAGGCCGCGTCCCCGGCCGACGGAGGTGCAGATGCTCGCTGAAATCGGTAGCTCGGTGAACAGGATTCTGGCAATCGCGCGCAACACGGTGCTTGAGGCCGTAAGGAATCGTGCCTTTGTCGGCATGGGCATCGCGGCTTTCGGCCTTATCGTGACCTCGATCGCGATATCGGGGCTTGCGGTGCGAGGCCAGACCGGTCGTGTCCTTATAGACTTTGGACTTGCCACGATATCCCTGCTTGAGGTGGTGATCGCCATCACGATGGGCGTCATTCTCGTCTACAAGGAAATCGACCGTAAAACCTTCTATCTGATTCTGCCCAAGCCGGTACGACGCACCGAGGTGCTGGTCGGCAAATTTGCCGGGCTGCTGGCTGTTCTGCTCGTATCGCTTGTCATTATGTCCGCTGGCTGGATCATCTCCCTGCTTGCCCGGGGCGTCGGGATCCCCGCCGGTATCGTACAGGCGCTCGCGCTGGTTTGGACCCAGGCGGCGCTCATCACAGCCGTGGCCATTTTCTTCTCTACTTTCACCAGTCCGGTCCTTTCCGGAGTTTTCACTTTCGGTGTGTTCATCGTGGGCAGCTCGATGCCGGTCCTGAACGAGCTGCTGGCTGCTCAGAAAGGTGCTCTTGCTAATAACGTGCCGGCAAGAATGATTGCCAGGGCGACAACCGCCGTGTTCCCTGACATGTCCGTGTTCAACGTCGGTGCCGAGCTGATACTCAAGGTTCCAATCACCTGGGAGTACGTCGGATCCTGCGTTTTCTACTGTGCCGCCTACTGCCTGCTGTTCCAGGCGGCCGGCGCACTGATCTTCAGACGGAGGGACTTCTCGTGATGACGGGCAGAAACCGGTTCTTCCTGGTCATACCCGGACTGGTGATACTGCTGTCGGTGCCCGTGGCGCGCGTCTACCTGTCGGGCCGCGAGGAACTGACGACAGCCCGGCAGTGCCGCGACACGGGTCTCAGCGACGCGGCCATCGATCACTTCGCACGGGCGGCCCGGTGGTACCTGCCATTTTCATCGACCTCGTACAATGCGATTGAAGGCCTTCTGGACATCTCCCGAGGGTTCCGGGCCGCTGGCGACAACAAAACGGCTTTAAGGGCACTCAGAGAGGCCCGTGGGGCCATTCTTGCCTCAAGATGGTTTCTGACGCCTCACAGGGATTTCCTGGAACAGATAAACCGGGACATCGCGACCCTGATGGCTGGTGAATCCCTGCCGGGAGGACCCGGCTCGGACGCCGAGGAAAACCTGGCACAGCTTCAGGCCACCACTCTCCCGAACCCGTGGCTCTCCGGACTTGCTGGTCTTCTGTTTCTGGCGTGGATACCGGTGACAGTAATCGGGGCCACCAAATCGGTCACGCGCGATGGAAGATTCGCGGGCAGGCAGGGAATCGTCTGGATCTCCGCGTCAGCGGGCCTTCTGTGCGGATGGCTCGTTATCCTGGCCATCGTCTGACCCAAGTCTGGACAGTTGCTCCCTGAGACGCTTGAATTGAGCCAGATTATTGAATGAAATCAATAACTTACCACTATTACCGCGAAAACTGATCGACACCGGAAGATCGATGATTTCCTCGATTTCCTGCCTGGCACCCGAGAAATACGCAGTCATGGCCGGGGCCTGACGCTGACCACGGGCCCTGCTGACCGTCGGAGACTGTCTGACCAGGTCCTCGACCTCTCGCGTAGTGAGCCCGCCCGCGAGGATCGTCTTGAGAAGGGACCTCTGGCGCTCTGGTTCAAGACCTATCAGCGCTCTGGCCGTTCCCTCGGCCAGCCTTCCGTCGGAGATTGCGTCCAGCACCTCGGGTTCCAGCTTCAGCAGACGCAGGGAATTCGCGATCGTGGTCCTGCGGCGACCGACCCGGGTCGCGATCTCGTCCTGGGTCATTCCGAAATCGCTCGCCAGCCGGGAGAATGCCCTCGCCTGCTCGACGGGATCGAGATCCTCGCGCTGAATGTTCTCGACCAGTGCTATCACGAAGGCGTTTTCGCCGGCGGCCTGTCGGACGACAACAGGCACCGAGACCAGACCGGCCAGTCTCGCGGCCCTCAGACGCCGTTCGCCGGCGATCAAGGCGTACCGACCGTCGCCAGTCTCGGATACCACCAGCGGCTGAATGATGCCTGCCTCACGGATGGATTCGGCGAGCTCATCGAGTGCCTCGGCGTCAAACCGCGTGCGCGGCTGGGAGGGGTTGGCGTCGATTCGCTCGATCGGACATTCCATGGTGCCTGA
>CAZNJW010000097.1:0-8780 GCA_964573455.1 uncultured Anaeromyxobacteraceae bacterium | reverse complement strand
CCGCCAACAACGACGCGGAAATCGGCAAGATCATCGCCGAAGCGATGCAGAAGGTCGGCAAGGAAGGCGTCATCACGGTCGAGGAAAACAAGTCGATCGAGACCACGCTGGAAACGGTCGAGGGCATGCAGTTCGACCGCGGCTACATTTCGCCGTACTTCGTGACCGATCCCGAAAGGATGGAAACGGTCCTTGAAAACCCGTTCATCCTGATCCACGACAAGAAGATTTCGGCCATGAAGGACCTGCTGCCGATCCTTGAGCAGACCGTCAAGATGGGCAGGCCGATGGTCATCATCGCCGAGGACGTCGAGGGCGAGGCTCTGGCGACCCTGGTCGTGAACAACCTGCGCAAGACGATCCAGGTCGTCGCCATCAAGGCGCCGGCGTTCGGTGATCGCCGCAAGGCAATGCTGGAAGACATCGCGATCCTGACAGGCGGCTCCGTGGTCTCCGAAGAGATCGGCCGCAAGCTGGACAGCGTTACGCTGGGCGACCTTGGCGTGGCCGCGAAGGTCATCGTCGACAAGGACAACACCACGATCGTCGAAGGTAACGGCGAGGAATCCGCTATCGCCGGCCGCGTGGCCCAGATTCGTGCCCAGATCGAGGAAACTTCTTCAGATTACGACCGTGAGAAGCTGCAGGAAAGGCTGGCGAAGCTGGCTGGCGGCGTCGCCCTGGTGAAGGTCGGCGCGGCGACCGAGGCCGAGATGAAGGAAAAGAAGGCCCGTGTCGAGGACGCCCTGCACGCGACCCGCGCAGCGGTCGAGGAAGGCGTTGTGCCCGGTGGCGGCGTCGCGCTGCTGCTGTGCCAGAAGTCGCTGGACGTGCTCAAGGATCTGCCGCTGGAACAGAAGATCGGCGTTGACATCATTCGTCGCGCGATCGAGGAACCGATCCGCATGATCGCGGAAAACGCCGGTGTCGAGGGCAGCGTCGTGGTTGAAAGGGTCCGCACCGCCAATGATCCGGCCTACGGCTACAACGCGCTTGACGATCGTTACGGCAACCTGATCGAAGACGGCGTCATCGACCCGGCCAAGGTCACCCGCGTTGCCCTGGAAAAGGCAGCCAGTGTCGCATCCCTGCTGCTGACCACGGAATGCCTGATCGTCGAGAAGCCCAAGAAGGAAGCGCCGATGCCCGCTGGCGGCGGCGATATGGGCGGTATGGGCGGCATGGGCGGAATGGGATTCTGACCCCCCGCGCGTCCCCAAGTTTGCACCATCATCCCTCCCGTGATATTTTCCGACCGTACCGTCAAACCGGTGGCGAATCCATGCTTTCTGTACGATCAAAGTTGTTGATTCTACTGGCCTTCTGCTGCCTTGCCGCTGGATGCGCCGCGGCCGTGACAACGGTGATACCGGTGCGCGACGACCTGACCGACAAGGTTCTGACCAAGGAAATCAAGGATTCCGAGGTCCCGGTCCTGGTCCTTGTGGGCGCGACATGGTGTGACCCGTGCGTGGACCTGCATCGCCAGATCGAGGCGGTGGCTCCCGACTACGAGGGCTGGGTACGGTTCGTCTCGATCAACGCCGACACCAGCCTTTCGGTCGCGAACGCGTTTGGGATCAACAGAATCCCGACGATTCTGCTTTTTGACGGTGGACGCGAGGTCCAGCGGCGTGCCGGATTCATCGATCAGGACGAACTTACCACGATGCTGGATAGCACCCTTGACCTGTAACTGGCCGATTTGTTAATAATTTTCAATTTCGGATAAACAAGATATTGACAGTCCGAGTTTACGCCCAATTGTATGGCCTGCGATTTCGCACCAAAAGGAGAATTAATGATGGATGAAGGAACCAGCAATGCAAAACTTACCGGCGTGATTCACGCGACTGACGCTTCTTTCGAAAAGCTCATCCTTGAATCCCAAGTCCCAGTCGTTGTCGATTTCTGGGCCCCGTGGTGCGGTCCGTGCCGCGCCTTCGGCCCCATCTTTGAGGAAGCCGCGAAGGAATACGAAGGCAAGGTCCGCTTTGTGAAGGTGAACACCGAGGACTGCCCGATGGTCGCCCAGGCCATGGGAATTCGTTCAATCCCGACGGTGGTCCTGTTCAAAGGCAAGGACGTCTTCGATCATCGCATCGGTCTTGTCCCCAGGGATGACTTCAAGTCGATGCTCGACGCCTCGCTCGGCGTCGAGACCCCCGGCTTCTTCTCGAAGCTCTTCTCCTCGAAGTAGCACCGTGTCAGCCTCTGGTCCATCAAATATGTGAAGTCGGCGCTTTGAAATAAGACGAGTCAAGCGCATCTGGATAAGGTCAGTTCCGTCGCAAGGGGCATCGCAAAAAAAAGCCCGAGGGCGAACCCCCGGGCTAACCCCACGGGCGAACCGTGGGGGATGACAATGAGAGAACCTATTCCGTTGGGCCTTCGTCTGTCAAGTTGACACGCACATTCTTGATGCAATCGTTCATCAAAGGCATTGGGCTAAGTTTCTCTACACGCCGTGTAGAGAATTCATCCTCTGCCGTTGATTTCATCCTGAAGGTCGCGGATGGTTGCCAGAATTTCGGCCAGCGGCGGAACCCGCCCGAAAATCATGTGGCGCATTTCGATGTAATCGCGTTCGATTGTCGCCCTGATGTGTTCGGGCGGCACCAGTTGCAGACTGCCCGGTCTTGCCAGTTCGTATCGCGCCCAGGGCCTGGGGTAGAAACGCATCTTTGACTGGACCACGGATTCCAGCAGGGCCAGGTCGGACAACGCACTGCCCCTGACATCTGCCCCGGCCATCATTGCCATGTCGTAGTAATGCCTGGAATATCGCGGCGGCTGAGGACTCGTTTTCGGGCGATTCGCCTCGTGGTGAAGGATTGTCGCCTTTTCCCAGAACGTGCGTTCCGCCTTCACAACCATGACCTGCGCCTCTGGCGCGGAAAACAGGTGCGGGAATTCCTGCGCCGCGTACGACGCGACCACCCGCCTGACATTTGGCACCCATATCGCCAACGGTCCGACCTCGAGACGGATTTCAGGTTTGCAGTAAGCATCGGCGAATCCGACCGGGTATCGAATAACGATGACATCCGGATCGGCGGCGGAAATCGATGCCGTTGCGACAGGTCCAAGAATGCCTGTCAGCGCGGGCGCAAGTACCTGTTTCAGATATTCCCGCGCCCCGGCTTGAACCGATGCATTCATGCGTGCCTGACTTGTTTTCGAACGCGTCGCGGCCGGATCTTCCCCGGTCAGTTCCCGCCAGTCCAGAATCAGATCGATGTCTTCCGAAAAGCGCTGAATCAGCCCGAAGACTTTGGACAAAGATGTACCGCCCTTGAACAGCAGTCTTTTTGACAGACGGGAATCGGCGAAAATCCTGCCCAGCGTCCAGCAGACCCAAAAGTCTTTTTCGACGACGGCCGGGGGCATTCCGGTTCTGGTAGCGGTTCCCCGGAACAGATCGCTGCGTTCCGCCGGTGACCAGCGCGCCACGCTTTCCATAATCATTCCTGTCTGCAGATATCCAATATGGCGTTCTGGATCCAGCCCGACACCCACGCAGAGTCGCGGGCCAGCCGCCGACGCATCGCCGGGTTCAGCCAGTCGCGGATTTTCGCCTTCACTGCGGGCGTGATGCCATCCGGGCCAAGCGATCGAATGGCCGCCACGACGACGGCGGTTTCGTCATGCTGGAAGTCGGTTTCTTTCAGCAGGCGATGGATGAATTCGATTGTCATCGACCCGAATGAATACGATCGGCTGGGCCCGCTGGAAGTGAATACGGCACGTCCGGGAACCTGGGTTGAAAGACCCAGCACGTTCAGCGCCACAGGGCCGGTCACCTGGATGCGCCATCCGAACTTCCGTGCGATGGCCGCCGCGACCCTGTCCGACCTGGGCGCCAGTTCCATGTTCAACAGCTTGCTGTGTTCGGGAAAATCGTACATTCCACGTCCAATCCGTCGAATCCGGCCATCACCTGCCAGGCGGTGCAACGCCATGTCTATCGTCTGGCGCGGCGCGATGTGTGAAAAATCTTTCGCTGAAAACACCCATCCCCGCCCGTTCCTCCGGACAAGTCGCATCATCCTGTCTTCGTTTGAAATCCTCATGGGCTCGATCGTACATTTCGTTAGAAAAACATCAAGCTTTTTCTAACAGCCAATCGGTAACATATCGGTGATAACAGCATGACCGCACACGGTTTTACTGATATGTCATCGCGTTTTAAATTTGTCGGATTCGATATCCGCGAATGTCGCCGCTACGCTTATATCAGCGGATCATTTCCGTGATGCCACGAACATGATCAAAATGCGCAGGGAATGGATCTGTTTTCCCGTTGCACGGATACCGTGTAAGCGTTAATATCGGCGCTGGCCATCTCGCGGGCGCAACATGAGACCTTCAAACAGGATTCCGACACATCCGGGCGTTGTTCTTGCCAATGACTTCCTGAAGCCGCTGGGCATCACCCAGGTGGCGTTCGCGGCCCATCTGGGTATCCCCATCCAGCGCGTGAACGAATTGATCCGCGGCAAACGCGGCGTCACCCCGGACACGGCATGGCTGTTGTCCCAGGCCCTCGGTACCACTCCCGACTTCTGGATGAACCTGCAGGCCGCCCACGACCTGGTCGCCTGCCGCCCATCCAGGAAGATCAAGCGCATCCTTCCCGCCAGTGAACAGGACGGCTAGTCGTCGTCCACAACATTTCCGGAAATGTCTTGAGTTCTTTCCACCTGCGTCGTTCGGAATCGTCTTCTGTCCCGGGCGGGCGGATTTGAAACAACCCGGCATCAATCACGATACAGCTAAAGTTGCCCAGGCGCTTTGTCCGAATTAGGTGTTGAATTGCGATCTGTATTCAGTACATAATTCAGGTTGCAAACGCAACGGATGGGAAAATCGAATGCGCCAGATAAAACTTTCAAACGATGTGGTTTCGGTTGGCGAGTTGAAGGTCCAGGCCGCGGGAATCCTGCGGCGTGTCAGGGAAGAGCGCCGGCCGATCGTGATCACCCAGCACGGTAAGCCCGCCGGGGTCCTGCTGTCACCGGAAGACTTCGACGAAATCGCCGAAACCCTCCGTCTGGTTGAATCGATACGCCGGGGGCTGGCCGACGCCGAATCCGGTCGTACCGTCCCCGACCATGACCTTGACCTGGACACACTGCTTGCGGCTGTGGACAAAGGCAAACAATGAATCTACGCGAATATTCCAGGCCCGACATCCGCGAAGTCCTTGTTGATCACTATCGAATCGTCTATCTCGTCGGCGAGATGGACGTCACGATCCTGACCGTCTTTGAAAGCCACCGCCAGCTTCGATAGGCGGGAACTCACTCCCTCGTTCCGACCGTCCCACGGAAATGCGCCCCGCCGCGACCACCCCCGGCTTCTTCTCGAAGCTCTTCTCCTCGAAGTAGCCCCGGACAATGTCCCCTGTCCCTGAGGCCGGCTCGAAGGGAAGGGCGAACAAAACTGAAATAGATAAAGTCGTCTGTTCGAAATAAGACAAGTTTTCCGACATGGCGCAATTGCGACGAAAAGGCCGAAATTGGTTGAAGCTCTAATGATTTCAGTGTATAAACAGGATCTGACTGAATCCGGCATGTGTGAAAATAAGACAAGTCGCCAACGGCTGAATAGGATCAGTTGGGGAAGCTGCCAATGAAGTTCAACGCCAGGTTTGCGTACACGGATTCGATGGTCGGGAATTTGATGCGAATCGAAGCGGCCAGGCGCGTCGTGGACATCCTGCCTCTGCCGCCGGCCGGAATCCTTGACCTGAAACGCGTTGCCCGGCAAAAATCGTCGCGCGGCTCGGTTGCGATCGAGGGAAATCCGCTGGACGAAGCCGGCGCCCTTCGCGCCATTGCCGCCGCGGACCGATCGCCAGACGAACACCAGCAGGAAATCCGCAATTACTGGCGGGCTCTTGAATGGCTGGAAGACCGGGTTGCCGCGGGACTCGTAATCGACCAGGGCTTCATAAAGGCGTTGCACGGCATCATCATCGTGCGGACTGGTGGCGGGCGCCGGGGCCCCAGCGAGTACCGCACAACGGAATGCCCGGTTGTGGACGTGGTCACGCGTACGATCGATTACGCACCGCCCCGGCCTCGCGATGTTCCTGCGTTGATGGCCGATCTTGCCGCATGGGTCGAATCCGAGCAGGCCCGGGCGCTTCCCGGACCAGTCGCGGCTGCACTGCTGGCGCATCGTTTCGTAAGCATTCATCCTTTTAACGACGGAAACGGGCGTACCGCGCGCGCGCTTGCCACGGCGGCCCTGTGGCGGTCCGGCTATTACATGCAGGGCTTCCTGTCGGTCGAAGAGTTGTACAACAGCAGGCGTGGTGAATACTACGACAGCCTTCAGATGGGCCTGCCCGCGGATTTCTATTCGGGACGTCACGACGCCGATCACACCCGGTGGATCGAATACTTCGTCAGGGTCCTGTGCGACGCGTCCACACAGATCGGACAGCAGGCCGAACGCCTTTACGGCGCCCACGCGGTGGATGTGCCCTGGTCAACCCTGTCCCGGCGTCAACAGCAATTCCTGGTACGCCTGTCCACGCGCAGTCTGACACAAGGCGCGCCGGCCCCTTCGTTCACCCCGTCGGACGTCATGGCCTGGTTTGATGTTTCCAGGCCCACCGCTTACCACTGGCTGCAGGACTGGACGAATCAGGGCTTTGTCGAACCCGCGGACGATGGGCTGCGCATTCGCCGGTATCGCCTGACGCCATCCTGGGCCGAACTGCTCGAATCAGTCAGTCTGACCGCGGTCGCGCGGCATTAGTGGAACGGCCGCCCCGACCGTCATGGTCGTTTCCGGCAAGACGAAGTAGCCCCGTGTCCGCGGTGGTTTGAAACAATCCGTCCCTTTGATTCGAAAGACGCATCCGTGCATGGTAGATTCGGTGGTGTCCGGCACGTGCGGGAGCGCGGTTGAAACATCGGTATCTGCTGTAGTCAGGCGACTGCCTGCCATTGGACGAACCATTTTCCCGGCGTTGGGAAAATGGTCCAGGAGATTGCATATGGATACCCTCGTCATCCAGAAGACGCGGTGTCAAGAAAGACCGATATGGCATCACCAAAACCCGACCCCTTGCCGATTTTTTGCCGACGCTGACTATTGCTGCCAAAAATCTTGCTGCCGAGATGACCAATCACAACGTCCAGCAGGACGATTTGCAGGGGGAACACTCCATAGCGGAAGAGCACATTCAGAATAATGAAAGCGTGCGCGATATGCTTGGCCAGCGAGGCATCAAGCCGGAAACACTGCCCCCGGAAGAGGACATCAGGAAGTTGGAACGTCGCGTCAAAGCGGAAGAAAAACGATTGGGAAGAAAATCAGGAAAGCTACCTGGTCGAATTGCAACGAGTGATGACAAATGACCAGATGCGACATGAGCGGCCCGCCGCGCCCACCCCCGGCGCCCCGACCGTCAAGGTCGTTTTCGGCAGGACGGAATAGCCCCGTGTCAGGCTTTGGTTTATCAAATAAGTGAAGTCGGCGCTTTGAAATAAGACAAGTTTTTCGCGACGCCGCTCGACTCGCCGTCATGGTCGCCAAATCAATTTGCTGAATCGATTCTAAATAAGTGACTTTTCGGCAAGTATCATGCCGCCTGATCTGACATAGTCAACGTGGATCATAAGCAGGACTCTGGTGTGAAGGGATATTGTTTCCCCGAACTGACCGGATCCACATCGAGGAGGTTCAGATGCAGAATTTTGTTTGTGTTCGGATGGTTATGGCGCGTTTGGCCTTGGCTGTTCTGCCCGTCTTGTTTGCTGTCGCCTGCTCGTCAGGTCCCGACCCGGCGACTTACGAATGTATGGAACGCGAAGCGGCGTTGAACAACAAGCTGGCCGAATGTCAGGCGTCTGCAACAGCCTCTGCCTCTGCCTGTGCGGCATCGCAGAAGTCTGCCACCGACGAACTGGCCGCAGTAAAAGCCAGGCTTGAAACCGTGGAACGGGAAAACGCCGAACTGAAGCAGACGCCTGCCGCGGTTTCGCAGGAAATCCTCACGGCGGTGGATTCGGCCGATACGATCGCAAAGATTGACGAAGTCCTGGCTTCGATATCGGCTTTCGGTGACCGCTTCCCGGGCGCCCCGGAAATCCGGGTCGTTACCCGCAAAGTATCGGGACTGAAATCTGCCCGCGCAAAGCTGGTCAAAGCCGAGGAGCAGGCCAAGGCGCTTCAGGCAATCAGTGACATCAAGGCGTTACTTGCGGGAGCAAAAGATGCTGACGAACTTTCCTTCACCCAGATTGTGGCTGTCGCCAATCACCTGGCCAGTAACAACATCAAATACTCGACCATCGCCCAGCTTCCCCGTGGGGACTTCGGCGAAGCGATGAAGGACCCTGATTCGGAACGCGGCAAGTCCATGGTGATCAGTGGGCGGGTGATTCAAATTTCCAAAGACGGCGAATATTTCAAAGGGCTTATCTGCACAGGTAACTTCTGCAACCGGGTTTATTACTTCGTCACGCCCGGAACAACCCGCGGCATCAGTCAGAATAGCTACGTTTCGTTCGCCGGCGTCTTCGCGCAACGGTATTCGTATTCAAATTCCGCCGGCGGTACCACCCACTCCGTGGTCCTCGTTGGTTACTTCGAGGGGCAGGAATAGCTTTGCCACAAATCACTTGAAACAATCACGCAGCCCGCCGAAACACGCCTTCGTGCACGGGAGTTTCAGTGGCGTCCAGTACGTCCGCGCGTGCGTCGGCCACGACATCCGCGACGCCATGTCCGAATTGTTCCGGTCGGAATAGACGCCAGCC
>CAZNJW010000096.1:0-8961 GCA_964573455.1 uncultured Anaeromyxobacteraceae bacterium | reverse complement strand
GCCGCTACACGCTCGACGGAGCCCGAGATGGCTTCCTGGTCAAGCCTGCCCGACCGAACCAGTCTGCACATGGCTTCTATCAAGCGCGAAGACTGACCGTCCGTTCCGCAGGACAGGAAGAGGTCGAGCCCGGCCGCGACACCCTGGACGATGATATCCTCGTTCGAAAAACGATCCGAGATCGCCTTCATCCCCAGGTCATCCGAGATGACGACTCCGTCGAAGCCGAGGGTTCCACGCAGCAGCGGACGGATGAAAGACGGGGACAGGGTTGCCGGGTACTGCCTGTCAAACGCCGGGTAAAGACAATGCGCGGTCATGAACATCTTGAAACCGGCACCCACCGCCGAGGCGAAAGGATGCAGCTCACGCCTGGCAAACGTCTCGCGATCCACATCGATTACCGGCAGTTCCAGGTGGGAATCGGCGCTGGCATCTCCGTGACCTGGAAAGTGCTTTCCACATCCGGCGATTCCGTGTCGAGCGAGACCGGAAAAGAACTGAATGGCCCGGGACGCGGCTTCGTTCGGTTCGCTGGAAAACGCCCTGTCTCCGATGATCGGATTGTCCGGATTCGTGTCCACGTCGAGCACCGGCGCGAAATCCAGGTTGAATCCAAGTTCGGCAAGCTCACGACCGGTCACTTCGCCGGCCGCCCCCGGATCGGCGACTTCACGCATGGCCGGCAGACGATCCGAAATGCTCTTCAGACGCTGTACCCTGCCGCCTTCCTGATCCACCGCGATTATGGGCACCAGGCCACACTGCCGCGCCGCCGCCCTTATGCTGCCGCACAGGTCCCGTAACTGGTCGCGATCACGGATGTTCCTTGAAAAAAGCGTGACGCCGGCCAGCCCGCGAGCCAGCATTCCTGCAACCTCCGGCGGCAGCACGTAGCCGTCGAAGCCGGTCACGAACAACTGAAGGATCGTTGATACGCGGTCAAGTCCTGATGCCGGGGTCATCGTCCAAAGCCCCCATGATGGCAGGTGAACCATGGCCGCCAAGTCCAATCGGCCTGTCGTAAGCCGAAGATGACAGCGTCGAATAAACCAGCCAGCCGAGCAGCAGAAGGGCCCCTACGAGGATGATTACGAAGACAGTGCCGAGTCTTCTGCTGCGACTCTCGGCCTGACTCGTTTCCGCGTCGTCGTCGACGATGTCGTCGAACCCCTGAGGGCTGTCGCCCGAGCGGACGTCGGATACCATGTTGCGTCGCATCTGAAGAAGGATTTTGAGGCTCTCGTCCTCGGACAGCGCGACGGTGTAGTGAACCCCGGGCTGCCCTTCCATTCCTGGAACAGGGCGTATACCGGAGTCGGCCGGGGAAGAGGACTGCTCACGAACCCGGGACATGCGACTGGTGGTGGGACGCGAAGGTTCGGCGGCGCCTTCATGAGGTGCCAGTTCAAACTTGTAATCCCCGAGAACAAAAAGGTCGCCACCCTGCAGAAGGGTCTCCTGAGGGGCGCGGAGACCGTTCATCCTTATGCCGTAAGTCGAGCCGGGATCGACAAGAACAACACCGATTGCGCGGTTTTCGAGGCGGGCGTGATGCCTGGACACGTTGACGTCCGACAGGACCAGATCATTGTCCGGGGCGCGCCCAATCGAAAAAACGTCCTTGTCGACCACGACCTTTCTGATGTCGCCGTGATCGTCCTCGATCATCAGTGAAAACATGCATCAACCCCCTGATGGCGTTAATGTAACATCATTCACTCGTTCACCGGAAGTGAAACGTTCCGGGACCTGCGGCAGTCCAAGCCGTCGACGTGCCCGTTCGCCCACTACCGTGGTCGACACGAATACCCCGTTGTCGACAGTCAACTCTCTGGACACCGCGCACAGCGCTTCGAGTACCGTCGTCGCACTGCGTGTCGGGGTTTTCGTCTCAACCAGGATCAACAGCCTGTCCGCGGCGTCGTCCGGAGTGTCGGGATCGACGATGGCCGCGACGACCTGCCGCTCAAAGCCCCGGATTCCAAGCCATTCCAGCGCGGAAACCGCGGCCCGCCGCACATCGGGATCCTCGTCCCTGAGCCTTGCCACCACATGCCGCACTGCCGACGCATCCGAAAAATGTCCCAGCACTGTCATAGCGTCACGCCTGACCGCGGCGTCGCCCGATCTGGACAGTCTGACCAATTCCTTCAGACGCTTAGCGACCCTGGGACCTGGCGGTGCGTACCAGGGACGATTCGAACCGATATCCCGGCACCCCTCGAGCAGGTCGTCCGGGCGGCAGTATATTCTGATATGAATGTGGTCGTCATGAGGAAGACCTGCGGGCTGTGCCATCACCTGCCCTGCCATCTCGATCAGCGATGGCGGCTCCTTCTTTCTGGCCGCGTACTCAAGCAGCTTCAGCCTGAGCGGATCGGCCAGAAACACCCACTGAAGGCTTATCCTGCGATTCTTCAGCATCGACTTGATAAACGTCCATGTACGCGGAACGTCAAGGTACGCCACTGTCCCATCCGGAAGCAGGGTGCTGCCATCGGGAGCGATTCTGACCATCGCCTGCTGGAAGATCTGGGTTCCGTCGCTCTGGCGCAAGTAGTAGCCGACGTCGGCATCCCTTCCGGATTGATGCGAGATGGACCATTTGATCCGTCCGCCGCCACCCCTGGAAAGGTTTCCGACCGGGAGGATCGAGCCCGGGAAACGCCTGGCCACATCGTCGGCGGCCTTCAGCAGCGACTCGACAAGTTCGTCGCTTGCCCAGTTCGTGCCCCTTCCCGACTGCTCGGCCATCACCTTGTGGGATTCGCCCTGCAGTGGAAGCTGCCGCCCGTTGAAAAGGATACCGCGTGTCGGTGTCCCGATCGAAAACGACCCGCTGCCCCTTAACCTTCCGATGTCCGGATGTTTTCGGCGCAGGGGAGTCAACGGTTCTGTGTCCAGTCCGAGTTCGAACGGACGGCGCGCCACCCCTGAATCACCAACCGGAGGACGACGTTCAACAAAGGCCGGACCGGGTGCCATGCGGCATGTGGCGTGGCATCCAGCAAACGCCATCAACAGCAACAATGAGGTCACGAACCGGAGATTCATCCGGCGTCCCCAGAGAATAGACTGAAATTATTCTACAACCGTCATGGAGCGTCTTGACCACTTCCTGTCTTCCTGCTAGTGAAATTCCATTCGTTGAATCAGGCCGGTTCATCTCACGGGGACCCTATGATCAGCCAGGAAGTCAATCGCATCTGTCAAACGGCCATGGACATTGCCCGTGCGTCCGGCAAACCGTTTGACTCGACATCGGTGCTTCTGGCGATGTTCGCGGTTCCATGTACGGCTGGTTCGATTCTGACTAAGCTTCGAATCTCGGACGACTCGGTGCTCGGACGGCTGGGAACCACACGCCCGGAACCCCCGGACGTGGTCAGGCAGATGATCGCGACGGCCGAAAAGATTGCCGACAGCACGGCCGCCAGCTTCGCCACATCGGTGCACCTGCTGCTTGCGGTGGCCAATACCCCGGGCTCACGTGCTGCAAAGGTCATCAGCGCCTGCCAGGTGCCGCTGATCGACTTGCGCACGATGGCGATGTCCTACCTGACCGACGTGGACCTTCTGCAGGCTGCCAACAACCGAGCGATCCGCGAAGTTGCCGCCCTCGACTCCCGAAGGCCGCTGATGCCGGAACCGACACCGGTGAGGACGCAGACCAGGATACAGTGGCCCGTCCAAACGGATCGTGGCGCGATTCAAGAAGACGACGACGAGCCGATCATCCTTCCGGACGAACCGGATGACGCCACCGGATTCGAGTCTGACGATATCGAGACGAGAGTGGCGGAAAAGGTCCTGAGCGGTTACCGGGATCGTCTGTCCGAGTCCGATGAAAGGCAGCTCTCGCATTGGGCACTGGATCCATCCAGATTTCCAACGCTATACGGGATAGGACGGAACCTGACGGATGAGGCCGCCAACGGTGGGCTTGACTCGGTCGTAGGGCGCAGGCACGAACTCGAGCAGATTGTTGATATTCTGTGTAAGCGCGACAGCAACAACCCGCTTCTGATCGGTGAACCCGGAGTGGGAAAGACCGCGCTGGTCGAAGGCCTGGCGATGATGATCGTCGACCCGGCCGAGCCGGTGCCGGCGCTGAGGGACAGAATCATCGTGTCGATATCCACCGCCGACCTGGTGGCCGGAACCTCGATGCGAGGCGCCTTCGCGGAACGTATGAAAGACCTTCGCCACGAGGTCGCCGATTCCGATGGACGGGTGATCCTTTTCATCGACGAGATACACACCATCATCGGGGCTGGTGCGGGGGACGGTGGATCCGATGCGGCCAACGATCTGAAGGGCGACCTTGCCCGGGGAAAGCTGCCGTGTATCGGCGCGACCACGTTCGCCGAATACCAGCGTCATATACAGACCGATCCCGCCCTTGAACGGCGATTCCAGCGCGTGATACTCGCCGAACCATCACTGGACGAGGCGGAAAATATTCTTGTCGGTGTGGCGTCTCGATACGAGCAGCACCATCAGGTTTCGTTCACCAGGGACGCACTCAGGGCGGCCGTCAGGCTTACTGACCGCCTCATCCCGGATCGCGGTCTGCCCTCCAAGGCGATCGATCTTCTGGATCGCGCGGGAGCCATGGTCGCCAGGTCGGGACGCACGTCGGTCGACAGGGAAGATGTGGTCCAGGTTCTGTCGGCTCTTCTGAACCTGCCAAAGGATTTTCTGGACACTTCTTCCGCCAGACGGATCGCGAGGATGAAGGACGCGCTTTCCTCCAGCGTGTTCGGGAACGATCACAACATCGCCGTGATCACCGCCGGCATCGCCGCAAACTGGCTCAGGTTCGGTACCCGCAAACCTCTTGGGACGTTCGTGTTCGCCGGACCTCCCTCAAGCGGCAAGACAACAATGGTCCGCGAACTGTCGCGGGTGATGTTTGGCTCCGAAAAGGCCCATCTCGAAATCAATCTCGCCGATTTCGCTGAAAAGCACACGCTTTCGACGCTGATTGGCGCCCCGCCTGGATACACGGGGTACGACGATGGCGGCATGCTCGCGAAGGCGCTTTTGAAGACGCCATTCCTGACGATCGTCTGGAAGAATTTCAATCTGGCCGAGGCCTCCATACAGGCAATGGTGGCGACGATTCTGGCCGAAGGTTCGATAACCAACACGCTTGGAAGGCGACTGGATTTCAGAAACACCGTGCACGTGCTGACCCTTGAGGATGATGATCTGTTCAAAGCGACTTCACGCGGAGTCGGTTTCGGGCGGGCCGACAGCCGGGTCGAACCTGAATCGGTGGTTGAATCGGTCAGACGCCGACTGCCAGCCGATATCATCCGCGAGGTCGATCATGTGCTGGTTTTCTGCACACCTGACGAATCGACCCAGATTGCGATCACACGCAGCATCCTCGAGCGCTCGGCCCGCACGTTCCTTGACGAACACTCCGTGACGCTGGATCTCGACGACAATCTGGCAGCGGAAATAACTGACATCAGGCAAGTCGACCCGTCGCAGAACATCAAGGATATCGTGTCACGACACGTTCTCAGACCGGCAACGGACGTTCTTGTCGAGTCCAATCTCGGATCCGGCGACCGAATCACGGTTGCCTTCGACCAGGGACGTTTCCTGGTTGTGGCTGTACCTCGGCGCGGGCGCCAGGACGCTTGAATAACATCGCACAACCGCGACAATTTCACCTTGACGCCCCGGCACCTCCCCTATATATTGCCTCGCGAGGGTATTTTTTACCCTCAATTTCCATAACTTGTGACTCCGTACCTGATGGGTGAGGCAATATGGACGAAAACGTAAAGGGAACCGGTCATTCTGATGTCGAGGAGCTCCTTCTTCCTGGAGAGGTCAAGCGCAAGGCGGCAAGGCAACTCCCCGCCGACGAAGTCGAGTCGAGCATGACCATCTCGAAGGCGCTCAAGACGCCCCCGGCTATCGCCATCATGATCATCATCGGCCTCGCGCTCATCGGACTGCTGGTGATTTTCAGTGACGCCTCCTTGAAGGAACAGTTCACATACATCCTTCGCGGCGAGCTCAGTGAGTACAAAGAGCGCAAGGCCGAAGAGGAAGAAAAGAAGATCCGCGACATCGAGGAGCTTACCGGCAACAAGTACGGAAGCGTAACCCTGACGTACACGCCGAAGGATGCCCGCGTGGACATCAAGCAGAGCAAGTACGTCAAGGACTGCTCATCCTTCGGCACGGACGAAGACGCCATCCTCGCATGCCTGAAGAAGCCGTTCGATTACGCGAAGGCGCCGGAAGTCACCGACATTCCCAACAAATCGCAGAGCCTGAAGCGTGAGGAAAAGGAAGTCGTCGAGAACCTCCCCTTCACGGACATGCCGATTCAGCAGTCCAACGAAGAACGCACGGTGATCTCCGCATACGAAGTCACCATCGAGATCACGCGTGACGGTTATGAGCCGCGCAAGTTCCACTTCACCGGCGAAAAGGCCCGTATCGGCGCCCTCGGCGAGGGATGGGAATCAAAGTTCTGGGATCAGAAAGGTCCCGGTCTGTACATGGTTGACTTCCCCGGCGCCGACCTCGCCCCGAAGCCTGAAACAGCCAAGATCAACTACATAGCCGCGGTCAAGGAATTCGAGTGTATCAGGCGGGAAGTGCAGTCCAAGCGCGACGCTGGCAAGACCGTTTCCGAAGAGCAGGTCGCCAAGATCTTCACCGATATCCTGAACAAGAACGACATCAGGACACGTGACGACTTCTACAAGATCGAAGCGTTCCTGCGCCAGACCGACGCTGTCTGGTTCGAAGGATTCCTGAAGGAACTTGAGAAACTGGACTGCTCCGCGTCGACCAACTAGTCTGTAACCTTCCCCGCTTAAGTTCTGGTATTCAATGAATTGATTCGACTGTCTGTCTGCCTCGGCGGGTCAGCGTCTGTCCGATGAATCGATAATGATGGTGACCGGACCTTCATTGACGATCGTGCAGGACATATCACCCTGGAAGACCCCGAACCTGCACGCCAGGCCAGTCTCCAGAAAACGCCGCTCGACCTGGGGCCAGAAGGCTCTGGCCCGCTCGACGGGCATGGCGTCGACGAACGAAGGACGGCAACCCTTCCTGGTATTTCCGTACAGAGTGAACTGGCTTACCAGGAGAAGCTCTCCTCCGGCCTCGGCAACCGAAAGATTCATCTTGCCATCGGCATCCTCGAACACCCGGAGACTCACAATCTTACGCGCCAGATAGTCCAGTTCGTCGAGACCGTCCGCAACGCCAAGACCGACAAGAACCATCAGGCCCGGCCCGATGGACGCGATCTGATCGCCTCCGACTGAAACCGCGGCACTGGAGACCCTTTGAACGACAGCCCTCAAGGCACCCCCTCACGCGCAAACCGGCGTCATGCACGCCTTGATCTGCATTCCTGACGTGGTGAATCCCGATGGGACGTCCTCACACGACCGTCCGGCGATATCCGAGCAGTCGGCGTCGACATCGCACTCGCGGACGCAGCGCGTGTCGGCCCACCAGAGACTGCCGGAGACGTTCGCGCAGCGATGGCCGGCGCCACAGTCCGCGTCGCTCTCGCAAACGATGCACTCGCCGGTCATCCGACAGACATCCGCGAACAGAGGCTGTCCTTGTCTGGAGAATCCCATGTGCATCCCGCGGCACGCCACGTTTTCGCCGAAATCGAGGCACTGCGCGTCGGACAGACAGGTGACGCTGCAGAAGCCGATCCCAGTCATGGCCGAGGGAGAACAGATCCCACCGGCGCAATCCGATCCGTCGCCGGCCGGGTCGCAGATGTAGCCTGGGTCACGTCCGTCCGAGGCTGCAAGACACAGGTAGTCGACACGCTCGTTCTCCACTCCTGGTCCCGCCCGAAGCACAGGAGAGCAAACCTGACCCTGGTCTGCGCAGTATCTGGTGGCGGAACAGTCGGCCAGCGAACTCTCGAGCGAAACCGGGACACACCAGGAGGCGAAAAGGTCGTCCTCGATCGGGACGCTGGCGGCACCGATGATCGGCATCGCCGCGCAAATCCACCTGGCATCGTCAGCTCCGAGCGGGGCGGTGGGCGGGCAGTCCGAATCAACGACACATGTGCTGGAACACCAGCCGGGAAGCCCGTACACGTCGTCCTGGCCGAAGCAGTACCTGGCCTGGCAGACCGCGTCCCACGCGTATGGGCCACAGGCGGTTCCAAGCGGCCACCCGTTTACAGGCGGGTCCATACAGGTGGTCAAAACCTCACGGCGGCCCCAGGCATCTGATACCCACGGAGTACAGACGCGCCCGTGGCACGAGGAATCGTTGCGACAACCTTCATGCCTGTAGCCGGTCGGAATGCAGTACCCGACGTCGAGCCAGACCTCCTGACCTGCGAGATAGCCGATCACGGTCGATTCCTGCTTCAACGCGCACCGCAGATCGCCATGAATGAAGCAGTCAAAATCTGTCTGGCACCTGGCCGAACAGTATCCGTCCACACACATGTCGCGGTTGCGACACGGTATCACGCCACCGCCAGGCTGAGCCCCGCATGGTTCACCGACATCGGCGCCCCCGACCACGGCTGGAGCACATCTCCCGGACGCCACCAGGGCGCCGGTGATGTCCTGTTCAATGGCCGTTGCGCAGTAATACCCTTCGCCCGGACAATCGAAGTCGCCCGAACAACGGCGTGGCTCGCATGCCGATGCCGCGATACCCATGATATCGACACTGGAACCGCAGACCCAGGGGCTGCATTCCGTATCCCCGGAGCATGTCTTCAGGCCGCCGGCGCAAACACCGGAGACGCACTGGTACCCCGGCACCAGACACTGATCGTCGCGATCGCATGGTCTTGTGCACCCTGCCTCGGAACAGAGGCCGGATTCGCAAAGCACCGTGTCACCCAGGAAAGGGTCAAAACCGCACTCCTGCGCGAAACCGCCCCCGGTTATCGGCGTCACGCATCGACGCTCCAGCCCA
>CAZNJW010000095.1:0-8996 GCA_964573455.1 uncultured Anaeromyxobacteraceae bacterium | reverse complement strand
TTCTCGATTGCCTTTGTCAACAGGTGTTTCATGGAAGGTCTTTCGACTCGAGGTCGTTACGCTACAAGGGTGCTTCTTTTCCTGGTCGCCCGCGGTCCCGGCAGTCCCGTCCGGATATCCGAGATTTCGGCGTCCGAGGACATCCCTCAGCAGTACCTTGAGCAGCTTCTGATAAGGCTGAAGGTGGGTGGTTTCGTACGCAGCGTAAGGGGCGCCCGCGGCGGGTACGTCGTGTCATGCGACCCGGCCGTGGTCACGGTCGCCGACATCCTGGCGGCCGTCGAGGGGCCGGTGCGGCTGGCCCCTTGTCAGGACCAGGCCTGCGCCCGCGCGACCACGTGCGTTACCAGGAAGGTCTGGCAGGAGGCCTCCGACGCCATGAACGCCGTGTTCCAGAATACGACACTGAAATCGATGGCCGATTCGTTTGAAAGGTGCGCCGACCACTGCGGCAACATCAACTACTCGATCTGACCCTGCCGCTCCGACATTGCGTGTAATCTTAACTAGTTAAAACTACAGCTTTTTGCGTCGATCAGTTCAGGTCGCGGTGGCCGAAGATGCGGGCGGAGGCGGTCTGGATGCGGTCGAAGTAAGTATAGAAAACCGGGGTGATGTACAGGGTGATCAGTTGCGAGAAGAGCAGGCCGCCGACTACCGCCATACCCAGAGGCTGACGGGCCTCGCCGCCGGCGCCCAGACCGAGCGCGATTGGCAGGGTGCCTACGATGGCGGCGACCGTGGTCATCAAGATCGGACGGAAACGAACCGAAGCCGCTTCAAGGATGGCGTCGCGGGCGGATGCGCCCGATTTTTCGGCCTCGACCGCGAAGTCGACCATCATGATGGCGTTCTTTTTGACGACACCGATCAGCATGATGATGCCGACATAGGCGTAAAGACTAAGCTCCATATCGAAAATGTAGAGCGTCAGCAGGGCGCCGAACGCCGCGAACGGCAGACCGGTCAGGATCGTCAGCGGATGGATGAAGCTTTCGTACAGGATCGCCAGGATCATGTAGATGACCATGATCGCGAGCAGCAGCAGGATGAGCATCGATGATTCGGAACCGGCGAACGCCTGGGCCTGGCCCTGGAACGACGTGTTGATGTGCGATGGCAGCATCGACGAGGCGATGGACGATACCATTTCCGAAGCCTGGCTGATCGAGACGCCGTCGCGCAGGTTGAAGGAGATCGTTGCCGCCGGAATCTGGCCCAGGTGGTTGATCGACAGCGGCCCGACCTTCTGCTCCAGCTTGGCGACCGCGTTCAGCGGCACCATGCTTCCGGTTACAGACTTGACGTACAGAAGGTCTAGAGCCCTCTGGTCCTTCTGGTACTCGGGCAGCAGTTCCATGATGACGTAGTACTGGTTCGCCTGCGTGTAAATGGTCGAAACCTGGGTGGATGCGAAGGCCAGGTTCAGTGTCTGCTCGACGTCATAGGACGAGATCCCCAGGGCGGCGGCGCGGTCGCGATCCACGTTCACCACGACCTGCGGGTTCTTCAACGACAGGTCGGTCGTCACGTCCAGCAGTTCGGGCAAGACCTTAAGTCTTTCTTCGAGCTTCGCGGTCCAGTCGTAAAGCGAATCGATGTCCGTGCTCTGCAGCGTGAACTGGTACATCGATTTGCTGGAAATACCGCCGATTCGGATCGATGGCGGAACCTGCATGAAGACGCGCATTCCGGCGATTCCCGCCAGCTTGGGGCGCATCCTGGCGATGACTTCGTCGGCCGAGACGTCACGCATGGCACGTGGCTTCAACTGAACGAACATGCGACCCTGGTTGGCCAGACTCCAGGAACCCTGGCCAACGCTGGAATTGAACCCCTGAACCGCGTCGTCCTGTCTGACGATATCCATGACCTGCTGCTGCATCTTGACCATGGCGTCGAACGAGGTGCCTTCGGTGGCCTCGGTCGTGACCGAAATCAGACCGATGTCCTCGGAAGGCAGAAACCCTTTCGGGCTGATAGCGAACAGGAAACCTGTGGCAATCAGAATCAGCAGCGAAATGACCACGGTGATTACTCGATGGCGCATGACGCCGGCCAGCGTGCGTTCATAGAAGCCCTTGATGGCGTTCCAGATGGGCTGCGGTCGATTGCTGAGCGGACCGTGACGGGGGTCCATTTTCAGTACCAGGCTGCCCATCATCGGTGACAGGGTCAGTGAGATCAGGCACGAAGCCGCGATGGCGACGCTGATTACGACGGCGAACTCGCGGAACAGGCGTCCCACGATGCCGGTCATCAGAAGCAGCGGGATAAAGACCGCGATCAGGGACAGCGTCATCGAGACGATCGTGAATTCAATTTCCTTCGCGCCGTCGAAGGCCGCCCGCAGGCGCGACTTGCCCATCTCCATGTGTCTGAAGATGTTTTCGAGCATGACCACCGCGTCGTCGACAACGAATCCCAGCGATAGTGTCAGGGCCATCAGCGACAGGTTGTCGAGCGTATAGTCCAACAGGTACATGACCCCGAAGGTGGCGATAAGCGAAAGGGGCAGGGCAAGGCTGGGGATCAAGGTGGCCGAGGCGTTGCGAAGGAACAGGAAGATGACCGCGACGACCAGAATCAGAGTCAGTATCAGTGTCAGCTCTACGTCGTGAACCGATTCGCGTATTGATTCCGAACGGTCGAACATCAGGTTCAGGTCCACCGATTCCGGCAACTGAGACTGAAGGCGCTCGACCTTTTCCCGGACATTGTCCGCGACCTCGGTCGCGTTGCTGCCCGGCTGGCGATTGACCATCAGGATCACGGAACGCGAGTCGACGTACCAGCCAGCGGCGCGGTTGTTCTCGACACTGTCGGTAACCTCTCCCAGGTCGCCGAGTCGAACCAGATTGCCGTCCTTGTAGTCGATTATCAGCGGACGGAAGTCGTCGGCTTCATGAAGCTGGGCGTTCGTTTCGATCGATGACAGGCGGCGATCTCCCCATAGCGTGCCGGTCGCCAGCTTCTGGTTCTGGTTGCGAACCTTGTTGACCACGTCGATGACGCTGACATCACGCGCCGCCAGTCTTGCCGGATCGAGTTGAATCCTGACCGCGTACTTCTGCGAACCACGCACGTCGACCTGCGCGACGCCGGTCACCATCGAGATGTTTTGCGCCAGCACGGTCTGCGCGTACTCGTCCAGGGCCGACAGAGGCAGGGTGTCGGAGGTCAGCGCGTACATCAGAATAGGCATGTCGGCCGGGTTCGACTTCCAGTAACTCGGCATGTACATGTCTTTGGGAAGCTGGCGTGTCGCTCCGGCGATGGCTGTCTGAACATCCTGAGCCGCGGCGTCGATGTCTCTTTCCAGGTCGAACTCCAGGGTGATGCGGGTGCCTCCCTGGTAACTGGATGAGGTAATCGCCTTGATTCCCTGGATGGCGGAAAACTGTTTCTCAAGAGGCGTCGCGACCGCCGATGCCATGGTTTCGGGGTTGGCGCCTGGCAGGTTCGCCATTACCTGAATCGTCGGGAAGTCGACGGTGGGAAGGTTGTTGACCGACAGGTTCAGGAAGCCGCCGATTCCAACGATCAGAATCGCCACCATCAGGATGATGGTCGCAACCGGACGCCGGATGAAGACTGCCGAGAATCCTTTCGTGTTTGCTGACGGCTGGTTCATTCGGGCATGCCTTTTCCGGCTGGCGCCGATTGGCCGGCAGACTCATTTCCCGGATCCTGCTTTCGTAATTCGACAGCGGTTCCATCGACAAGCTTGATGTGGCCGTCAGTCACAACCATTTCGCCTGGGACCACCCCTTCCTGGACCACGATCAGTTCCTGATACAGGCTGCCTGGTGTGACCTTTCGCAGTCGGGCCGTTGAGTCTTCGACCACGAACACGTAGGAACCCGACTGGGAAACCTGCACAGCGTGCGCGGGGACGACCACGGCATTGGAGAGCATTCCGACCGTGGCCTTGACCTGTACAAACTGACCAGGCCAGAGGCCTTCGTCATCGTTTGCGAAAGTGGCCTTCAGCGCCAGGCTGCCGGTTTTCGTGTCGATCTGGTTGTCCACGAAGGTAAGACTGCCGGTGAACTGCTTGTCCGGGACGGCCGGAGCCTGTGCCGTGACACTGACGTTGCCCGCCTCGAATGCCCGTCGCAAGGCGTCGATATCCTTTTCGGGAACCGAAAATCGTACATAAACCGGCATGGTGCGGTTGATCTGAACCAGAGGCGTCTGGCCCGCATTCACGATGTCCCCGGGGTACACGAGCTGACGGCCTGCACGACCCGGAAGGGGGGCCTGAATCGTTGTGAATTCAAGATTGAGTCTGGCCGAGCGCAGTGCCGCCTGTTGAACCTTGACAGCCGCGGTCGCCGTTTCGAATGCCGCCTGAAGCGAATCGAAATCACCGTCGCTGATCATACCCTTGTCATGAAGCGGACGTCCGCGATCCAGATTGCGAAGAGCGATCCCGGACTGAATCTCGGCGGCGGTCAGGTTGGCGGATGCCTGCGCCACAACGGCCTCGAAAGGTCTGCGGTCCAGCTTCAGAAGGACCTGTCCGGCCGTGACCGCGTCTCCTTCCTTGAAGGTCACTTCCGAAACCACGCCGGTTACCTGGGCACGCAATTCGACGTGTTCGGAAGGCTCCACCGAACCAATGGCGTTGACGAGTACCGGTACATCCGCGGTGCCGGCGATGTCCGCCTCGATCGTGACGGCGCGGGTCTTCCTGGGTGCTTCGGTTTTGCAGGCGCCGATCATTGCGACACCCAGTACCAGAATCATCACCGGGGAATGCGCCCTGAAAAGGCTTGTTCTTCCAGGGGTTCGGAATGTCATCAGGTTCACTGCTCCAGTTTAGGCACCCTGACAGGATGCCTGTGTCGGATCGGATTCTAACAACAAAGTGAACAAAGATGTGAGGTTGAATTGACCAGAATTCGAGTGTTCCGGGGAGTGGTCGACCATCGTAATCCGACCACGCATGATCGGAGGAATATGCACATGGCGTTCGGTTGACATAGTATTTCTCAGGGAGCGTCGTGAAAATGTATTGACCTGCAGATGCTGATCTGGCCAACTTGCGATTGGAATTAATCTCGTTATATCCGGTCGGTGTATGTCCTGCGCCGTATCGGAGAAGGAGACCTATGAAATGGCTGATGCTTATGTTGTCATCGGCGCTGATCCTGGCCGTCGCCGGGTGTTCGGACCCCGGGCCCGGGTCGGATCCTGGCGGTGATCCAGAGGTCGATGCACAGGAAGACGTGATCCAGGACGACAGTGGTGGTGGGAGCGATGTTGTCCGTGACGCGACGGACGAGGTACACGACCACGGGACGCCGGATACGACCGACGCATTCGTTCCACCTGATGCGGACGAGGACGTTTCCCCTGACGCGACCGATGTGATCAGTGACATCGTCGAGGACACGGCCGATGCGACCAGTGACGTCCCCGACGCATCCGACACGACCGATGTCGTGGGGGACACCGGCGTAGATACGACCGAGCCTCCATTCTTTGAACCTGTGTTTGTCGGGTACTCCGCCGCGGCCGGTCAGTCCGTGTCACGCGGGTACTCGCTCGGGTTCACTATGGGTGCCGGTCGTTTCGAGTTCGCGGCGGCGGGCGGGGATTTCATCCTCGGTCCGACAATGTGTGTCACGGAATAGTCCTGGATAGGATGTTCCAGGGAGGAATAACGTTATGAAATCGACTGCGAAACTGGTTTCGGCATTTGCCGCCGTGGTTTTCGTGTGCGTGTTCTCGATGTCCGCTTCAGCTCGTGAAGGGGACATGATCATGTTCCAGGGGTTCCTGACCGATGATCTCGGGGTTCCGATTACGGCTGAACGCTCCATAAGCGTAGTCTTATATGACGCGCCCGAGGGTGGAAACGCGTTGTGGGCCGAGGCACAGACCGTGCCGGTGGTGAACGGCCAGTTCTCGATGCTGCTCGGCGGAACAACGCCGTTCAGCGATGACTTCTTCCGCGGTGCCGCGGGCTGGATCGGTGTCACGGTCGAATCGGACGACGAGATGGTGCCGCGTCATCCGGTTACTCACGTTCCATATTCCATTCTCGCCCGGCGTGCGGAATGGTCCGAGACCTGCGGTGCCGCGGACTCCGTGTCCTGGAACGGCCTGACTTCACTGCCTGAGGGATTCGCGGACGGAATTGACGACACGCTGACCGAGGACCAGGTCCAGGCGATGGTCGAAAATGTCGGATACATCAAGGCGGATGCTCTTGAAGGCTACTCGACGACCGCGCAGTTGACGGGCATGCTCGAAGGGTACTCCACGCTGGATCACACTCATGTGTGGGCCGACCTGTCCGATATGCCGGAGACCTGCACCGCTGGTCAGACTTTGAAATACTTGGAAGGCGCCTGGTTGTGCGGGGATGATCTGTCGAATTCCTACAGCGGCAGCGACTTCGCGCTGAGCGATCAGACGTGCGCTTTCGGCCAGAAGGTCACCGGTGTCGCCGCGAACGGTTCTGTTGTTTGCGATATCGACTTCGACACCGTATACACGGGCGCGGATTTCGCCAAGTCCAATCAGACCTGTCCGGAAGGCTCGGTGGTCCAGGCGATCGACGCGTCGGGCAACATCACGTGCGGCGTGCCCGCTGGTGGTTCGTCATTCGCGGATCCGGTGTTCGGAAGCGGTGAGTCCGGGCCGCTGACGATCTCGTCGCCGACGGTCTGGAGCGACAGTGACGCGGCACGGGTCACGGCACAGTACAGCCAGATAACCATATCTTCCAGCCTGAGCGTGCCCAGTGGAACCATGCTGCGATGCAGCGGTAACTTCACGCTGACTTCGACGGGCAGCATCACGGTCAGAAGTGGTTTCGATAGTATCAACTTCGAGCGGACGTACGTGTCTCCTTCTCTGGCACTGTCCGCGCCGGCATCCTCCAACGGCTTTATTTCGCAGAAGCTTCCGGCCATCGAGGCGGCACAGATTATGCGGGCGCCGGCACTGTCAGGAACGAATGGTGCGGTCGGGACGGGCGTCATCAATGGCAGTCTGGGTGGTGGAGGCTTGACCATCCGTGCAAAGGGTATCATCAGCATCGCTGGTTCGATCCTGGCGGACGGCGAAAACGGCGCGACCGGTGTTCAGGGCGCTGGCGGCGGCGGCGGTTCCGGCGGGTTCATCATCATCATGAGCAAGATGTCGATCTCCAACACCGGCGCCATCGCGGTCAGGGGTGGCAATGGCGGGAACGCCACACAGTCTTCCGGCGGCCTGATGAGGGCCGGTGGTTCCGGCGGCGGTGGTGGAATTGTCCATATGATTGCGCCGACGCTCTCCAGCGGCACGATCTATCTGAATGGTGGAGCAGCCGGTGCGGATATTGCGGGTGGAGCGTCCACTGTTGACGGTCGTGGAGGCGGAGGCCTGGGTGGAAACGGCGGCACTGCCGCTCTTGATTCAGTGGGCGGCTTTCCCGGCGAGGCGGGAATCCTGCTGCAGACCGTGACGGCAAACCCCGAAAACCTGATCCTTTGATCCATCAGGAAGCGAATGGACTGCCGGCCGCCTGACCGCGCCGTCCATGTCTGAGCACTCCCAGAAGAATCATCCCCGGAACGGCCGCGGCGAATGCCAGCAGATAAAGATTCAGGTAGCCGAAACGCTGAACGAAGACGCCGCCGAAACCTCCGAAAATCGTGCCGCCGACAGATGAAACGGCGCTGGCGATGGCGTAGTGGGCCGCCTTGAACTCGGCGCTACATGTCCGCATGATGAAGACGACAAGGACCGCGTTTCCCAGTCCGGCCGCGAACTGCTCATAGGTATGGACGGCGGTGATCAGGTACAGCCCGTTGGTAGTCGCCGCATCCGGCGAGGTCCAGGCAAGCCAGATGTACGCCCAGATGTTCAGGTTCATGGCCATCGTAAGCGGCCATACGGCGCGGCGCAGACCCCATTTGCCGATTGCCCAGGCCGACAGGAGCGAACCGCCGATGGACGCGCCGGTGCCGAAGATGCCGGAGACCCACGAAAGCTGGGCCTTGGTGACACCGAGCTCTCGCATCAGAAACGGCGTGTTCATCGAGAAAAGGATCTCGTCGCCCATTTTGAAAAGGACCACGAAGAACAGGATCAGGACGGCGTCGGGCTGGGCCAGCCAGGTCGTGAAGGCGCGGCCATAGTCTCTGACCACCGTTTTGAAGGTGGATGCCGGACGTTCGGCCTGTGTCGGTCTCGGAAGGAATAACCAGTGAAAGATGAGCAGCAGTCCGAGCGTGACGGCGCCTCCGGCCCAGCCCACGGACCACGACACGGCGCCTGCCAGTGCCACCAGCACGCTCTTGACGAAGATGACCGCGAGCCGGTAGGTAAGGACGCGCAAGCCTGTGTAGCCTGCCTGTTCGGCCGGGTCGTCGATGGCCTCCATGTAAAAACCGTCGATGGCGATGTCATGGGTGGCGGACAGAAAGGCGAGCATGACCAGGACGGTGATGACGGCGCGAATGGCCAGTCCGTGAATGTCCGACAGGGCAGAGGCGCCCACGTCCGCTGGGGTGGGGCCGAAGGCTGTCAGAAGGGCGACCAGTGCGAAACCGAACGTGAGCGCGAGTTCAACGATCAGCAGCCACCGCCGTCTGGTCAGGAACAGGTCGACGGCGGGCGCCCAGAGGAATTTGAAGTTCCATGGGATCCCCAGGAAGTTCACGAAGCCCAGATAGGCTTCCTTCAGGCCGATGTCGGTCAGGTACACCGAGGAAAGGTACCTGACCAGCATGTATGGCAGGCCTTCGGCAAAATATGTGGTTGATACCCAGCCGCGTGGGTTGCGTCTTTTCGCTTCCGTCTTTTCAGGAGGCATCGGTTTTCACGCAGGATGACAGAACGAAGCGTAGTACGCGGAATGGGGTGATGCCAATGTCACGTCTCTTTTAGGGCAAGGGCGAATTGTCATTCGCCCCTACGGCGGAAACCGATCCTGTTCACGAACCTGTTTCCAGGCACGCCGCATGGCGGGCCGCACATCCACAGCCCACGGC
>CAZNJW010000094.1:0-9284 GCA_964573455.1 uncultured Anaeromyxobacteraceae bacterium | reverse complement strand
TCGTCCGCGGCAAGTCCATCCATGTCGTTGATCCTGGCGTTCAGTGCCACGGCCCCCGCCCTGAGCCCGCCGCCCTCGAGGATCCAGGTCCTGCCGGTGTCGTCAATGGCCATCGAGGAGCCGTCATCCAGACTGACGAACGCGCGAAAAGACGCATCAAGTCCAATCGGAGAGCGAAGCATCGCGCCGGGCCGCCCCGAAAACAGTGCGCCCTCGCCAGCGGAATCAAGGCCCGTCATCTGCACCACCGAGTACGGCAGGCCACTGGAATCCCGCGATGAAATCGTGACATACACATCGAATCCCATGCCGGCCAGGTCGTAGTCCCCTTCGCCCTGGTAAGATGCCGGCTGCCTGGGAAATGTCACCGTGGCGCCGTCGAACACGCCGCGCATCGGTAGCGGGAGATATCCGTCGGTCCCCAGATGCCATCCGCCAGTGAATCGCGGTTCCCATACCCCGAGGTGATGAAACGGGATGTTCGGGATTCCGAACCGCAGCGACGCATCCGTCGGGATGTCAAGACTGACGACCGCCTCGGGGGAGACTCCGTCGACACACTTGAGATGTCGCCTGATCCCCATTCTGACCGGATAGCCCTCGGCCGAGCCGGTTTCCTGAACCATCAGTCTGCAGATGACCGCGAACTCGCCGGAACGACCGGTAAATCCGAATCGTCCCGATGAGTCCGGCCGATTTCCAACCGGAATGGTCCCCATGGAGGTGTACATGGACGAGGGAGACGAGAAGCACTCGACCCACGCCGTGCCGTCCACCCCGGGCGGCTTGAGAAAATACTTGTCGTAGTCGCTGACGCGCCCCGAGACCGCGCACGGAGTGGTCGGTTCTGAAGGCTGGCCCTCGGTCGGGTTCTCGGGGGACGGGGAACTGTAGATTGCCAGGGTCACGTCCGACGCGTTGAAACCGGCCACCGTCATGGCGGTGAAAGCCTGCCTGGTGGCTGACACCGAAAGAGGACCGGCGATGTCGGGATGACCGAAAGAAATCTGGCCGCGCGAATCGGTTAAACCCTGAAACGGCGTGTGGCCGTCGGCGCCGACTATCACCCAGGCACCCTCGACCCTGGCCATGGTGGAACCATCATAGACGGTCACGTTCAGATTGCGCTCGATTGGCCGGCCACGAACCCCTCCGCCATAAATGTATGGATCGTAGAATCTGAATCCGTCGGGAACGATAGCCGCCCCCCGTCCGCTAACCATGAAGAACACGCGACCGGCATCCTGAACGGCGGGCGTCCTGACCATCATTTCAAAATCTGAAACGATATCGACAAGTTCAGCCGGGTACGAACCAAACCAGGCATGATCGACCGACCCCAGACCGAACCCACGGACGGTGATCAGCGAGCCACCGGTCCACGCGGCATCCGGGGGATTGATCTCGAAGATGCCCATCGTTCCGCCATCGACGCCCCGATAGAAAAAGCCCTGGCGAAGCCTGGCCTCGCCGTACCGGAAAAACAGAACCACGTCGGCAACACCCGGGGTTCCCGGAGGAGTAACCGCCTCGATGACCGAATCGGAAACAACGCGAACCTGGTCCGCCGGCAACGCACCGATGCGAACCCCGAGGCCCTCAAAGAATCCGGCACCCTGAATGGTTACGGCAGTGCCGCCCGAAACCGGACCGCGCGCCGGCGTCACCGAATCGATACGTATGCCCGGCAGAGTCGGGGGAATCGGATCCTGAATGAACTCCCAGGCGTCGACCAGCACGGCCTCTTCGGAAGCGGATGTGACTCGAACGTCAGCCACGCCGGGCGAACCGGGAGGAGAAATCGCCAGGATCGTGCCGTCGTCCGCAACCGATACCGATATGGCGGGGCGCCCGCCGACAAGGACGGAGACCCCTGATGAGAAACCGGAACCGGCGATCGTGATCGGCGTGCCGCCGGATGAAGGGCCGGAAACTGGAAAAACGGACTCGACGCGGAGCCTTGCCTGATAAACGAAATCGACCGGACTGATCGCGGTCCGACCGAAACGGTCCACAGCGCGAAGGGTGACCGGCCCCGCCGCGCCGGGCGGCGCGACGCAGTTCAGGATGCCGTCGGCGATTGGAAATATGGACGGACTGCGCGCGCGCCCGAACCATACCTGAACGACCTGGTCGAGCCCCGCCCCCGACAGGGTCACCGTCGTGGAACCTTCGGAGGATCCGGATCCCGGTTCGATGGCGTCAATTCGAAACTCGCCCGGGATGACAACTTCGTCGCCGACGCCATCGTCCTGAGCGGAACCCGGGTCATCCGGACGCGACGAGTCCAGCGTGGTGTTATTGATGTCGGGAAAATCCGTCGTGGCGTCCAGGGCGTCAAGGTCGCACGACTCGATGCCGCAGACGTCCCGAACCGGGGACAGATCCTGGCACCCCGCGACGCCGCTGATCCCGGCCAGCAGGAGCACCATCGATGCAGAACCATATCGTACGACGCGCATCCCGCAACCACCGCGACGCTGACGCCATATTCTAGCAACTTTCTTCAAGCTCCGAACGGTCTGTTTAAACTCAACCCCCAGCATTATCGGGGTTATCCTGAAAATAACCTTGCAAACGATAAGTTGAACCTTTAATATCCCGTTGGCTTTCGAGCCGGAAGACAAACTGCAATCCTATGGGAGGTATTGGTAATGAAGGGTCTGGTAAAATTTTTTGGCGTTATGGTTCTCGCGGTCGCGATGACCGGCCTCGTTGCCTGTGGCGATGAGACCCCCGTCAACGACGAAGGTACTCCGGAAGAAGACGTTGTCGAAACCGACAACCTGGTCGAGGACACGAACGTTCCCGACGAAGGTGAAGGACACGACACGGCCGTCGAAGACAACACCGTGGCAGACACCTGCGTGCCCGACTGCACGGACAAGGCTTG
Organism: uncultured Anaeromyxobacteraceae bacterium; assembly: GCA_964573455.1. Taxonomy (GTDB): domain Bacteria; phylum Myxococcota_A; class UBA9042; order DTJE01; family DTJE01; genus JAGOFO01. Next base: position 6,391 of record CAZNJW010000094.1, on the reverse strand, counting down.
CGGCGAGGACGGCTGCGGCGGTTCCTGCGGCGAATGCGGCGAAGATCAGTTCTGCAACGACACGTTCCAGTGCGAAGACGAAGTCTGCGTTCCCAACTGCGATGGCAAGGAATGCGGCGATGACGGCTGTGAAGGTTCTTGCGGCGAATGCACGGAAGGCCAGGTTTGCGTCGAACTGACCAGCACCTGCGACGACACCTGCACGTACCCGGACGAACTGCCGACCACCTGGGGCGAAACCGGTGTTGTCAATTCCCTGCACATCCCGGCCAATGCCGACGAAAAGGCCGACTGCTTCGACTACACCGGCGACGGCGTGGGCGACTGCGGCCTGACCGGCCTGGCCTCCATGGTCAACGGCGAACTGGCCGAGATGATGACCGCCGGCGAAATGGCGATCATTTTCGAGTTCGCGAACGTGACTGACTTCACCAACACCACCGACTTCGACCTTCAGGGTCTGATGGGCGAGCCCGTTACGGCCGGCGCGCTCGAGGGCGATATGTACGTCGACCAGGCTTCCTACCTGGAAGAGACCTGCAAGCCGATGATCTACTTCGCCGGCACCGACATCACCGAAGGCGCCCTGGCCGCTGGTCCCGGTAACTTCACGATCTCCGTTCCGCTGTCGGCTGACCTGCTGCTGACGGTTCACCTGGTCGACGCCCAGATTAAGGCCAACCTGACCGCCGGCACCGTCGGCGTTTCCGCGACGGACGGTTTCCTGTCCGGCGTCGTGACCAAGCAGGAACTGACTGACATCATCGACAGCATCGACGATGAATGCAAGAAGGACCCGGTTCCGGAAGCCGTCGAGGACATCTGCTCGTACATCCCGACCGCCAGGACCGCAATGGCCATGCTGTTTGACATGCACCAGTGCGCCATCTCCGAAGTGGGTTGCCCGGAAGGTTCCGGCAAGTACATCGCCAAGGACGGCGAGCATCCCGCTGACGCCGCCTCCCTGTGCCTGCAGTTCACGCTGGCCGAGGCCAATGTCGCCGGTTACGTGCCTGCTGAGTAATCCTTCGTTCACCGTGGGATGATGAAGGGGGCGCTTCGGCGCCCCCTTCTGTTTTCCGGCCACCCGAAATCAAGCATTTTCCATCGGTCCAGTGACTCAATCGAAAGTTTTCAGGCTACAATGGCGCGGACCGCCCTCGGGGGCAGAATGAAGCTGATAGTCGTAAACGCACGCTCCTTTAACCCGTTCAGGGTGATGGTGCGTCTGATCGTCTGGCTCATGCTGTCGACATGCCTGCTCGGCGCGATGACCGGTGGCGCGGCCTATGTATTCCTGTCCCGTGACCTTCCCGAGATTCCCCCGTTCGACGCCATCAGGCTCGGCACTGTCAGTACGGTATCGGATCAGCACGGACTGCTGCTTGGCGAGGTATTCAAGGAAAGACGCTATCTGACCAGAATGGAGGGTTTCCCGGATATTCTTGTCAAGGCGGTGCTTTCATCAGAGGACGAACGCTTTTTCGAACACTCGGGAACCGACCTCCGCGGCATCCTCAGGGCAGTCGTGACGAACCTCAGGGCTGGAAAGGTGCGCGAGGGCGCGAGCACCATCACGCAGCAGGTGGCTCGATCCCTGCTTCTCAGCGGCGAGCGCAGTTTCAAACGCAAGGCCCGCGAGGGGATCATCGCAAGGCGTCTTGAGGACATCTACACCAAGGATCAGATCCTGGCCCTGTACCTGAACCTGATCTACCTCGGAGAAGGTTGCTATGGCGTCGAGGCGGCCTCGCGGATCTACTTCGGAAAAACCGCGATGGATCTGACGGTCTCCGAGGCGGCAATCATCGCTGCGCTGCCGCAGTCGCCCTCTTCCGTAACCCCGATGCGCAACCAGGAGGAAATGGTGAAACGTCGGGATCGCGTGATCAACCGGATGCTTGAGAATGGAAGCATCACGGCCGAGCAGGCGGCCGCGGCGCTGGCGTCAAGGGTCGTGGTCGTGCCGCAGCGCGATAACCTGCGTGACCGTACGCCGTTCATGACCATGGAGGTCATCACCGGGATCAAGCAGTGGACCTCGCGTTCCTCACGCAGCGGCATCCTGGTCGGAGGCGGCAACGTTCATGCCGAGACCACCATCGATACCGGCCTGCAACTCAAGGCAGACAAAGCGGCCTTCAGGGCGGCGATGGCGCTATCGATGCGCCAGGGATGGGCCGGCGCGCTCGCGACGCTCAAGGAACAGGACATTGAGACATTCCTAAGCCGGAACGCTGCCTGGATTTCGGAACACACCGAGTACGCGGCTGACGGCGAAGGCAATCCGCTTCTGGCAGTGGTCACGGCCGTGGACAGGAAAGGCGCGGACGTCGCGCTGTCCCCGGTCAGTCGCGGCCGCATCCCGATCGAATCGATGAGGTGGGCTGTTCCTTACACCAGGTTCGACGAACGCACCATCACCGAGAAGCGTGGAAGCCTGTCCCTGGACGGAAGACTGAAGGATGCAACGGACGCGCTCAAGACCGGGGACGTGGTGCTGGTGCTGCGCGAGCCTATCGATAATGATGCCGATGGCGAAGGCGACGGGGATGGGGCGGTGGACAAGTATCGTCTTGTTCAGTTTCCGCATGTCCAGTCGGCACTGATCGCCATGGACCAGCGCACCGGATATGTAAAGGCGCTTTCCGGGGCGTGGGACTTCGACGAATCACAGTACAACAGAACCCGCGCCGTCAGACAGACGGGCAGCGTTGTCAAGCCGATATACTATTCCCGCGCCTACGACCTTGGCATCCCACCGTCAACGGTCCTGTCCGGCGCCCCGTTCAGACAGGGAAGCTGGAACCCGGTCGGCACCAGTGGAACCGAGGACATGACGCTATACATGGGTCTGACCAAATCCGAGAACCGCATCTCGATTCGCGCGTACCGGATGGTGCTGGACACCGACAGGCTGGAAGGCCTCAACGACTGGGGGTCTCGTCTCGGCCTGAACGAGCCGTTCAAGGGATTTCCGGCCGAGGCGCTCGGAATCGAGCAGCGTCCCGCCGATGTCCTGAAGAGCTACGCGGTGTTCGCGGCCGGCGGCCTGGACATCAATCCGGTATACATCAAATCCGTGGTGGACGACTCCGGAACAGTCCTTATGGACAATCGCAGCCCGCGCGATCCCTCCGTGGGCCTGCTGGAAGCCATCCGCCTGGAATCTTCGCGCCCATTCGACGCGACTAGACGCCTGATTAACCGGGAGGCGGCCTTCATCACCGCCGAAAACCTGCGCAACGTCGCGCGCGAGGGTACCGGTGCAGCCGCACGAAAACTGGGCCGCCCGGTCTTCGGCAAAACCGGCACCCTGCCCTTCGATGTCTGGTTTGCCGGCTGGACACATGAACTGACGGCCATAGCATGGCTGGGTCAGGACACACACACACGTTTTCTTGGCCGGACAAAGGCCCGTGGAAATGTGTTCGCCTCGACGACAGCGCTTCCGATGTGGATTGACTTAATGTCATGGGCCGCGGGTGGACGTCCCGAGGTCGACGATCTGAAACCGGTTCCACCGGGAATCGTATTCGTTGAAATCGACCCTGCCACCGGCCTGCTGGCACGGGATGAGGGGATCCTGATGCCGCACATAGAAGGCACGGAACCTGTGGACCTGACGCCTTTGCCTGTCGAGACCCTGCCATGGGTTCAGTCGGCGGGATTCTGAGACCGCTCAGCCGGCCAACTCCTCGTCGATCACCTTGCGAACCAAAACAGGATCCACCTGCTCCCGGTGACCCTTCATCACCATGCCGGTCAGTCGTCCCGCGGCCGCCGGACCGGAAACGCCGGAATCGGCAATCAGACCACGGACTATCTCGCGGGTGGCGGCCTCGTCAAGCTTGGTGGGCAGCCAGTCCTTGAGAAGTTCGATCTCGTATCTATACGACTCTAGAACGGGACTGTCGCCCCTGCCGGTCTTCTCGACTTCCTCGATCGTCTTGGCAAGCTTCTTCGAGTATGAAGCTATGACTCCCTGAACCAGTTCATCCGTAACCCCGCCGGTGAATCCGGGAGCCGTCCTCTTCTCGGCCACCAGCGCCTTGATCATTCGCAGACATGCAAGATCAGCCGTCCTGCGTGCCCTCATCGCATCCTTGATCGCCTCATCCAGACGGGCTTCATAAGTCATCTTCGGCACTCCAGCTTCAAAAGCTGTCGTATTATACACCTGCCCAGCCGGGGCGGCCCGAAAATTGCTTGAGGCCAGCCACATTCTGCATTGAACTGGATACTCCGTCATGGTACCCTATTGCACGTTTAATTTCTGACCATCAGGTCTCGACCGGCTCTGCCGGCCTGACCCAGGAGGTGTCGATGAAGTTGATGAGCGGCAAGGTTTCCCCCCTGGCATTCGATCTGGTGGACGAGCTCATCAAGTCCAGCAACATCGAAGTCCTTCCCGAGGAAGTCCCCGAGGTTCAGCTCGATCTTGAGTCCGTGCTGAAGGAATACATTCGTTCGGATCGCGAGATTACCGACAAGGCACGCGACGTGATCGCCAAGCAGAAAAGGGACTACGGCGACCTCTCCAAGGTCAAGGCGCAGATTGCAAGGGAACGCGGTTTCGGAGTCGGCGAGAACCTGATTGAGTACATCACCGCCCAGCTTATCGAGGCGCTGATCCACAGTCGGCACGTCGAAGAAGTCTACGGAATGGACAACGATCTGACGACAATCATCACTCCAATACTCAAGAAGCATCTGGCCGCCGACGAGGAACTGGATCAGGAAGTCCGCAAGCGTATCAAGAACCTTCAGGAAGGCACCGTATCCTGGGAGGTTCAGTACCAGAAGCTCCGCGACGAGCTCAAAAAGGTCAAGAAGCTCGACGACTGACCCATCCCCCTCTCGATTTCGTTTGATTCGACTGCCGATTGGAATCATTATCGCAATGACCGGCAGCACTTTAACCCTGCCGCGAAAGGAAGGCATGAACCTGAAGGGTGCCCGCATAGCCGTGACCGGAGCGACCGGATTCATCGGACGGCACATCGTCGAATCGCTTCAAACAAGGGGCGCGTCGGTCGTGGCCGTGGTCCGGAACCGGGAAAAGGCCTTGGCAATCGGATTCCCGAACCGGGACATCATTCTGGCCGATCTGTCCGATCTTCCCGCGTTGTCGGCCGCGTTCGCCGGTGTGGACGCGATCGTTTCCAGCGCTGCGCTGTTCCGCGTAAGAAATACCGACTGGCGCGCTCACATGGCCGCCAATGTAGTGGGAACCGAGAATGTCATGACGGCCGCCCACGAAGCCGGAGTGTCCCGCGTGGTTCACATCTCCTCGGTGGCTGTCTACCGCGGTTCCTGGCACCGGGTCTTGAGAGAGGACGCCGCCAGGCTGACCATCGGGGATCTGACTCCCTTCAACGCCTATTCGGTCTCAAAGGCTTTGTCCGAGTCACGCGCATGGGAGCTGGCGGCCCGATTCGGACTGAATCTGACCTGCTGCCGCCCCTCATCAGTTTTCGGGCCCTGTGACCCAAACATCACACCTCTCATAGCCAGGGTGCTCTCACATCCAGTCGCTCCCGTGCCCCGCGGCATCAAAGCCGGGCTGGTCTACGCCGGCGATGTTGCGGAAGCCGTCGCTCTGATGCTGGAAAACGACGTTTCGTCAGGAAAGTCATACAACATCACGGGGCTTCACGACTCGTCGTCAGATTTTCTGGCCGCCTGGAAGAAGGCTGGTGGCCCATGGCCGGGACTGGCGATACCTGTCTGGCTTCCGATGAAGAGACTCTGGGACAATTCGCTGGCCGAAGTCGAACTCGGCTGGAAGAACAGCACGCGGGACGAAGCTCTGACCCGGACGTTCCAGCAGGAACCATTGCCGGGACATTCAAACGGCGATCACACCAAGGAGATAGCATGACGATTTTCCAGGAACGCAGGAAACGCTTTTTCGATGCGATGGAAGACGGCGTGGCGCTGATTCCATCTGGAACGCCGGCATTGCGCAACGGGGACGTGGAGCACCCGTTCCGCGCGGACAGCGACTTTCATTTTCTGACCGGCATGGACGAACCAGACGCATGGGCGGTACTGACCAAGTCAGGGACGCTGACCACCTTCGACCTGTACCTGCGGCCTTTCGACCCCGAACAGGAAGTCTGGATGGGCAAGAGGACGGGGGCACAGGGAGCGGTCAAAACTTTCAAGGCGGATCACGGCTTCGACATTGCGCGTTTCGCCGAAGACCTGCCGATGATCCTGGAAAACAGGCCGGTGCTGTATTTTGCTTTCGGGGTCAACGCCGAGTGGGACGCCAGGATCCTGGCGATCACCAACAGCCTGAAACAGGAGGCCAGACGCGGAATTGCCGGGCCATGGAAACTGGTCGACCCACGCACTGTCACCTGGTGGATGCGCATGATCAAGA
>CAZNJW010000093.1:5717-9294 GCA_964573455.1 uncultured Anaeromyxobacteraceae bacterium | reverse complement strand
CTTGATATCAACGCCCATCTCGCGGTTCAGATTCAGGACACCGAGTTCGTATTCCCACGTCGCCGTGGCAAGGTCCACATGCGCGGAAAGCGCCGTGCGACGCGCGTCCGTGACCTCGATAGCCAGACCGGTTCCGTTCGCGTAATCCGCCTCGGCCAAATCGAGAAGATCGTCCGCGAGCACTGCCTTGACCTGCTGCGCCGCGACCATGTGGCCCAGTTTCCCGACGTTACGCGCCGCCTCGGCGATCGCGATAGCGCCTTCCAGTTCCATCTGCTCGACCTGCAGTTCAGCCTGTCTGATGCCGGCCTTCGATTGCGCGAGCCCCGGGAAGAAAGTGTAGTCAAAGATCGGAACGGTCAGTGTCAGCCCAAGGCGCCACGAGTCCCGGTCATAGCCGGGAATGGCGTCGTTTCCAAGGATGTCCACGTCATAATTGAAGAAACCGTCAAGGCTCGGCACGAAAGGCATGTATCCGGACTTCAACTGCGACTTCAGCAGTTCTGTCTGTTTGTTCAGCACCTTCAGTTCCCATCTTTCACCGACGGCTTCCGCGGTCGGCTGTACCGGTTCGTCGGGAGCCCCCATCACCCTGAGCAGTTCCGGATCGACCTTTCCACCGGATGAACCCGGCGCGGCGGCCGGGGCTACCTGAGGCATAGGACTGTAATCAACGCCCATCAGCACCTTCAGCGCGTCCCGGGCGTCTGCAAGGGCGTACCCCGCCTTGACTATCTGAACCCATGACGACACCAGGTCGGTCTGGGCCGCACGAACGTCCATGATGTTGCCGACTCCGGCCTCCATGCGGGCCTCTGCCAGTCTCAGATGCTCGACGAGCGCATCGTACTGTGCCTGGTACACGGTGATCAGGGTCAACGCGGTGGCGGCCTGGTACCATGCCTCGGCAACCGAGTACAAAAGCACCTGACGTGCCTGTTCGATCTGCACCTCGACCATCGAAGTCTCAATCTTCGCGGAATCGATCGCCAGCCATTCCCTGGCCTGGATCAGCGGAACTCGCAGTGTAAGGCCGGCATTGAGCTGGTTCCTGTTGCCGGCGAAGGTCTGACCGCCCACCACCGTGGACGATGCGCTCTCGCTGAGCGCATAGCCGACGCTGCCGTAAAGGGATGGAAGCAGGCCTGCCCATGACGACTGCATCTTTGCCGCCGCGACGTTCAGGTCCTCTCGAATCGCCTGCAGCGACCGGTTCCTGGCGTCGGCCTCGGAGACCGCAAGGGCCAGAGGCACGACCGGGCCGGCAGGAGGTTCGGGCGGCACCGGCAACTCAAACCGCGCCGTGGTTTCGCCACCGGGTCCGCCAGCAGGTTCATCGGCCCGTGCGATGCCCGCGGACGACGCGACCACAAAACATGCCAACGCCAGAAACGAAAGGATTCCTTTTGACAACACCGTCATCCTTACCCCGCAGAGGTCATTCGAAACGAAGAGCCTGAATCGGGTCCAGCCTGGATGCCTTCCAGGCGGGATACAAACCGAATGTTACACCAACAAGCGCGCTGAAACCGACGGCGAGTATCGAGAACGCCGGCTGGATCAGCAACGGCCAGTTGAACGTGGACACAAGATACTGCGCGGCGCCTATCCCGGACGCGACTCCGAGCAGCCCGCCAATGACCGACAGCACGACCGCCTCGATCAGGAATTGGACCATAACGGCCGAGGGTTTGGCCCCGAGCGCCATCCTGAGCCCGATCTCCCTGGTCCTTTCGGTGACGCTGACAAGCATGATGTTCATGATGCCAATTCCGCCGACTATCAGGCTGACCAGGGCGATGCCTGCCAGAAGCGACGTCATCGTCGCGGCGCCTTCCTGCTGTGCCTGGGCCATCTCGGACAGGTTCCTGACCGTGAAGTCGTCGTCGGCACCCGGTCTGATTCTGTGATTCGTTCTAAGCAGTTTTTCAACACCGACCCTTGCCAGCTCCAACGCCTCCGGCGATTCGGCACCGATCATGATTGGTCCCGGGACGAACTGCTGCAGGCCGCCGGACAATTTGGCTCTGAAGGTCTTCCATGGAACGAAGACGGTGTCGTCCTCGTCGTCGCCACGCGCGCTGCTGCCCTTCGCAGCCATGACGCCAATCACCTCGAACGGGATGTTGTTGATTCGAATGACCTCGCCGACAGGGTCCGCGCCCTCGCCGAAAAGGTTCGTGACGACCGTGCGTCCCAATACCGCGACCTTGGAGCCGTGCTCGGTGTCCTGCTCGCTGAACAGTTCGCCGGTGTCGGTTCCCCAGCTTCTGATCGAAAAATAGTCGACCGAAGTGCCTCGAACCGAGGTGCCCCAGTTCTGGCCGTTTCCCATCACCTGGGCAGCGACCGCCATCATCGGGGCGACGTACTTGACACCGTCGACCTGCTCGCGGATGTCCTCCATGTCGTTCCATGTCAGGGACGGCTGCGATCCGGCGCCACCGCGCATGCCTCCCTGCCTGGACGACCCTGAAAACGCCATCAGCATATTGCTGCCCATGCTCTGGAAAGCCTCGGCGACCTTCGCGCGGGCTCCCGCGCCTATTGCCGACATCGAGATAACGGCCGCCACGCCGATCACGATGCCCAGAGTGGTCAGAAAGCTGCGCATCTTGTTGCGCAGAAGCGCCCTGCCCGCGACCCAGATGGTCTGGAAAATAGTCATGTGGACTCCTTTCCCTGGTCCATCGCAACCCTGACCGGTGTCTGGATGCGATCCGACACGACCAGACCGTCTTTCATCTCAACCACGCGGTCGGCCCACAAAGCAATATCGGGCTCATGGGTGACAAGCACCATCGTCAACCCGGTGTCGACCAGTTCCCGGAAGAAATTCATGATCTCGACGCTTGTACGGGAGTCCAGGTTGCCCGTCGGCTCATCGGCAAGGATCACGGACGGCGATGCCACCAGCGCTCGGGCAATCGCGACACGCTGCTGCTGTCCACCCGAGAGCTGACTCGGCGCGTGATGCACGCGATCGCCCAGACCGACGCGCTCCAGCGCATCGACAGCCATCCGACGCCTTGTTCGCGAGGGCACGCCACGGTACAGAAGCGGGAGTTCCACGTTTTCCAGCGCGGAGGTTCTGGCCAGCAGGTTGAAGTTCTGAAACACAAAACCGATCGTCTTGTTGCGAATCTCCGCCAGCCTGTTGCGATTCAGCCTGCTGGTGTCCTCACCGACCAGGTGATATGACCCGGACGTGGGTCTGTCGAGCAAACCGAGTATGTTCATCAAGGTCGACTTGCCGGAACCGGACGCGCCCATGATGGCCATGCAACCACCCTCGGTGACGTCCAGGGACACGCCGCGCACCGCGTGGACTTGAACCTGCCCCGTGTCGAATACCCTCGTGATTTCCCTGAGCCTGATTACTTCGCCCATCTCGTGTTTCCCGGTGGACTCATTTTCCCGATGGCATGGCGCCGCCGGTGCCCGACTTACCGGAACCGGTCGAGATCCCGGTGATCACTGAATCACCCTCGGCCAGTCCATCGACAACTTCCGTCACCCGCCCGTCCGTAATCCCTGAGGTAAACGAGACCTGCTGCGCACCACCATCGGGTCCCGG
>CAZNJW010000093.1:0-5617 GCA_964573455.1 uncultured Anaeromyxobacteraceae bacterium | reverse complement strand
ACCTCGGCCGTCATGCCAGGTCGCAGCAATAAATCCGGATTCTCGACCGAAACGACGGCGTCGTACGTCACGACATTCTGCACAGTCGTCGGAGAGTACCTGACCTGCTTGACGCTGCCTTTGAACACCCGTGACGGAAAAGCGTCGACGGTGAACTCGACCTCCATCCCATCCGTTACCTGTCCGACATCGGACTCCGCCAGGCTGGTGTGTACCTCCATGCGCCTTAGATCCTCGGCGATCTGGAACAGTGTCGGCGCCTGAAACGAAGCGGCGACGGTCTGACCGACGTCGATCTCGCGGGAAATCACGACCCCGTCTATCGGAGAGATTATGGTTGTGTACTCAAGATTGGTCTGCGCCTGCTTGAGCGCGGCCTGGGCCTGTGTCGATACTGCGCGTGCAGATTCGAGTTCCGCCATGGCGGATTGATAGGCCGCTCGAGCCGAATCCGCGTCCATGTCGGTCGCGAGTCTCTTGTCCCGCAGGGCGTTCGTCCGTTCCATCACCTGTTTTCGGTCAAAGACGGCGGCCTCGGCCTTGGAGATTCCGGCCTTCGCGGTCTTGACCTGAGCCTTCGCCTTCAGCACGTCGAACTCAACCAGACTGGGATCGATGGTCGCGAGCACCTGCCCCTTTTTCACGTCAGAGTTGAAGTCGACGAATATTTCCTTCATTCGTCCTGAAACCTGGCTGCCGACCTGAACCGTGACAAGCGGCGACAACGTTCCCGAAGCGGTCACCTTGTATTCGACGACGCCTCGCTTGACTGGCGAGGTCTGCCACACCGGCGCCGATGTCTTCCGATCTCCGGCCCCGGACACCAGCACCGCACCAACCACGACGCCGGCAACGACAACCGCGCCAATCAAGTATCTGATGCTCTTTTTCATCGCAATTTCCAAATCGAGACGAACCGAAGTCGGCCCCTGACGAACATATCAACGCATGATTGATCCACTGATGTAAAGAAAGTGTGTAATGGAATCGCCGGATTGGTAACAGAAATCACGATTCGCGTGTCATACGGTGTGTCGCCCTTCAGCGATCGACCTTCAAATACTGAACTGCCGGCGTCAGGGTCACCTGCATCGAGGCGGTCGCGGCGGCACTCGAAACCTCGACTCCATACATGTCGAACATGGAAACGGACACCGCGTCAGGGGGAAGCTCCAGTTCAAGCTGGAAGGTCGTATCTGCACCACCCTCGCCCGGCACGCCGAACTTTATATCCGGCTGATTTCGGCCGTCCCACATGGCAAGGACCAGATTGTTATCTGCATCCTCGAAGGCAAGCACGTACACGTCGTTCGGCAGCCCCATGATGGCGCCGACATCGGCTGCGAGCCGTCCCTGGCCGATGATGTCCAGCATGGCCATCAAAGCATTCCACGCCGGCTTGGGAGTTCTGTTCGTGTCGTCGGCACCGGGCCACTCAAACAGGCCGAAATGGTTCTCATGGGGACGAATAGAACTGGCGTCACTCGGATCGTCATCCCAGAACGTGTACCAGTACCAGCCTTCGATTCGATCCCGCGAAGCGATCAGCATGCTGCGGGCCGCGTATCTGGCGACCTCCTCACGCGTGAGGTCATAGGTCGGCCATCCCAGCTCGGTGAAGTAGAGTGCCTTTTCCTGGCAGCCTGCGTCACTGAGTATCTGGCGCGCCACCTCGGTCTGCCACGTCTGGCCGCGCTTGGCGTACTCCCAGTCTTCCTCGTCAAACTCGGGAGAATCGAACTGGAAGAACGTGTAAGGATGCAGCGCCACGCCCTCGAAGTAATCACAAAGATCGGGCCGTGCCTCCAGAGAGCGTCTCAGGTAGTTCCAGGTGTCGAACATGTCCACGTCATCGTAGGACGTCATTCCTCCGTACACGACTTTCGCGTCCGGGCATTCTGCCTTGATCGCCTGCGAAGCCAACGCCAGCATGTCGGCGTATTTCACCGGATCCGGCGGGATGTGCCAGAACCTGGTGGTGTTCTGTTCGTTCCACAACTCGTATTCCTTGATGGTCTCACAGTACTGCTCCGCCATCGCACCCGCGTAGTTCGCGTACTTCGTGATATCCAGCGAACCGTATGCGCTAGTCTCGTCCTCGGCCCAGTTGTTACCGTAATAAACGACCGGAATCAGCTTAACGCCATGTTCTGCCGCCCTGGTCACCGCGCCGTTCGTTTTCTCCCAGTGGAACTCGCCCTCGACCGGCTCGACGTCGCTCCACCTGAAGCCGCGCCTGGCCCGCATCCCGCCTTTCGCCTGATACTGATCGAACTCGAACTCGGTCTGTGCGTCGCCCGCTTCGCTGGTTTCCATGTGCGACGCGACGCCCATCAACTCGGAGATCTTCTGACCACCCGGAACGAGTTGTTCGTGCCACGGCAACGCTGGACCATCGTCTTGCTCGACATCGGTCGCGTCGATGACGTCCGCCACAACATCTTCAACATCCGGCGTGCCCCGGTCATCTTCCGCCACCTCATCGACTTCATCGGTCACCGTCGAGTCAGTCAGGACATCGCCGGAAATATCGCCAGTGACGTCGCCCGCGACATCGCCCGTGCCTGTATCGACCTGACTTCCGGTGCTGGAACATCCCTGAAGGACAAGCGCCGTCAGTGCCATCAAAAAAATCAGTCTCATCATCACCTCTTTCGGCGTCTTCCGGATTTTGCGTTGACGCACCGGGTCGCCAGTAATAGATTTCTGACGGCATTGTAGCCATTCGCGTCGAATCGGCAACCGCACACGGAAAGGAATATTGCAGTGATCCAAAAACACCCCGGATTAACAAATCTTTCAGCATTCAAGGCACTGACTGCCCATCGCGAAAGGATCGCGTCTCTAAACCTGCGGGATGCCTTCGAGCAGGACCCGGAACGCGCTGTAAGCATGACGCGCAGCGCAGCGGGCATCACTTATGACTTCTCCAGACACCTCGTCACCGACGAGACCATCGGCCTTTTGATGACGCTCGCCGCGCAGACCGACATGCGGGCAAGGATCGCAGCCATGTTCTCGGGTGAAAGAATCAACACCACCGAGGACCGGGCCGCGCTGCATGTGGCGCTGCGCGCACCGGAAGGCTCCTGTTTCACGGTTGACGGAGTGAACGTCGTACCAGGCGTGCACGAAGTCCTCGCACGGATGCGGGCATTCTCCCAGACGGTACGCGACGGATCTTTCAAAGGCCACACGGGGCTCGAGATTCGCAACATCGTCAATATCGGCATCGGCGGATCCGATCTTGGTCCCGTAATGGCATACGAGGCGCTTCGGCACTACTCACGGCGGGACATGACGTTCCGCTTTGTCTCAAATGTGGACGCCACCGACTTTTTCGAGGCGGTTCGCGACCTTGACCCGGCCAGAACGCTGTTCATTGTTTCGTCCAAGACGTTCACAACCCTCGAAACGATGACAAACGCCCGAACGGCCCGTGAATGGCTGGTCGGCGCACTCGGCGACGAAGCCGCGGTCGCCAGGCATTTTGTCGCGGTATCGACCAACGCGACCGCGGTCAAGGAATTCGGAATCGACACGGCGAACGTGTTCGGTTTCTGGGATTGGGTTGGCGGCCGCTACTCGATGGATTCTGCCATCGGTCTGTCAACGATGCTGGCCATCGGACCGGATGCCTTCATGGATATGCTGCAGGGCTTCCGCCTGATGGACGAGCACTTCCGGACCACCCCGCTGGACGGCAACCTTCCGGTGCTGATGGGCATGCTTGCAGTGTGGTACGCCACGTTCATGGGCGCTCCGACATACGCCGTGCTGCCGTACGACCAGTATCTGAAACGCTTCCCGGCCTATTTGCAGCAACTCATCATGGAAAGCAACGGCAAGAGCGTGACGCGGGACGGACTGCCGATTGACTTCGACACGTCGGCAATCTGGTGGGGAGAGCCAGGTACCAATGGACAGCACTCCTTCTATCAGCTTCTCCATCAGGGCACCCGCCTGGTCCCTGTTGATTTCATCGGATTCGCTAACTCTCTGAACCCTTGCGGCAGGCACCACGACATCCTGATGGCGAACATGTTCGCGCAAGCGGCCGCTCTCGCTTTCGGACGCTCCGCCGACGAAGTCCGGGCCTCGGGCACCCCTGAGCACCTGGTGCCGCACCGGACTTTCCCGGGCAACCGGCCGTCCGGCACACTCTTGATGAACCGCCTCGATCCTGCCTCGCTCGGCAGCCTTGTCGCACTCTACGAACACAGCGTATATGTGCAGGGCATCATCTGGAACATCAATCCGTTCGACCAGTGGGGTGTCGAACTGGGCAAGGTTCTGGCCGGGCGAATCGTTGTCGATCTCGAATCAACCCAGGATCCGATCCTGTCCCACGACCAGGCAACGAACCAGATCATCAGGCGTTATCGCGCCATGAAAAGCCATTGAATTCTGAATATTATCTGTCGTTAAGAGCTGAAATGCGGTCGGATTTCATCATTGGAGCTTCAGGACCATGTAATCTTCGTAGGTCGTGTCATCAACGCCGTCGTCATTGGTGTCTTCCTCGTCGATGGTCTTGATGACAAGCCGCGTTCCTTCGACGCAGAATTCCTGGCCGTGCTCGGTACTGCCGTTCGAGTAGAGTGAATTACCGATTACTTCCCAGGTCGAATCCTGGGGCTCACCGTTATTGGTCTCCTGCGGAGCGGTGATGGTGCACTTCCCGGAGGCATAGGTGACCGTTGCGTCGACCGACTGCTGCTTGTAGCTGGAGCCGATCTGATCGCACATGGCCGCCCCCGACATGTAGCCCTGACTCATCGCACTGAGGCATTTGTCCTTTATCACGATCAACACGCTCATCTCGACATCGAAGTCCGACGTGGCGGTGTGGTCGGCTCTGACCTCAAGCTGGCCAGACCATTCAACATCGGCCGAGAAAGACGAGTTGCCGTTACCACATTCCGGGAACTGTTCAACCCACGGATTTTCCATCGCGTCGACGCGTGTATCCATGCAGAAGGTCTCGATTTCCCAGGTTCCGATCGGATCGCCGCCGCAAGCGGAGAAATCCAGGTCCTTGCAGATCGGATCATCCGTCACGATGATCACTTCCTTTTCGGTGAAGTACACAACGAACTTGGTGAAATGGTCAACCTCGCCCACGATCATGCCGTCAACCAGCTTGCTGCCAGGCACCTTCGTCCACTTGTCGCCGTCCAGCCATGCCAGATTCGCCTCTTTGCCATCGGGAACCCCGCCAGACTTCAATGAGATCTCGACTTTCTGGCCAAACGTGGTTCCGTCGGGTCCGAAATCGAACACATACGAACCAAGGCGCTCCTCGTCGACCATGCCGGCTATATCGAGGGTGTTCAGAGTGATCTCTGTATCGGCAGCCAGCGCACCGGCCGGAATCACGATCTGAGCAGCCCCGGACGGTAAAGCGACAGTGCCGCCGTCAGCCGCGGTCACGGTGGCGGAAGAATTCTCGCCAATGGTACCCTGCAGCTCGACCGCGTTTCCACAACCTGTGGCGGCCAGTGCCAGAACAACACCGAACAACACCGTAACCCTTCTGAACCCGTGCATTCTTTCACCTCATTGATGACACGCGGACCAATCTCCGCAAAAATCCGCCGCTGAATCCAGCGACTTC
>CAZNJW010000092.1:0-9343 GCA_964573455.1 uncultured Anaeromyxobacteraceae bacterium | reverse complement strand
GCAGTCGTCGTCCAGACCGTTGCACGTCTCTTCGACGGGAACAGGTGCGTTGCATGCGCTCCAGCCTGTGGTGCCCGAGCAGGTCTTGAGGCCCGAGCAGGAGCCCTGTTCAGTGGTCACCGAGCATGGCTTCACGACTCCGTCCATCCCCGTACGGCAGTCACACGCGCCGGTCAGCGGGACGCAGAATTTGTCCGTTTCGCCAATCACGACGCAGTCGAAGCCTTCCTGACATCCGTTGGAGTCCACACAAGGCGTGGTACAGAACGACGCATCGTTGTATGTCACGCATCGACCATCGCCACATTGACCATCAACGGTGCAGGCATCGCAGACCGGCGTGGAATCCGGGACGCATATGAAGATCACGTCAGGCGCCGTATTCGCGACCGAGCGGCAGGAGAATCCGACCGGGCAGTCGGATGTGCAGGTCATCGTGCAGATCGGCCCCAGGTTGCTGGCGACACAGAAGTTGCTGTAGCAGTCTTCGTTGCCCTTGCATGGAGAGCCAAATTCACCCGGTTCGATGAAGGAATCCTCGACCGCCGTATCCTCGCGGGAATCTTCGTCGATCTGTTCCGGAGTGGTGTCTGGAGGGGTTACGACTTCTTCGGTTGAGCCATTGTCGTTCACGTCCGGAATGTAAAGGTCGGGTTGGTTCCCGCCATCGCCACATCCGGCAGGGGAAAGGAGGTAGAGCGCCAGCACAACGGTGGACATAACGTATCCAGATGATGGCAGTCCAGGCTTCTCGTTATTCATCGACGCTTCCTCCAAAAGGGCCAGGTTGTCACAACATCCCGAGTACGTGCCCGGGACGAAACGGCACTTTGTCATCAGCTAGAATACAGCTTTCCAGGCTCGCGCAACAGTCCCGGATTCCACACTGCTTTCAGTTTCCGTTCGACGCGTCGCGCCATGGCCCGACGCGTCATATTTCCGTTGACACCGGGTCGGTCCTGCGTGATTCTGCTGCCATTCCTGCGGGGGTATCACCAAATGGCATGTAAACAGATTGACAAAGAACGCAACGTCCTGGTTTCGATGAATCCGGCCACGCTTGAGACCATCGGCGAGGTCCGCATGTGCACTCAGGAAGAGGTCGGCGCGGCTGTGACGAAAGCCCAGGCGGCTTTCCCGGTATGGTCTGCCCTGACCGTCCGCGAGAGGGCGGCCCATCTTCTCAAGGCTCGTGACTACATGATCAATCACGCCGACGAGATCGCCAGGTTGATCTCCATGGAGAATGGCAAGCCGATCACCGAGGCGATGAACGCCGAGGTGCTGGTGGCGTCCGAACTGATTACAAGGTACGCCGCGCGCGCACCCGAACTTCTTCGCGACCGTCCCCTCGAGATCGGGAATCCGCTTCTGTCGATGCTCAAGGAATCCCGGCTTGTCTACCGTCCGCTGGGAGTGGTGACGGTCGTCAGCCCCTGGAACTACCCGTTTTCGATACCGATGTCTGGCCTGGTGTTCTCGCTGCTGGCGGGCAACACTGTTGTTTTCAAGCCCGCCTCGGACGTGGCCCTCATAGGTATGAAAATCCACGAGATCCTTACCGTCGGGGGAGGCCTTCCGGAAGGCACCATCAACACGGTCATCGCTTCCGGCAGAACGATCGGTGAGACGCTCTTCTCGCCTCCGGTTCGGCGAATCGTGTTCACCGGCAGTTCCGGGGTCGGCCGGATGATTCAGGGCATCGCCGCCAAAAATTTCATTCCGACCTCGATGGAGCTGGGTGGCAAGGACCCGATGATCGTGCTTGAGGATGCCGACCTGGAACTGGCGAGTTCCGGCGCGGTCTGGGGTGCTTTCACCAACTGCGGTCAGGTGTGCGCATCGGTTGAGCGCGTCTACGTGGCCCGGCCTGTGTTCGACCAGTTTGTCAAACTGGTCGTCGAGAAGACCCGTGCGCTGCGAGTCGGACTCGGCACGGACCCCGACACCGATATCGGGGCGATGGCGAACGAGGAACAGTACAATCAGGTTCTGGAACACCTTCAGGAAGCGATCGAGATGGGCGCGAAGGTCGAGTGCGGCGGCGGTCGTCCCGAGGGCGTCGGTCCCGGCTATTTCATCCAGCCGACAGTCCTGACGAACGTGACGCATGACATGAAGGTCGTCCGTGACGAAACGTTTGGTCCGATGATGCCTGTCATTCCATTTGACACCGTGGACGAGGCCGTTGCGCATGCCAACAACTCCGTTTACGGACTGTGCGCCTCCGTCTGGTCGAGGGATCGTCGCCGTGGCGAAGAGGTGGCGCGCAGGATTGAGTCCGGCACCGTCTGCGTCAACGACGCGGTCTACTCGTTTGCGCTGGTCGAGACTCCCTGGCAGGGCATGAAGGAATCGGGAACCGGTTGTTCGCATTCGGACGAAGGCTTCATGGAGTTCGTTTTCGGGCAGCACATCAACGAGGATCGCTCCCCGTCCTTCATGCACAGGCGCATGTGGTGGTTCCCGTACTCCAGGGACACTTACAACCTGCTCAAATCGTCCGTCACGGCGTTCGTCAACCTGGCCAGGTTCCCCGCGCTTGGCGTCAGCGTCATGACGAAGAAGGCGTACAGAAAAATGTTCATGTAGGAAGGCTGTCCCTCGGTAATGTTTCTCTGGTTCAGTTCATCAGGAAAGGCCGATATGGAAAGGATCGATGAAATTCTGGCTTTAACCGGTTCGTGCGCCCACGAGGTGGATCGGCCCAGGGTTGTCGAGGCCTGGAAGGTCGCGATGGCGGCGGTCTCTGGAACGGACGGTGCCGAGCGTCTGAACCATGCGCTGGAATCGGCACGGTTGGTTTGCAGGCTTGGGCTCGATACTTCAAGCCTGTGCGCCACCCTTGTCCTGGATGCGGTCAGAAACGGCAACGTCGATTCCCTCGGTTCGCGCATTGGCGACGACGCGGCGATGCTTGCCGAGGGGGTCGCCGGACTTGGTCGTTTCAAGTTCTCCGCCAATCGCGCGACGCAGGCCGACAACTTCAAGAAAATGCTTGTCGCGATGGCCCGCGACATCCGGGTCCTGCTGGTCAAGATGGCCGACCGTCTGCAGGAGCTGCGCGATCTTGGCGATGCATTGGACGAAGGTTCGAGGGCGGTTGCCGAGGAGTCGCTGTTGATCTACGGCCCGCTGGCGGAGCGACTCGGAATTTCGTGGCTGCGCACCGATATCGAGGACAACTGTTTCAGGTTGCTGTGGCCGGACGAGTTCGATGATCTGAAGCGGGCAGCCGAGGAACGCCTTGCCGAGCGTCAGGAGTTCATCAACGGCGTTGTAACAAGGATTTCCGGGTTGCTTCGGGACAATGGCCTGAAAGACTTCGAGGTGTTCGGGCGGCAGAAGAATCTATACGGCCTGCGGAAGAAGATGCTCGTTCAGGGTATTGGCCTGGAAAAGGTATACGATTTCGTGGCGTTCCGCGTTATTGTAGATCGCGATCAGGACTGCTGGCAGGTGCTGGGGCTGGTTCACAATCTGTGGACCCCGATCCCGTCCAGGTTCAAGGACTTCATAAACGTTCCCAAGCCGAATGGTTACAGGTCGCTTCACACCTCGGTTTTTGGTCCTCTCGAAGAGCCGATGGAGATCCAGATTCGGACCTGGCAGATGCATCACGACGCCGAATCGGGTATCGCCGCTCATTGGAGCTACAAGGAGTCAGGGCGCCTGGAAGTAAGGGATCAGGAGCGTTTCAACTGGCTCAAGCAGATAGTGGCATGGGCAGGTGAGCTTCAGGGAGGCGGCGCAGGTGCCTCGGTTGACGAACTGCGTGACAACCTGTTCGAGGATCAGGTGTTCGTATTCACCCCTCAGGGCGATCTGCGGGTTCTGAGACAGGGTGCGACCGCGCTGGACTTCGCATACGACGTGCACACCCAGGTCGGACATTCCTGCACGGGCGCCAGAGTCAACGGACGTCTGGTGCCTCTGTCCACCGTGCTCTCGTCAGGTGACATGGTCGAGGTGCTGACCTCCCGGACCGCAAGGCCTCGACGTGATTGGTTGAATATCGTTGTCACGTCCCGCGCCCGTTCGAAGATTCGAAGCTGGATGCTGGAAGAGGAGCGTCGCGAGGCGCTCGAGATCGGCAGGCAGATCCTTGAGAAGGAATTCCGAAAGACCGGCGGCGAAGCTGTCAGGCAGATGAAGTCGCTTTTCGGAGATGAAGAATTCGGCCGCAAGGTCGCCGAGGGTTTCAGAGTCGGCAGTCGCGACGAGCTCGTCAGGGCGGTGGGGCACGGTCGTCTGAAGGCCACGGACGTGGTTCGCGCGACCATTCCCGTGCCGCAGGAATCGGTCTCGACTGAACCGCCTCTGCCCGATCTGCCGTTGATTGATCGTCTCCCGCGGAAGCTGCGAGGCGGTTCCGGTATCCTCGTGGATGGCATAGACGGCGTGATGGTGCACATGGCCGGTTGCTGCAATCCGATTCCCGGTGATGACATCGTCGGTTTCGTCACAAGGGGTCGAGGTGTGACGATCCACAATTCGGCCTGTCGTTCGGTGGTCGACCAGGATCCGGAAAGAATACTTCCAGCAGGCTGGGTCGGAGGGGCAACCGGGACTTTCAACACTCCTCTCAGGCTGGTGGTCGAGGATACTCCCGGTGTGCTCGCCAGGTTGACCGCCGAGGTCAGCGCGCACGCCGCCAATATCGCCGGCATCTCGACCAGGAAGCTGGGAAACTCCAGAAACGAGGTCAACATGGTCCTGCAGGTCACCGACCAGGGCATGCTGGACGCAATCCTGCGCGGCCTGCGCAAGACGAAAGGGATCGTCGAGGTGGAGAGGGTCAGGCAGGCCAGGCCGTAACAGCGCACTGCGAAAACAGGTTGCACGAGCCATACAACGTATCTGGATCTTTGTGTACAATACCGTCGACCGAATCTCCCGGGGTCCATGATGAACCGATTCATTTTCATGTCAGGTCTGGCGATTGTTGTCGCCTTCGCGTTCGCTTGCAGCGGCGAGAACGTGCCGGTCGACGATGGCGGCGCGGACGTCGCGGGTGACGTTCATGATCTCGATATCGTCAACGGCGATGTCGATGACACCGCCAGCATCGACGGCATTGACGTTGGGCGTGACACCACCATTCCCGAAACCTCCGAAGACGTTTCCGACATCCATGCCGACGATGTCAATGATCTGGACATCGCGGACGACGCCGAAGACGTCCAGGACGTGGACGCCCCCGACGTCTGTGTCGGTCCCGAATGCTACCCGGCCTGTCCGGACGACGGGCTCTCGTGCACCGACGAAGTCCGGAACAACCAGGGAGATTGTGATACGGTTGTCCGCGACGGGTACTGTCTGATCGCCGGCACATGCTTCTTCAATCTTGAACCCAGCCCGGATAGTTCCTGTCTGTTCTGCGACCCGACGGTCAGTCAGGAGGCTTTCTCCCCACATGCCGGTCTTCCCTGTGACGACAATGATCCCTGCACTGCCGGCGATTCATGCGACGATCTCGGTCAGTGCGCGGCTGGAGCCGGTTTCGGTTGTGACGACGACAACATCTGCACCATCGATACCTGCGATAACAGGCTTGGGTGTGTGAACACGCCACGCGCGTCTGTCTGCGATGACGGTAACGAATGCACGTATCAGGACCAGTGCAATGTTCAGACAGGTGTCTGCATGGGCACCACTCGTAAGTGTAACGACGGCAATCCTTGCACGCGTGACTACTGTGACCAGTACGAAGGGTGCGTTTATGAGCCGCAGGACATCGCGTGCGACGATTTTGAGGGCTGCACCGTCAATGATCACTGCGATCCCGTGGGCAACTGCGTCGGAGAGCCCAAGAACTGCGACGACGGACATGAATGTACCGATGATTCCTGTGCCAACGGCGTGTGTCTGAACGATTTCCATTATCACGGTTGCGATGACGGCAATGCCTGCACGGACAACGACTTCTGCAACGCGTCGCACGTCTGTTCCGGCACACCCAAGACTTCCTGTGACGACTTCAATTCATGTACCGACGACTACTGCGACGAGGCCGTCGGGTGTGTGCACACACCAAACTCGGCCCCATGCGAACCTCTCTCGGCCTGCGAGACTGACGGCGTTTGTTCGAACGGGATCTGCGTGGGACAGACACGCGACTGCGAGGACGGAAACCTGTGCACAATCGACAGCTGCGACCCGGTTACCGGATGCAGGCATGTGCCGACCAGCGGCATCTGTGACGACCACAACGCGTGCACGATAAACGAAAACTGCTCGACCGGGCAGTGTCTTCCTCCCTTAGGCCCCAGCGGCGTCAGGAGCTGCGACGACATGAACGAGTGCACGGTGGACAACTGCGACGTCCAGATCGGGTGCATTCAAACACCTCAGCCCGGCGAGTGCCAGGACCCGAACCCGTGCAGTCTGACCGGCACCGGTTTCTGCCAGGCCGGGGAATGTATCTCGAACCTTCGGGACTGCGATGACAACCAGCCCTGTACTCTCGACACATGCGACGGTTCCGGTAACTGCATACACCCGCCAGCCATCGGGCAGTGCGACGACAAAAATGCCTGCACGCAGAACGAAACGTGCATCGCGGGTGAGTGCACCGACGGTTCGACCGTGGACTGCGACGACACCAACGTCTGTACCCTGGACGAGTGCAATGACGCCTGGGGCTGTGTCTACACTCCGGTCGCCGGCAACTGTAATGACGTGGACGTCTGCACGATCAACGACCATTGTGCGGGCGGGGAGTGCGTGGGCACGGCCAAAACCTGCGAGGACTACAACTTCTGCACCGACAACGGATGCAACTCTTCCTCCGGCTGCTTCTTCACGCCGAATTCGCTGCCGTGTGACGATTTCAATGTCTGTACCTTCGATGACATCTGCGGCGCGGGCGCCTGCCATGGCGTTTCCATGTTCGAGAATCCATCCAGCAAGGCGGCTACATTTACCTATGGCGTCAATGGAAATCGCGGCCAGGGTGTCGACGTAGACGACGATCAGACGACGTGCAGTCCCAAGGGACGCTGTGTCGAGGGCATTGACAATGCCTTCTCGAAGCTCGAATGGCTGTTCAACTACGAGATGCTCAAGGCGGTTACCGATGGTTCCCTGTCGTTGCTGCTTGAACACGACGGCCTTGTGACGAACGGTGCGCAGTACAACCTGAATCTGTACTGGGGCCTCAGAATCGATCCCGTCACGTGTGACCCGACCACGTCCGGATGTAATTACGGCGTTTACCGCACTTCGTTGAAGAATGGATGCGACCCGGTCAACACATTCACAAACGCCGCGATCAACGGAACCAGGTTCACCGCGGGCGGGGCCGAGTACACGATGCCGATGAGGTTCGTGTTCGGAAGCTACCATGTCCCGATCAACCTTTACCGCGCCAAGATCAAAGGCAGCGTGTCGATTCAGGGTGGCGTGGTTACCGGTGGTGCCGGCGCCCTGGGCGGGGCCTTCAGGATGTCCGAGCTTCGCGCGGCCATCGATTCTATCCCCGAGTCGGAATTCCCGCCGCCCTACGTGAAGTCGATCGTGCTGGCCTACATCGACAGCGAGAATTTCCTTAAGCCTGACATCGATCTCGACGGCGACGGGGTCGATGAATCGGTCTCGGTCGGGATGGCCTATTCGTTGGTGACCGGCAACCTGATTGAACCGATAGACGAGTGATTGCGCGTCTGTCGCCGTGTTGTTCGCACGACGACGCCAAGATTTTTGGGAAATACTGATGACCAGAACCCTGCCGTTGATCTTGATGCTGCTCTCTTCGCCATTGATGGCATGTTCCAGTTCGGGCGACGAGGCCGCGGTCCGTGACTTGTTCAAGCGTTTCCAGGATGGTCTGAAGAACGGGGATGGTGACGCGCTCTGGAGCGTCACCGATGACGCGACCAAGAGATATTTCAACGAGTTCGCCTCGTCCATCCGGGCTACCTGCCGGCTTGTCAGGGACAGTTATCCCGATGACGACAAGGCGACAACTCTCAATTCGATCGGCTGTAATCTGGAAGCATCGGCCAGAGAAGGACGAAATCTGTTCGTCTACATGCTCGACCCCAGGAAGCTGGGCCTTCCAGAGAACCACGACTCGACTATCATCGCCAAGGCTTCGATTGAAGGTGACACGGCAACCGTGGTGACCAGGTCCGACGAGGTGGTGCTGTTCACCAGGAATTCCGACGGCACATGGGGAACCAGGATGTTTCTTTCCGCATTCAAGGACCTTCCCGCCGTCATGACCCTCAGGGACAACATCCGGATCGTTCAGGAAAACTGTCGGCTGCTCGGTGTGAATGTGGAAGCCGCACTCGAAAAGAAGTGACCGGGCGACCGCTTTTCTGCCGGCATCGACCATCAATTGCCATGCGAGGATGATATGCGCGTTCCCAGACCGTTGAAGCAAGGTGACGTGGTGCGCGTCATCGCTCCCGCGTCACCGTTCAGGACAGAGAAGCTCGCCGCGGGCATCAAGATCCTCGAGGCGTTCGGACTGCGTGCCTTGCTCGGTCCGGATGTCGACGCGCGCCAGGGGTATCTGGCTGGCGATGACAACCGTCGGGCCGCGGAGCTTCGGGCTGCCTTCAAGGATCCTGAAGCGGCAGCGGTTTTTCCGGCAAGGGGTGGCTACGGGTGTGCGCGTACATGCCTGGCGGCAGGCTCGGCCGCTGACTTCCTTCCCTCCATGCTGGTGGGCTTCTCGGATATCACGGTTCTGCATGTCTGGCTGGGCGCCGCTGCCGGTCTGTTGACATTCCACGGGCCGAACATCACGACCCTGCCGTCTCTCGAGCCCGCCACCCTCGAAAGATACCGCCGCACACTCTTCGGGATCGATCCAGCCCGCAACTTCACCTGGGACGGACTTGCGACAGTGCATGGAGGCACTGCGTCGGGTCCAGTTCTCGCCGCAAACCTGACTGTCCTGGTGTCTCTGGCCGGAACTCCGTTCGAACCAGACCTGACCGGCAGGATTCTGATCATCGAAGACCTGAACGAAAAACCTTACCGACTTGACAGGATGTTGCTCCAGTTGTCCTTCATGAGGGGGTTCGAAAAGGCTGCGGCGATCGTCTTTGGTGATTTTTGTCTGGAGGGTGACGATGTCGAGGCCTTCGCAAAGGTAGTTTCGTGGTATTCGGCTCGCTGGGATCTGCCGGTGGTCAGCCGCTTCCCATGCGGACATGGAGCCTTCAACGATTGCGTGCCGCAGCACGTTCGGGCGATGATCGACGCTGATCGTGGACGTCTGGTAGTGGACAATCCATGGGCATGACAGTCGATCTTTGCGAACGGACTGGTGACGGATGGATTTCACGCAGGTAGCCGAGGTCTTCGATTCGTTTGTCGGGGTGGCGAG
>CAZNJW010000091.1:3388-9855 GCA_964573455.1 uncultured Anaeromyxobacteraceae bacterium | reverse complement strand
GCGAATGAAAATTCGCCCTTCATGCACGAGGCCCTGGGATCAATCGGGAAGATCCGCTGGGATCAGGGCGCGGCCACGTGTGTCGAAATCGGCGGACATCGCGCCACGCTGGTCAGATACAAGGGTCACCGCCAGCAACGAAAAATACACGGTCGTGTTTCCAAAATCGTCCCAGCCCCATGCCATGTTCGCAATCAACCTGTCCGGTCCCGCGGCGCCATCTGGCACCGCCACCGCCGCGACCTTGACCGGGTCTCCTTCGTCCGGCACCAGCCAGACGGCGCTGTCCTTCAGCGTAAATCCGTCAAAGTGGTCAAAAATCGCGTACAGGTTTCCGTCGGCATCAAATCCAAGTCCGTCCCCGAACATCGCGAACCCCTGCAGACGGGCCGTCTTCGTGGCGGTTGGACTCACACCTATGTCCAGGACATACAGTCCGCCGTTGTTCAGCGTCAGGTCCACCCCGGAGTCGGGACAAAGAAGACCAACGTTCTCGGTCGTAACCCACAAGCGGCCCGAATCATCGAACGCAAGGCCATTCGGACCGCCTTCAAGCGCCAGGTCAAAGGCGACCACAGACTCGAGGGCGACCGTCTCGGCCTCGGGTTCGAAGCGGTACACTCCGCCCGTGCAGGAATCGCTGAACCACACATGGCGATTGTCCCGAATCGCCAAGGCATTCGGCATCTTAAGTCCATCAAGCCCGGCCACCACATGAGCGGTCGCGGACATTGCACCGCCTTCAGCCTCATTCAGCGTCACACGCCTGATCGATTCCCTGTCCGCTATCCACAGGCACCTTCGCAGGTAGTCCCACACCATGCCCAGGGGCGCCACCAGCCCATCCCCGCCCACTTCGACCAGTTCGATATCGAAGCCTGGTCGCAGCCTGACCAGATGTCCGGGAACGGCCAGCCAGAGGTTGCCCGAGTCGTCGAACGCGAGACCTTCCGTCGACCCCTCCACTTCCGCTGCCGCCAGTGCCTCTCCGACACCGCCGAAAGACTGAGGCGCTATCGGATCGGTCGACTCCACCTGAAGCACATGGTCGACAAATGCGGCCTCGGAACGCACGGAAAGCCTCAAGGCAGCGGTCACCGGCATCAGGCCGACCCGCCATTGAAACGAAACGGTTCCGTCGGCCCCTGTCGTGGCCTCGGTCGGTGACACGCCGCCACCGCCCAGAAGGACATCGCCCTCGACCACCGCTCCGGCCACGGGTTCTCCGTCAACTTTAACGACTGCCACCATCGACAGTTCGGCGCCGGACGAGGCCACACCGGGCAGACCCTCACCGTTCACCCACGAAATCGACACGTACCCTTCATCGCCGTCATTCATCGCGTCGCCAACCTGACCCGTCGAGTCCGAACATCCAGCGATAACCATCAGGGCTGAAACCAATAGAGCCTCTGCCACAGACCATGTTCGGCTGCACATCGACTTTGACATTCCTCTGTTCCCCCTTATCAACCACGAACCAAACGAAGGTTCGGCGACCACGGAATTTCAGATGCGACCGGCCAGGACCACAAAGTAGCCCGTTTCACTACTCGTGACGTACACTTATCCTTCCCCGTCGGAGGCCTTTCCATGTGCCAGACCGGTGTTTTCGAGATCATCATGCTCCTGTGCTTCTCCGCCGCATGGCCATTTTCGATCGCCAGGTCCTTTCGCAGCCGCAGCACGAAAGGCAAGAGTTTCATCTTCACCGCCGTGATATTCACCGGCTATCTTGCCGGAATAATTCACAAAATCAACTGCAATCCAGATTCAGTGGTCTCGCTTTACATTTTTAATGCAACACTGGTGCTTGCGGACATGGCACTATATCTGCGAAACTTCATGGTTGAAAGAAATATGAATGTTTGATTCTCAGACATTACAGGCGGTCCGGACAAACTCTCACTGGAGAAGAAAGATGCTTAGAAGAATGATTACTCTCGCGTTCATCTCGGCCGCGCTCGTGCTCGTGGCGTGTGGCGATGGTGAAGGCAACACCGACGATGGCAACAACACCGACACCATTACGGGTCAGGATACCATCGATCAGGATCAACTCGTGGTGAACCCGGACAACGGCGACCGCGACCAGACGACGACGCCCGACTCCATCGTCGACAAGGACACCAACGTCAATCCGGACACCCAAGTCGACCCGGACACCAACGTCAATCCGGACACCAACGTCAATCCGGACACCAACGTCAATCCGGACACCAACGTCAATCCGGACACCAACGTTGACCCGGACACGGACACCCCCGAGGACACGTCAACGACCGACACGGTGCTCCCCGTCAACTGCGAAGGCGCCTGCGTCGCCGGCACCGACACTCTCTGGTGCCTGGAAGACGGCCTGTCGATCTGCGTCTGCGGCGACGACAACGTCTGGCATGCTGTCGTCTGTGGCGAAGCCTGCTCCGAGGCAAACATGATCGGCGATCAGTGCATCGCCGGCGAAGACGGCCCGAACTGCAACTGCACCTACGACTGCACCCAGGCCGCCTTAGTCACAGGCCAGTGCGAAGACATGGTTTACACACCGTGCACATGCGCAGCATCGGATCCGTGTTCGTGGCAGGGTGATGGATACTGCGACTCATTCTGCGCCACCACGTTCCCGGAAGATTTCTTCGAGGAACCGGCCGACTGCCTCTGCGAGGGCGATTGCGATCCCGAGGCGATGGCCCCATTCTGCGACGAAAACGCCGCGCCCTGCTACTGTGTCGACGATGACGAGGACGGCGTCGGCGTCAGGACCAAGGACGACTGCGCGGCGATGTGCGAGTCCATGGGCGGCGAGCTCGCGGAACAGGCCTGTCTCGAAAGCGATTACGGTCCCTTCTGCAATTGCATCAACTTCTCGTGTGCGGATTCCGAGCAGGTCCAGAACCAGTGCTACTACGGACTGACCGAATGCACCTGCGCCGCCGCCGACCCCTGCCAGTGGGCCGCCGACGGAGAATACTGCGATACCCCGTCGTGCCAGGAATTGTTCCCCGAACTGACCGTGTTCGACGACACGGCCACTGACTGCGCTGGCATGTAAGTCCGCCGGCGGATCTGCTCCAACGTACTGACAAACTGATTTGTCACACCAAGATTACCCCTTGCGGTAAACCCCGACACATTGCAACAATAAGCAATCAAATATGATCTCGGCGCGTGGGCCGTTCCATGCCGCTCGACGCCGCAGACGGGGGGTGCCGATGTTTCGCAGACCAGTCATGTGTCTCGCTTTACTGTCCACACTTCTGACCGCCGGGTGCGGTGGCGATGGCGATGAAGAGGATCAGGGCTCCGGCTTCTTCGACGTAATCATCGTGTTCGACACGGCAGGCGAGGACACGAATCAGGTCGGAGACTCGGGCGGCCGGGACTACTCGATAAACCTGGATCAATGGACTTCCGATCCCGGCCAGGGCATGGATCCGGGACAGGACGACCCAGGCACACAGGATCCTGGCGCCGTCGACGAGGGTGGCGGAACCGACCAGGGTACGGTTGACCCGGGGCAGTCGACCGACGAAGGCATCGATGACACCAACACGGGCGAAGACGCGGTTCAGGATAGTCATGTACCGGATGAAGACACCACCCCAGTCGACACCGCCGATCCAGTCGACACCGCCGATCCTGTCGACACCGCCGATCCTGTCGACATAACGGATCCACCTGATGTCAACTTCCCCGACTGCACCGGATCGTGCACGTACGGCGTGGACGAAATGTTCTGCAGCGCCGCCGGGCGGGTGTGCCAGTGTTCGCAGACCGGCACCTGGACTGAGTACGTCTGTTCCACGGTCTGCAACAATGACGGGATGATCGGCGATTCCTGCCTGTCGGAACCCGAGGGATCCTACTGCGTCTGCGACTTCGACTGCACACAATCCGCACTGGTAACGCAGCAGTGCACCAATCTTCGCTATACCCCATGCACTTGCTCGGCCGCCGACCCCTGCGGATGGCAGCACGACGACTACTGCGACAAGCTGTGCGAGATCGCTTATCCGGACGACTTCTTCCCCGAAACCTGGGACTGCGACTGCGCCGGAACCTGTACGACTTCGTCATTCGGTGAATTCTGCGACAACCAGGGCGGAACATGTTCCTGCGAGTCGGGAGTGATGGTCTCGACAGACTGCGTGGACTGGTGTTCCGACCTTGGGGCAACACTCATCACCGACGATTGGTGCTATCAGTACTCGGTCGACGAACAGTCGCCGACGCAGGCATCCTGCTCATGCGAAAACTGGAACTGCGGTAATGCCTCGGGGGTGACGGCACAATGCGACGAAATGCTCTACACGCCGTGTACCTGCGCTGCGGCAAACCCATGCGGATGGATTGGCGACGGATTCTGCGACTCGGTGAACTGTGACCAGTTGTTCCCGGATCAGATCAACTTCGACGATTCGTCGTCCGACTGCTGACCGCCCCGTCCGTCGGCGACGCCCGCGGTATCGCCAAGGTCAATTCCCGAATAACGCTCGATTCTCTTCGCGATGGCGGACTCGATAACTGGCTGACGGCCCACGATCCATGCGTTGTTTCTGGAGCGCGTCATGGCGGTGTAGATCAGCTCGCGTGACAGCAGACGACTGTCGGATTCCGGCAGTATCACCAGCACGTTATCGTACTCGGATCCCTGGCTTTTATGGATCGTCACGGCATGCGCGGGCACAAGCTCCAGATCGCCGTCGACGGGAACGCTGACCGGTCTTTTCCCGGACATGAACCATGCCCTCAGCCCGCAATCGGTGGCAAGAGCGATGCCGGTGTCACCGTTAAACAGGTTGTGCCGCCGGGAATTTCTGGTGACCATGACAGGACAGCCTGGATACAGGCCGCTGCCGGATCCGACTATCTGCCGGATCGCCTGGTTCACGCCAGCGGCTCCACGCGAGCCATCCCGCAGTGCACAAAGGATTCTGCCCCTGGCCGGGAGAGACAGGCATTCAATAACGACTGCCTCGTCCGAGGCGTCCGGCTCCGCGTGAATCAACAGTCCCCTGAAGGCGGCCAGCACATCCCGGAAAAAACCGGTTCGTCCGCGGGCGACAAAGGACAATCCAGAATACCACCAGTCGATCCAGCTCCTGAGAAGTCCATCAAGACCTCCGGGAAATCGATCCAGATTGTCCACGACCCTGCACGCCGCACCTGGAGCGCCCCAGTCAAAGGCATCTTCCGCCCGGTCCAATACGGACACCTCACATCCGACGAACGCACGTCTGTCGCCCCGGTTCACACGCCCGGCCCGCGTCAGCACGTCCCCCGTCGTCCGGTATGAATCGCGAAGCAGAACCAGTCGATCGGCCATCGCCGTTTCCCCGACAGGCAGTCCGTCCACGGTGATACCAGCCGCCCGCGCCGCGTCCAGTGTCGCGGATCGATATTGGGGAGCCTGGATCGACCCGACCAGATCTCCAAGCACGGCGCCCACATCCACGGATGGCAGCTGATCCCGATCACCCAGCATCACGACCGTCGCGTCGTCACGAACCGCCGCCAGCAACGAATCCATCACGCCGACGTCCACCATCGACACCTCGTCGCAGGCGACCAGCCTGTACGGCAGCGGATTGAATTCCGTGTGCCTGAACGTCCCGCGAGACGGGTTGTACCCGAGCGCCGCGTGAATCGTATGCACGGCAGGCATCCCGGGTGACCCTTCGACAGCGACCGCTGCTCCCGGGTTCAGGGACGCGTCGAGAAGCTCGCCCATTCTGCGTGCGGCTCGACCGGTCGGCGCCGTCAGCAACACGTCCGACGGGGACACCCCGGCCTGGATGAACGCCCTGACGATCGCGCCCAGGATGGCCGTCTTGCCAGTGCCCGGGCCACCGGACACCACCAGAAACCGCTTTCTGAGTGCCAGAAACAACGCCAGTTTCTGCAGCGCGTTCAGATCACGGCCGCCTGCCGCGCCGATCGACGCTGTGTTGATAATCCCGGAAAGATCCCCGGCATCGCACACAAGCTCCGAATCCCCGGCAGCGACCAGTGACGCCAGCCTCTGTCGCAACGAGGACTCACTGTCGAAAACACGCGAAAAATAGAGTCTGTCTTCCGACACCACCAGTGGCCAGGGCCCGCCATCACCTCGAAGCAGCGGAATACCAGACTTGATCATGGCAACGGCCGAGGCCGCCATAGATTCGTGCTCACCGGCGCAAAACGCCGCGAACTCTTTTGAAAGCCTGGTTGCGTCAAGGGGAAGACAGGTGCTGCCGCGGCCAACGATCGCAAACAGTGCTATCAACAGGCAGTGCCCGCAAGGTTCCAGGCTTTCCTGACCGCCGGCCCTGATCAGGATATCCCTTATCGTCAACACGTCGGCGACGGACACCAGCCCCTGTTCAACGGCCCGTGTGTACAACGGCAGATTCCGATTTCCGCAGGCGACGGCGAATCCGGGAAAGCCCGTCAGGTCAACCGAAGTGGTTCCGGCCTCAGTCAAG
>CAZNJW010000091.1:0-3288 GCA_964573455.1 uncultured Anaeromyxobacteraceae bacterium | reverse complement strand
CGGCAAGGCCACCAAAATCAAGCACTGAACCGCTGACGACGGTTCGCGCCGAGATGGCCTCCATCACTTCGTGAAAAGCGGATCCCGTGATCTTCCCGCCCCGAAGAAGCACCATCGGAGCGGCATCCTCCTCGTCGGAATCGTCGTCACGCAGCGACCTGCCGTCGACAGCTGACTCGACCGGAGCGCTCCGGCCGACGCCAGCCCTCCTGCTCAGCGACGTGTAGGAGTCTATCCACTTCAATCTTGACGCCAGTTCCAGTGGCGCAACCGGCGTCAGATCCGGCAGAGGCGGCAACTCCTCATCCAGGTGCAGTACGATGGGCGAGTCCGGCACCAGGTCATCAGCCCTTTTGCAGACAAGATTCTGCCGGAAGTCGATCCTGCTCCACACCACGCCCTGTTCGGCCGACATACTCAACCTGTTCCACGCGCCATCGATAATCGTGTGGATCGGCGCATCGGACTTCTTTTTGGGGATCCACCTGGTCGGCAGGTATAACTTGAACCTTGCCCTGGTCATCGCCACGTAGTAGAGCCTGGCCGTGTCGTCATCCACGTAACAGCCGTCGGGCAGATTTTCGGAATCCACCTTGATTACGTGGTGGCGGCGCTTGTCCCGATAACACCCGGTTACCAGCGAGGTGTCCCTCCTGCTTCCGGTCAGCCCCGAAAAGCAGAAGACCACAGGATACTGGAGCCCCTTGGAGGCGTGCATCGTCATCACCTGAACCGAGGGAGTGTCCGTCTCGATCCGGTGCAGGTCCGAGTCCTCGTCCCCGGCATCACCCATGCGGCGACGTTCGAGCGACGAAATCAGTGCCGGCAGGGACAGCGACCCGGCCGAAGCCTCGCGAGCCAGTTCGTAACACGCCTGTCGCCAGTTGGTGATCCTTCTGTCCGCATCGGGTTGCATCGCCTCGCGCGCCAGAAGCCCGGTATCATGAAGGATCGCCTCGAAGAACGCTGGCCATCTTCTTTCACGGCACATGCGCGACCACGAGGCAAGCAGTTGCTCAGCCCTTGTACCAGCCACGACCCCTGGGGCGTGAATCCTGTCGGTGGATGTTTCGCCGATCTGTTCGCCAGTCACAAAAAAGCGGGTCAGCATCGCCTCGCGTCGCGCCTGACCGCCCACTGTTCCGACACCGTCAAGCGCCTTCAGAAGAGCAAGAAGATGCGTCGCCTCCTGACCCTGATAGAGCCCTTTCTGCTTGTAATGGCTGCATGGAATGCCCATGCGTCTGAGGGCGCGCATCACATGTCGATCTTCCGGCAACTTCCTGTACAGGATGCAGATATCCCCGAAATTCAGCCTGCGGCTGACGCGGCCAACGCCATCGACCTTCTCGGACAGCAGTATTCGAGAGTCCCGGCAAAGATACAGGATCTCGTCGCACACGAAAGACAGCCATCGGTGAAGGGCTTCGTCCGCCGACAGAGTGAGTTCATCCATTCGTTCTCGCGCCGCGGCAACCTGTTCAATGACTTCCGGTGACTTTTTCCGGTTTCCCGATGCTGCCCTGACAACCGCGCGCAGTCCGGCGATCTCGGAGTACTCGGACTCGGTGTTGAATTCCATCGCGACAATCGGCGCGCGACCTGAATCATCGGCAACCAGTTCAACCGATCTGACCCCGGATCCGGAAGGCGTTCCCGACCGGTCGTAATCGATGTTGATGATGTCGGAGGCTGGCTGCCTGAACCAGTCGCCACCACTGAACATCGCGTTGAACCCGTCGACCAGGGGCGGAAGCGACCTGTAGTTCGTGTCGAGCCTGTACTTTCTGCCACCGACGACAGGATCGCATATCGTGTCCACGGCCTTGATGTAAGTCAGCACGTCGGCACCGCGGAAACCGTAGATCGCCTGTTTGGGATCGCCGACCACAATAAGCCTGTTGGGTCCCGGCCCCTCCACGAAGACGCGCCGGAATATGTCCCACTGAGCCTCATCGGTATCTTGAAACTCATCGACCATCGCGAACTGATAACGATCGCGCAGAATCCGGCACAGTGACTGACCGGACGGTCCGGGGTTCATGACAGCGTCCCTGACATAGGACACCATGCGATCGAAAGAAAGCGTGGAAGACCGTCGAAACTCTTCCTCGATCAGAACGCGGTGTCGTCTGGCCGACCAGACGATCAGGTCAGCAGTGTTTCGACAGACTGAAATGTCGCCATCAAATTCCGGTTCGAATGTGTGACCCGCGGCGATAGCCCCCGAAATCCGCTTGACCGCACTGGCAACCCTGCTGACCGAACCGACCAGTCCTGGCGGTGCCTTGGGCCAGTCCTCACGGATGATCCGGTTAACGATCCTGTTGGACAACTGACTGTCATCACCCAGTTCAAGGTCGAGCGGACGATGATTCTCGAAGGCGAATTCCTTCACAACACGGTTGCAGAAGCCGTGTATCGTGAATATCGACGCGATGTCGAAGTCATCCAGCGCCGCGGCCAACCTGCGTCGAACAGGCTCCTCCACCTGAGACAGCCTGGCCTCGATATGCTTGCGAATCCGCTCGCGCAGCTCGCCCGCCGCCTTCTCGGTAAACGTGACCAGCAGGACGCGGTCAAGCCCGACATCATCGTAATCAATAAGAATCTGCTCAACGAGGCGTTCGATTGTCCATGTCTTGCCGGTACCGGCCGAGGCCTCGATAACGGCATGCGTCTTCAACACGGACGACAACGATACCTGAGTGTTGGAGGAGACTTCAATCACTGGCGTCACCTCCTTCCGACCCGGAAGCTTCCAACAGACCTAGCAGGTCCAGAATCCCGCCATACCGCTTCGTCAGGACGTCGCGCAGATCGTCCGGAACCTGAAGAAGATCCTTCATCAGCAGCTCGGCCCGACCCGGGAAGTACAGTCTGCTGGAACCAGCAAAGCCTTCCTCGATTCCCGCACGAATCCGGTTAGCGGCTTTCTCGTAGTCAAAATCGTCCGATCCCAACGAAGTCACAATCCGGTCAACCAGCTTGAATGGCAGGCACTCCAGCAGCCTCCGGTCGTCAAGATAGTCGTCCACGACCCCGGAAAGAATCCCGATTGCGCGCGCCCGCGACACCTCGATCACACGTTCGATGCACTTCCCGGTTCCAAACACCGCGACCCGGAACCTGATCTGGTTGCCCCCCTCACCTATTCCCCACGCGAGCCCGAAAAGGAACGGCGCCCATCTCCTCCCGGCCGCGGGCCGGAGGGAAATGGACGCCGTTGTCCATTGGTCAGGGATGTTGCGGATGGTGCGTCGAATCCGGAGCCGCCGTTGGCTCAGT
>CAZNJW010000090.1:0-9981 GCA_964573455.1 uncultured Anaeromyxobacteraceae bacterium | reverse complement strand
AAGAAGATGACGAGACCGCGCTGGACCAGGCTCACGCTTCGGGTCCTAGCCTGGGTCGTGACCACGGCGCTGGTTGCCTGGGTGCTCGTAACGACCGATTTCTCCGCATTCGGAGACGCGCTCGAACGCGCGCACGTCACCTCCTTCCTCGGCCTGGCCGTGATATTCAGCCTCGCGCACCTGCTGCTCGACGCGGCAGGGGTCGGTGTGCTCCTGCACAAAACGGGGATTGGGCTGCCGTTCGGTCGTCTGGTCGCAATCCGGGCGGCTTCGTACCTGTTCGGCTTCGTCAATTACAACCTCGGACTGATCCTGATCGCCGTGGCCGCCGGAAAGGACAGAAATGCACGCTGGCAGACTCTGGTCAGTCCGCTGCTGGCACTGAACGTTTTCGATCTTTTCATTCTGGGTATCCCGCTCGTGACCGGGCTGGCGGTCGGCGGACTTCCCGAATCGCCGGACGCTTTCAGTCCGTTGATGATCGCCGGGATTGGTGGGATTCTGGCTCCAATCATCATGGTCACACTCTCACGCGGTGCTTTGAAACCGGTTGGATTCCTGAGTGGTCTCCTGGACACTTTCCGGGCCCTCGACGCGCGTTCGCTGCTGTTGGTGCTGGGGCTAAGGGCCGTGCTGCTCTTTTCCGACGCAGCCGGCGACCTGTTGATGCTTTCGACATTCAACCTGGCGATACCAATCGATGTGTTCGCCAGATTCTTCCCGATTGACAGCTTTGCCTGCGTCCTTCCGATAACGGTGGCCGGAATCGGCCCAACCCTGATCCTGATGCGGGTGTTTTTCGCACCTTTCACGCCAGCTGCGTCAGGCTCGCTTGCCGCGATCGACGCCTTTTCGGTAAGCGCGACCACGTCGATGGTCTTCATCAGGACGGCGCTGGCGCTTATCTGTCTGCCGTCGCTCTCGGGATTGCTCGACGGTGCGAGACGGGACGGGACTCAGGACTGAAGGCGTTCCGCAAGCACCTCGGCGATGTCGCTGACTGTTACCTTTCCCTCAAGGCCCTCTTCGTTGACACCATCCCGGCACATCACCAGACAGAACGGACAGGCTGAAACGATCTTTTCCGCCCCAGTCTCGACAAGTTGTCCGACCCTGAGCCGGTTCACCCTGGTTCCTTCCTTTTCATCCCTGAACATCATGCCGCCACCTGCTCCGCAGCACATGCCCAGCTTTCTGCTGTTCACTGCCTCAACCAGTTCGAGGCCAGCGGCACGGGCCACCGCGCGCGGCTGTTCATAGATGTCGTTGTACCTTCCAAGATAGCAGGAGTCATGGAACACGGCGCGACCGGTTGACTGGCCGGAGGTAGCGGGCTTCAACGCGCCGCTTGCGACCAGTCGGGCCAGCAGCTCCGAGTGATGCAGGACCTCGAAGTTTCCGCCGAACTGAGGATACTCGTTACGGATGGTATTCAAGCCATGCGGGCACATCGTGACGATCTTCTTCACTTTGTAGGAATTGAAGACCTCGATGTTGGCCTGTGCCTGAGTCTGGAACAGGTACTCGTTGCCAAGCCTCCTGGCCGGGTCTCCGCAACAGCCCTCCTCGGGCCCGAGGATGGCGAAGTCAACGCCGGCGGCCTGCATCAGTCTCACGAAAGCGCGGGCGGCCTTCCTGCTGCGATCGTCGTAGGCGGCCGAGCAGCCCAGGAAAAAGAGATACTCCGCATCCGGCTTGTCGGACAGCAGGGGCACACCGAGTTCCGATACCATCCACAAACCGCGTTCGCCAGATGAAAGACCCCACGGGTTGGACTTGTTCTCGAGATTCTTCTGGCACGTCGCCAACTCGGGGGCCATGGCGGCTTCCATCAGCGTGAGATAGCGGCGATAGCCCACAATCTTGTCGACATGCGTGATGGTTACCGGACATTGCTCTTCGCACGAACGGCACGTGGTGCACTGCCAGATCACCTCCTCGCGGATGGCATCGACCAACGATTTGCCCTCGGCGCGAAGCGGATCTCCAAGGTCGACGCCCTTCAGGATGTCCTTCTCGTGAAGCTTGACGAAGTCGCGCATGTCGCAAATGAGCTGCTTGGGACTGAGCGCCTTTCCAGTATTGAAGGCTGGACAGTTTACCGTGCACCGCCCGCACTCGGTGCAGGAGAAGCCATCCATGATCTGCTTCCAGGTCAGTTCGGTTGGACGAAGCACGCCGAAGGTCTCCTGTTCCTCGATGTCCTTGATTGGCTCTATGGCGCCCGGGTGCGTCAGACGCGAAAAGAACACGTTCGGGATGGCCAGGATGACGTGAAAGTGCTTGGCAAGAGGCAGCTCGTTCAGGAATACCAGCAGAACCGTCACATGTGCCCAGTAAAAGACCTGCCAGACCACGTTCAGCGCGCCTGCGGAAGCACCCGAAAACCACCCGGCGACGACCCGGCCGACAGGAGAATGAGCCATCTCAAGGTCAAGCGCGTGTCGAGCCGCTTCCGGCACCGCGCCGCCGATGCTCAGCATGGCGAACCTGGCGCCATCGTAAACGAAATCGGAAAGCATCAGAAAGGCGATGAACCCGAGAATCAGGAACGCGCTGAAGGAATTCGCCAACCGCTTCGGCCGGGTCACGATGCGGCGCCAGGTGGCCCATGCGATCATGACAAGCACCACCAGCTCGGTGATGTCCTTCAAAAAGGTGTACCAACCGTCCAGACCTTCCGAAAACCAGAAGAGCGTCCAGGACGACCACTCGGGGGCCCAGGCACGTCCGATCAGCGAGGCAGACCGGAAGAGCAGGATAAGAAAACCCCAGAAGATGAAGGCGTGCATCAGTCCTGGGCCGAATTCCTTGAACATCCTGCTCTGGGCGAAAGCAATCCTCATCATATTGACAAAGCGCCGCCAGGGATGGTCAAACCGATTGTCCGGTCGGCCCGCGACCATCACGCGCACCCGCCCCGCCATCGTGATGAAGAACATCGTCATCGCGGCGACGAGCAGCACGGCCATCAGGACGGAGTTCACTATTCCGGGCATCGAAATACCTCCACGATGCGATGGTCCGCAGGCGCGGACCGGACAAGTCTTCGAAATTTCAATACTAAATCGTGGTCAACACCGCTGTAAACACCGGGGTGTCCGACGCCAGCAGCCTGACTTCGCGATCGGTGTGCGGCAACCCCTGAACCAGGCCCAGAGGGTCAGGCTCCAACCGGTACCTTCCGGTGAACATGAAGGCCTGGACGATCACGGCCAGGTACGGTTCAACATCACTCTTGAGCACGAGCCGGGATCCGGGCGCCAGAGCATCCGATATGGATGTTCCCATCAATGGCCCGTGACGGCGACTCGCGTGCCGCTTCTTCCACCAGGGATCGGGGAACATCAGGAACGCGCTGACGGCGGTTCCTGGCCTGACCAGCATCGGGATGGTCCGCCTGGCGTCTCCCCAGGCCATGAACAGGTTGTCCAGTCCCATCCCGGCAGCGCGGTTCAGACAGTCTCCGCACAGTGAGAGTCCGGTTTCAAGGCCAAGACAGACCGCATCGGGCATGGCCGCGGCCATCGCCGTCAGGAAGCGCCCGCGACCGGAGCCAACCTCGATGACTATGGGTCGGCCTTCGGACGCCTGTCTGAAACGCTCAACGGTAGCCGGACGTGACGCCAGAACGAGTCGCTCGAACTGATCGAAGTGCTTCGGCACGATGTCGAGGCCAATCCGATCCTCGCCGCCGATGATCGATTCGGGGCCTAGATCGGCCGGATCGAACATCTTGAACGTCTTGTCCGCCATCACCTTCCTCCTGCCGGGCGGAGGCCACGGCGGACGTGAATTTATCACAACGTCCGCCCCCGATGTCCATGAATGTCGGCGGCGGGCAGGATGCCACGACAAATAGCCCTGAGATTCCAGTGGAATCCTTGCCAAGAGACCCCTGTTTTAACTAGAATCAGGCTAGATTCGCGGAGAAAACGGCTATGTTCCGTAACTATTCAATATTGTTCGTTTTGTTGTCATCAATGGTAGTCGCTGGGTGCACGACCACCGAGCCGGGCACCGACATCGACGACGTGAAGTCCGATATTCCGGTCCAACTCGACACCTTTGAGGCGATCGAGGACGACGGCATGCCCGACACGCGCCCGGACGTCGTGACGACTGATCAGGGCAGCGACGACGGGAACGTCGACACAATGGTCGATCCATGCGCCGAGATGCCTTACGGATTCGGCTGCATCTGCGAGGAAAACCCCGATTGCGCCAGCAATTTCTGCATAGCGATGCCTGGCGAAAACTACTATCGCTGCACGATGACCTGTTACGACAATTGCCCGGACGGATGGAAATGCCAGGAAATCAACCTCGGCGGTGCGGACACGACCTACATCTGCAGGCCGACTTACAATCCTTTATGCGACCGCGAATGCGAATTCGACAGCGACTGCCAGTCGGCGGGCGCGATGTGCGTGTTCAACGGAACCAAGAAATACTGTCACAAGTCATGCGATACAGCGGCCAGCTGCGAATCCAAGGTCAGGATCAAGGAATGCGACATGGCCGGCAACTGCACGTTCGACGGCGATAAGACCGAGGCCGAATGCCTTGACGACCCTCTGTGCGAAGTGATTCCGATCGATTTCGACTGCGTCGAGGTAACGAACGTTGAAGGCACGAAGACTTCGAAACAGTGCATCCCGACCAGCGGCCACTGCGAATGCGCGTCCGACGCCGACTACACCAGCGACCCGAACCATTGCGGCGACTGCGAGAACAGGTGTTTCTTCCCGAACGCCACCGCCGATTGCACGAACAGCGAATGCACGATGGGCGGATGCCTCAAGGGATTCGTCAATCTGAACAACTCGCCGGACGACGGCTGCGAATACGAATGCCTGTTTCAGTCGCCGATTGACCACCCCGATCCCGAGTTCATTGACGCGGACTGCGACGGAATCGACGGCGACGTGGAAACTGGTGTCTTCGTGATGATCGGCGGCGACGACGAGAACTTCCTTGGCGACATTCTACATCCGTTCGCGACGATCAACGCGGCCATGGCATTCGCCGCGTCGAAGAATCCCATACCCGAAGTGTACGTCGCGGCCGGCAACTATCAGGAGCAGGTAAACCTGTTGAACGGCGTGAGCGTGTACGGCGGATACGACTCCGGAAACGGCTGGCTGCGAAACTTCAAGACGAACGTGACGACGATCACCTGGAACGGCCAGGAGACGCTTGCCGTTCGCTCGGTCATTGCAAAGGACATCACGGAACCGACCGTATTCGACGGGTTCAACATCAAGACGGTCAGCTCGGCCCAGGCCTCGGGCTCGTCGTACGGAATGCACGTGTCGGGCTGCGACAGCGACCTGATCATCTCGAACAATGTCATCGAGGCCGGTAACGGCATGGACGGACGGAACGGCACCTTCGGGACCAACGGTCAGCCGGGCAACAACGGAACAAGGGGATCGGACGCTTTTGCCTACTTCAAGTGCGCATTGTGCGTCTGCACCGTGTTCAACCTCGAGGAAAACATGAAACCGGGCCCCGGCGGGTCCAGCCCGTGCAACATGACCGGCGGAATGGGTGGCAGGGGCGGTGACTTCGGCGACCCTGGATTCAGCGGAACCGCAGGCCTCAACTCGGGTGGATACGGCGGCAGCGGCGCGTATGACGTCAGTATGTCCGGCAATCCCGGCGGCGCGGGCGCGGCCGGCACCAAAGGCCCCGATGGTTCCGGTGGTCTGGCCACGGGCGAGGTGAACGCCGGTGGACTCTGGATTCCCTCGTCGGGTGCCAACGGTACCGATGGAACCCACGGAAAGGGCGGCGGCGGTGGTGGCGGCGGTGGTGGTGACGACGACGAGACCATCTTCAGTTGGGAATGTCACTCTGCCGGAGGCGCGGGTGGTGGCGGTGGCGGTGGTGGATGCGGCGGCACGGCCGGCACAGGCGGCCAGGGCGGCGGCGGTTCATTCGGGCTGTTCCTGGTGCAGTCCAGCCCGCAGGTGCTGAACAACACGATCAAGTCGAATTTCGGCGGCAACGGCGGAGTGGGCGGAGCGGCAGGCACCGGCGGTGCCGG
Source organism: uncultured Anaeromyxobacteraceae bacterium (assembly GCA_964573455.1). Classification (GTDB taxonomy): domain Bacteria; phylum Myxococcota_A; class UBA9042; order DTJE01; family DTJE01; genus JAGOFO01. The sequence continues at coordinate 3,929 of CAZNJW010000090.1, read as the reverse complement.
CGGCCAGGGCGGTGACGGCGGATCCGATACGGCAGACGGCGCCGGGGCGGGTGCCCGCGGTGGCAACGGCGGCAAGGGCGGCGATGCCGGCAGCGGCGGCGGCGGCCCAGGCGGTTCCAGTTTCCCGATCTACATCGTGGGAAACGCCTCCAAGCCGACATGCACGGACAATGAACTCGGCGGGCTTCTTTACGCAGGAACCGGCGGATACGGCGGAGCCGGGGTCTCAAACAAGGGCGCCGACGGTGCAAGCGGATTGATCTTCGGCGTGACCGCGAACTGCAAGACCGAATAGAACCCACGGTTCCATCCTTCTTCCACGATCGATCCGGTCATCCGTTTCCGTGTGATAATCTCGTCAGGCTGGCAAAAGGGGACAACAAGATGACCTTGTACCTGATCGATGCAAGCGGACTGGTCCACCGCGCTTTCCATGCCATCAGGGGGCTGACGAACAGTCGCGGACAGCCGACAAACGCGATCTTCGGACTGGCCTCGATGCTGAAAAAATTCATCGCGGACACAAGACCGACCCACTGTGCGGTGGTCCTGGACGTCGGACGGGAGACGTTTAGAAACCGGATGTACGAACAGTACAAGGCGAACCGACCCGAGACCGAGCCGGCACTGGCCTCCCAGTTCAAATACGTTCCACAACTGGCCGCGGCCATGGGGTTCAAGGTTCTGGCGGTCCCGGACTACGAAGCCGACGACGTGATTGCGACCCTTGCCGCGCGTGCCGTCGCTCAGGGGATCGACGTGGTCATCGAATCGGGCGACAAAGACTTGCTTCAACTGGTATCGGACAAGGTTCTTGTGCATGACCCGATGAAGGACAAGACGTACGACCGCGAGGCCGTGCGGGAAAAAATGGGGGTTTACCCCGAGCATGTCCGGGACCTTCTCGCGCTGGTGGGCGATTCCTCGGACAACGTCCCGGGGGTCAGCGGCATCGGAGCAAAAGGCGCCACGGAGCTGATCAATAAATTCGGCGGCTTCGAGGACATCATCGCGTCAATCGAACAGCTTCCGAACCGCGCGAAAGCATCCCTGACAGAACATGCGGCCGATGGAAGGCTTTCACTGGAACTGGTCAGGCTCGAGGAAAATGTGCCCGTGGAAGTCCAGATCGAGGATCTGAGGATTGTCGAGCCGGACCGTCAAGCGCTGGCAGAATTGTTCACGGAACTGGAGTTCCGCAAACTGCTGGCCGAGCTTGGCCCCACCACCCGCCCCGTCACGCCGCCCGACGCCGAACTGGACCTCTTTTCCGCGGCCGCGCCCGCCGAGGTTCCGGTCAGCCAGACCGAACACGTCCATCTGACGGTCCCTGACGGAAAGGATCTTGGCGCCGTATTACGCGGCCTGACGGGGACGAACTGCGATATCGCCTTCCGTGGCTGGCCCGACCCGATGGCGGCCGCGTTGCATCCGGATGGCAGGTGTGTCGTTTTCAGTCTGGACGATGCCGTCAAGCACGCCCCCGATGCTCTGATGGCGCTGCTTTCCGACTGGAATGGAGCGGGCTACAAGGAATTGACAAAGACGCTTGCCACTGCTGGACTGACTCCACCTGCGCCACGCTTCGACCCGATTCTGGCCTCATATCTTCTGGACGCGGAAGGCGGACGTTTCGCGCTGCCGGAAGTAATCGAACGGACGGTCGGGTCGTTCATCGACGCGGCTGACTGCTCTCCGGACTCGCTTGCCATGCTCGTTACAGGTTCCAAACTGGCGTCGGCGGCGCTTCGAGAGGCCGCTTCCGGCGACGACCTGGGATTCCTGCTTCGCGAGGTCGAAATTCCCCTGGCGGCGCTGCTCGCCAGAATGGAAATGAAAGGGATACTGGTTGACACGGACTCGCTTTCAGTCCTTTCCAGGACGCTTGGCGAGGAACTTCGGACGGTCGAAAAGCGAATCATGGATGCGGCGGGGGTGGCCTTCAACCCCGCATCACCGAAACAGCTCGCGGACGTTCTCTTCAATCGTCTGGGCCTTCCGACCGGCAGGAAGAGGGCTTCCGGATACTCGACAGATGTTAAGGTGCTCGAAGAACTGTCAGGGTTGCATCCAGTACCGGCACTGGTGCTCGAGTACCGAAGCCTGGCCAAGCTGAAAGGCACATACGCCGACGCGCTTTTCGGGCTGGTCGACCCTGCCGACGGACGGATCCGCACATCGTTCAATCAGACGGTGACCGCGACGGGCAGGCTGTCATCATCGGATCCCAATCTTCAGAACATCCCCATCAGGACCGAGGCGGGACGCCAAATCAGGCATGCCTTCCTGGCGCCGGCCGGACGAACCTTCGTCTCTGCCGACTATTCCCAGATCGAATTACGTGTCCTGGCGCACTTCGCGCAGGACCGGTATCTGGCGGACGCCTTCGCGGCAGGCAGGGACATTCACGCCGAAACCGCTCGTAAAGTTTTTCATGTGTCCGGCGATGTGTCGTCCGAACAGAGGCGCATCGCGAAGGTCGTAAACTTCGGACTGCTGTACGGGATGGGACCATTCCGTCTGGCCGGGGATCTGAAGATCAGCCAGCGCGAGGCGAAGCAGATAATCGACGAGTACTTCGATGCCTTCCCGGGAATCAGAACGTTCATGGCCAACGCGGTCGAAACGACACGCGCGACCGGCTACTCGTCCACGATGTTCGGACGGCGGCGGCGCATTTCCGACATCAACTCCGCGAACCATCAGCTCAGGACAGCGGCCGAGCGGATGGCGCTGAATATGCCTGTTCAGGGAACCGCTGCCGACATCATCAAGATTGCGATGGTCAGACTGGACAGGCGGCTTCGCGCCCAGGGTCTGCGCGCCGACATAGTGCTGCAGGTCCACGACGAGCTGGTGCTGGAGGTCGACGACGCGGATGTCGAGGCGGCACGGGACGCACTGGTTCAAGAGATGGAGGCCGCAGCCACTCTGACCGTGCCCCTTGTGGCACAACCTGGTATCGGAAAACGCTGGGATGAACTTCACTAGGGCGTGTCGTTGCCGCGCGCGAGCCTGACTCCTGCGGCCGGGTCCAGTACCAGAATCAGTACCGAAGCACAGATAAGGACGTAACCGGCGACCGTGTAGACTCCCACACCTTCCCCCCAGAAGATGGCGGCGCCGATCCCGGCCGTGAGAGGCTCCATCAGCAGGGCGGCCGAGATGCGACCTGCGTGAATGTGCGCCACGGCGTGGTTGATCGATGTGTGCCCAATCATCGTGGGTATGAGCGCCATCAGAAGGAAGCAGACCCAGTTCCGTGTGGAATAATCGACGATGGGAGAACCGGCGAAACCGAGAACGATGAAAGCGACTGCCGCCCCGACGCCGTACACGCAGGTGACATAAGCCGCGCTGTCAACAGACCTGCGAACACGTTTCCCAAGCAGAAAGTAGGTGGTGAAAAGCACTGACGCCAGGACGGCGAGTGCGTTTCCATAGAAACGGGAAGGGTCCGCATCGAAGTCCGTGACCCCGATGAAGATGACGGCCACAAGACCGAGAAGGATCGAAACCGCCAGCCTGGCAGAGGGGCGCTCGCGGAAAAACAGCCAGCCGCCCACGGAAGTGAGCACCGGATTGATAGCGAAAAAGATCGCCGCGTTGGCCACCGTCGTGTGCTGCACCGCCGCGATCCAGGCGAAGAAATGAAGCGCAAGAGCCAGGCCGGCCAACAACAGCAGGACGGCGTCCGAGCGTCCCAGACGCACCACCCGTCCAAGGCTGCTGCCGGCAAGCGGTGCAAGAAGAATCGACGCGATTGCCAGACGCCAAGCCGAGATGGCGAACGGCGATGCATCCGAGAGTCGCACGATGTTCCCGGACTGACTGGCGGCGACGATCCCGACAAAAAGGAACAACCACGCTTTCTTGGCAGCATTCATGGACGCGGAAGGTACCACCAGCCACTGTTCCTGTCCACGCCC
>CAZNJW010000089.1:0-10064 GCA_964573455.1 uncultured Anaeromyxobacteraceae bacterium | reverse complement strand
GGTTCGTCAAGGCCCGGGGACCGTCAGGTTTCCCCGTTTTTGCTTCAGTCTTGTGGCGGTGCGGCGAATCGGCCGTGTCGTCCGGGGGGGTCGAATGTCCAGAAAGAATGTTTCCCTTTCAATTCTCGCGGGTTTGATGATTGCGGGATCGGCGATCGCCGGGCTTGGCTGCGGCGGTATCTGGGGTGGCGGCGGCGTGCTGGGCGTCGCGACTTCCGCCAGCAGACTCGGACTGGAAGTGTCCTGCCGTAAGGACAATAAGGCCAAGGACTGCTACGACCTGGCGAACATGTGCGCGGGCGGTATCGGTGGATCGATAGATTTGGCCAGCGCCGAGATGTATTACAACAGGGCTTGTGATCTGGGTCACGCAGCCGCCTGCAAGGCCGTAAACCGCACGGTTCCCGCCACCACGAACTAACTACCTTTCACGGATCGAGTCTTCTGAAAGTCCACCCAGGTGAATTATTTCGGGGTACGAGCCGGGCTGTCAGCGATGGAAGCGGGAGGCCCAGCGTCCTGGATTGGCGGCGGCGACCCGGACCGCCTCGGCCAATGCGGGCACCGCGGGTGACAGCGCGCGCAGCAGGCCGCGGACCGCGTTGGGATAGAAGTTCAGTGGATCCACGTCAACCTCGGACGCGCCGTTGCGACGGGCCTCGGCGCGGATGGCGTCGATGGCCTCCGGCGTGTCGGATATGCCGGGCAGGGCGGGCGCGATGAATACCCAGGTTCGAACACCGGCGGCGGACAATGCCTTCAGGGCTGCCATTCTCCTGGAAGGCGGGGGCGCGCCCGGCTCGATCAGCGCCGCCAGTTCATCCGACAGCGTGCAGACGCTGAAGCCGACCTTTACCGAACCGTCGCCCAGCAAGCCCCCGAACGAAGTCAGTATGTCCGCATCCCTGGTAACAAGGTCGGATTTCGTAAGGATGGACACTTCCAGCCCCGACCCGGCCAGAACTTTCAGGCATTCGCGCGTCAGCCCGGCCCTGCGTTCCATCGGCTGGTACGCGTCCGTCACGCTGGAAATCTGAACCCTGCCGGAGCGTGGCTTCGACAGCTCGCCGGCCAGCACCCTGGCGATGTTGGACTTCGGTTCCGCCCAGGTGCCCCACGGTTCGGGCCGCGCGTTGAATTTCTCGATGAACGAGGCGTAGCAGTACACGCAGCCGTGCGTGCAGCCGACGTAGGGGTTCAGGCACCAGTCCATTCCCGGAATTCCTGACCGACCCAGGGCGGTCTTGCAGTTCGTTTGACCCATGACCTTCTCCTTGCCGTCAAGACACGCAGGTGCGTGGGAACACGTCGAAATCGAGTTGCAATCCTTTCTTTTTGTGCAATCCTTTCCTTGAACGTCGAGCGCCGCATATGGCGGCTTTGTCCCAATTCTAGTCGGGAGGTGTTCTTCATGCCACTCACCAGGGAACAGAGGTTGGCCCTTCATGCGCGGGCCAGGGATCTGCGCAAGGATGTCGTCAATATCACTGCCTTTTCCGGCGGCGCGCATATCGGCGGCGGACTTAGTTCCATGGACATCCTTGTCCTGCTTTACTTCCATTATCTGAACATCGATCCGGAACGCCCACAGTGGGAAGACCGTGACCGTTTCGTGCTCAGCAAGGGGCATGGCGCGGTCGCCTACGTGCCGGTTCTAGCGCGTCGGGGCTTCTTTGATTTCGAGGATGTCCGAACGTTCAACAAGTTCGGCAGTCCATTCGGCATGCATCCGGATTCCCGCCGTATCCGCGGGTGCGACGCCTCGACCGGTTCGCTTGGGCACGGCCTCCCGATGGCGGTTGGCATGGCACTTGGCACGCGCCTTCAGGGAAAGGCCAGCAAGACATTCTGCCTGCTGGGCGACGGGGAGTGCAACGAGGGCGTGGTCTGGGAAGCCCTGATGGCGGCCGCCCACTACCGGCTGACCAACCTGGTCACCATCATCGACAGGAATCACCTGATGATCGATGGCCAGACCGAGGACGTGATGGGCATTGAGCCTCTCGCGGACAAGCTGGCCGCATTCGGCTTCGAGGTCCACGCGGTGGACGGACACAATCTGGACGCGCTGGCGGGCGCCATCGAACGCGCCATTGCCGTGGCGGACCAGGATCTGAAGGTCAATGGCGGTCAGAAGTCGCAGACCGAAATCAGGAAGAACGGCCATAAACCGATTGCGATCATAGCCGACACGGTCAAGGGCAAGGGCGTCGACTTCATGGAAGGGCAGGTGCCGTGGCACTACGGCGCGGTCGATTCCGGTCTCGAAGCGAAGGCACTGGCCTCGCTTGACCGTTACTACGACGCCATCTTCGCGGCGGAAGGGGGCAGCAATGAGTGATAACAGCCAGACCACTGGAACCACATGGAACTGCTATGACGCGGCGACGATGACCGCGCGCGAGATCTACGGCCGCGTCCTTTCCGATCTGTCGGACAAGGACCCGCGAATCGTCGGACTTTCCGCGGACCTGGCGAAGTCGACCGCCATCGCCATTTTCGAAAAGCACGCGCCGGAACGGTTCTTCAACGTCGGCATCGCCGAACAGAACCTGATGGGAATCGCGGCGGGCATGGCCAAGGTCGGCCTGATCCCGTTCGCAAGCACCTTCGCGGCGTTCGCCAGCATGCGAGCCTGTGAGCAGGTCCGCACCGACATCTGCTATCAGAACCTGCCGGTCAAGATAATCGCGACCCACGGCGGAATGAGTTTCGGCGCTGCCGGAACCACTCACCACTGCACCGAGGACCTGGCGATCATGCGCAGCTTCGCGAACATGACCGTCGTCGTCCCGGCTGACGGGATCGAAACGGCGAACGCGGTGCGGGCGGTCAAGGATCTGCCCGGGCCGGCGTACATCCGCATCGGCCGCGGCTTTGAACCGCCGTTCTACGAAAACGAAGACTACGGTTTCCAGATCGGCAAGGCGGTCGAGGTTCATCCCGGAACCGACCTGACCATCATCGCGTGCGGCATCACGGTGCTGCAGGCGGTCGAGGCCGCCAAGTCCCTTAAAGAGATGGATGGCCTGTCCGTGCGCGTCCTGAACATGCACACCATCAAGCCGATCGATCGCGAAGCGATCATGAAGGCGGTGCTCGAGACCAGGCGCATCCTGACCGTCGAGGAACACAGTGTGCTGGGTGGACTCGGCAGCGCGGTGGCGGACGTCATCGCCGAGAGCGGCAAGGGGTGTGCCTTCTCCAAGGCGGGCCTGCAGGACGAGTACGCGCTGGTCGGTTATCCCGAGGACCTCTACGCCCACTACAAGCTGGACGCCAACGGGATCATCGAGCAGGTACGCGCGCTTCTGAAGGTTGAGTTCGAGGAAGACGAAGACTGGAATGATGAGGTCTGACATGGACCGGGAAATAATGATTGCGAAGCTGTTCTTCAGGGCGGCGTTTCCCGTCATGAAGGTGCCTCTCGCCGACGACCCGGCCATCACGAAGGCATGGAAGGACGTCAAGGCGACCGTCCAGTTCAGCGCGGACTGTGAACCGGGTCCGGACACCGATGGCCAGTCGCGTATCGGCGCCTGTCTGCACTTCGACAACGGCTCGCTTGAGGTTGTCGAGGAGCTGTGCGAGTCGCCCGACCTGACGCTGCACTTCGGCAGTGTAAAGGCGATGAACGCGCTGCTCAGCGGCGGGATGGCGGTGCCACGGATCCGGGGTGGTCTTAAGCACCCCGGCCTGCTGGTGAAGATGCTGACCCTGCTGATGCGGCTCACGCTGATGCTGCCGACGAACCGCCCCAAGGATCCGCTTAAAAGGTACCTGAAGGTCAAGATGTCGATCTACATGATCACCACGGCCCTAAGTAACTACAACCGTCTGGGTGATCCTAAGATGCGCGAGTGGACCGCGAACCAGCCGGATCGTATCTATCAGTTCACGATTGCGACGCCGGAACGCGACGACAACATAGCGGCGTATCTGCGGGTGCGCGGCGGACGGACCAAGTCGGGGCGCGGGGTCTACGCGCGTCGCAGGCCGTTCGTGCACTTCAGGTTCTCCAGCGTTGACGGCGCCCTGAAGGTCCTGCTGAAGGAAGTCGAGTTCGTGCAGGGGGTCGAGTCCGGCTGCGTCGCGATTGACGGTTCACCGGAATACGCTGCCAAGCTGAACGACTTCATGGCGGTGCTGCAGGGCATGATGACCTGACGCGGCTGCGCGGCGGGCGGGGGATTCAAGATGATTGACCAGGCGGTAAAGGCGAGGGTTCATCTTTACGGGCTGTTCAAGGTGCTCGAACTGCTGCCGGAGTACGACACCGAGGCTGCCGCCCTGATCTCGGACACCAGGGTGACGGTCGAGTTCCGGGTCTCCGGGGTGGGGCGGGCCAGGCTGTGCATCGATCACGGCCGCGTGACCCACCAGATCCCGGATCCGGCGACAGGGCGTTTTCAGGGCGGGTCGGCGCAGGTGGTGTTGTGGTTCCCGAACGCCGCGCACCTGAACGGCATGATCGCCGGAACGAAACAGCCGATACCGATTCGTGGATTCACCAGGCTTGGATTTCTCAGCGGTCCTTTCACGAAGTTCATGGGCAGCGTGGAAAAGTGGCTGATGCCGACCGACGAAGCGTTGCTCGACCCGGCCTTCTTCGCCGCGAACACCAGGATGACCGCGTACCTGGCGTTTCACGCGCTGTCTCAGATCGCCAATTACGACCAGCTTGCAAAGGTCAGCGCCAGTGCCATCCCGGACGGCGTGATTCAACTCGATGTCATCAACGATATCGGGCTGTACCTGACATGCACGGGCGGCCATCTGACGACATCGGTCGGTCGGTACCAGTCGCCCAGGTGCGTCCTGTGGTTCGCCGATCTGCAGGCTTTGAACCACCTGTTGACCGGACGCGTCCACACTTACGATCTGGTGGCCCTCGGCAGCATGGGAATGCGGGGCTTCGTGCCGATGATTGATCACCTGAACCCGATACTCGGCCTGATCGCCGGGTACCTGAAGTGATTTGCCCGCGCGGGCAACCAGGGGGGATCGAATGAGCGACAACAGCACACCGTCCGGCTGGCGTGGAAACAACGCGTCCAGACAACTATTCTCCAGGGCACTGAAGGTGATCCCGACCGGCATTCCAGGGCATCAGGGGCCGGTCGAGTCCCAGTTCATCCCTGTCAGCTCCTATCCGTTCTATGTTGACAGGGCGCAGGACTCGTACTTCTGGGACATCGATGGCAACCGATACATCGACTACATGTGCGCGTACGGGCCGAACGTGCTGGGGTACAACAATCGCGTTGTGGACGCCGCGGTGGACGAACAGCGCAGGCGTGGCGACTGCATGGCGCTGCCCAGCGCGCGTCAGGTCGAACTGGCCGAACTGCTGGTCGAGACCATCGAGATCGCGGACTGGGCATATTTTGCCAAGAACGGCGGCGACGTGACGCAGTTGGCGATGATGGTGTCCAGGGCCGCGACCGGTCGCAAGAAGATCGTTCTGGTGCGTGGCGGGTATCACGGCGTAGCTCCCTGGACCCAGAAGGTCGGCAAGCCCGGTATCACCCCCGAAGACGTGGCGAACAACCTGTACGTTGACTGGAATAATTTCGAGCAGTTCGAGGCGTTGGTCAGGGATAACCCCGGCCAGATCGCGATGTTCATGGCGACGCCGTACCACCACCCGATTTTCCAGGACAACGAACTGCCGGCCGAGGGCTACTGGCAGAAGGTCCAGAATCTGTGTAACGAAAAGGGGATTGTCCTTGTCATTGACGACATCAGGGCAGGATTTCGTCTGTCGCTGGCCGGTTCCGCGAACTACTTTGGTTTCAAGCCGGACATGGCCTGCTACTGCAAGGCGATCGCGAACGGACAGAGCATCTCGGCGCTGGTCGGGACAAATGCTCTGCGCAGCGCGGTCTCGGACGTCTTCTACACCGGGAGCTACTGGGCCAGTTCGGCGGCGATGGCCGGGGCGATTGCCACGGTCAACGAACTGAAAAGGCTGGACGGCGCGAACCTGATGCTCGCGAAGGGACGCAGGCTGACCGAAGGCATGGTTGCGGCCGCCGCCGATGTCGGCCTGAACCTGAAGGTCAGCGGCATTCCGTCGATGTTCTACATGCGCATCACGAACGACGATTCACTGCAGATGTCGCAGGAGTTCTGCGCTGAAACGGCGATGCGTGGCGTGTTTTTTGTAAGCCATCATAATCACTTTATAAATTGTTCGCTGACGGATGCCGACATCGAGCAGACGATCCAGATTTCCCACGAAGCCTTCAAGGTTGTTTCCGAAAGACACCGCTGATCCGTTATCATCGACGGGTTGACCTGTCTTCCGAGAAATGCGGAGGCTCGTGTTGCGAAAACCCATGTTCATGACCGGAAGGGCGAATTATCATTCGCCCCTACTGGGGAATTCGGCCAAGTCACGGAACCTGTTGCCGACCCTGATCGTGTCCCTGTCCCTGTCCCTCTCGGCCTGCGACTCCGGTCGTCAAGTGGATTTCGATGTCAATGAATCGGACGCGGACGATGTCCTGGTTGGCGAAATTCTGGATGTCGCCACTGATGCTTCCGACCGGCCCGATGCGGTCGATGATCACGGACTCTTTGACCAGGGCGCGGAAGCTTTCGTGGACATTGTGGCGGATGTCGCCGATCCAGACGTTGACGTCCTGGATGTGGCGGTCGATTCGGGAACGGATGGCGTTGACGATCAGGGACACGACACAGGCGTCGACCACGGGACGGATGTTACGGCGGACGTCGCCGCGGACAGCGGCACCGATACCGCGTCCGACATCGCTTCGGACACCGCTTCCGACACCGGCGCTGACACCGGCACGGACACCGGCACGGACACCAGCACGGACACCAGCACGGACACCAGCACGGACACCGGCACCGACACCGGCGCTGACACCGGCACGGACACCGGCACCGGTGATGGTCTTAAGATCAGGATTGTGGCGGCGAACGTAACCAGTGGAAACTACCAGAGTTACGACCCCGGACACGGTATCGACATTCTGGACGGCCTGAACCCGGATATCGTTCTGGTTCAGGAATTTAACTATGGCAGCAACAGTTCTTCGGACTACCTGGATTTCGCGCAGCAGGTCGCCGGTGCCCAGTACTGGGCCGTGGACGACTCCGGTTTTCAGATCCCGAACGGCGTTGTAAGCAGGTGGCCGATCACCGGCAGCGGCTACTGGGATGACCCGAACATATCCAACCGTGAGCTGATGTGGGCAACCATCGATATCCCGGGCGACGTCGATCTGATGGCTATCAGCGTGCATCTTCACACCAGCCCGTCCTCTGACCAGGTTCAGGCGGCGCAGGTCATCGTTTCCAGGGTGAAGGCCCACAGGACCGCCAATCCGGGCAAGTACATGTATGTCGTCGGCGGGGATTTCAACGGCACGTCTGCCGTGTCGACATCCGGATTCGGTACCGATGGTGTTTTCGTGGTTGACCCTCCCGATCCGGTGGATGACGACGCCAACCCGAACACCAACAGAAATCGAAGCAAACAATACGATTTCGTTCTCTGCGACCCGGCGCTCTGCGCCTACCAGGTTCCGGTGGTCTTTCCTTCGTCCACGGATGCGACGTCCAGGGTCTATTCTGATGGATTAGTCTTCGATACCAGAACCTTCACGCAGGCCGTGTTGGACAAGTATTTCAGTCCGGCCAGCACCGGTGATTCGTCTGCTTCGAACATGCAGCACATGGCGGTGGTCAAGGATTTCCTGATTAAATGAGTTTCATCGAAACAGTTTTCGCAATGAATTCTTAGAGGTTTTGATGCGGATAGCGCGTTTTGTGAGTGTTGTCGCTGGTTTGTTGCTGTTCGTTCCGGCAGTCTCATTCGCCGGAGTGGATGCAGGTCTTGATGATGAACCTAACGTGTATCGTTCGGGGCTGCGCGAAGGTGTGGGCGTTCCCGATCGTTACTACCTGGTGACTGTCGCACCGGAACGTGGCGATGTAGCGGAACTGGTGCGATCTGCCGGCGGTCGGGTGCTGGCGACCCTGGTTCCCGGCAGGGTCCTGGCCTCGTTCAGCGACAAGGCGGCCGCGTCGGCACTGGTTCGGGATTTTCGGGTGCGTTCGGTGTCACCGTTGTCCGGCGTCGGAACAGGCTGGCGTGTCGACGAGCAGGACCTCGATGCATTCAATGGCGCGCGCCTGGCTCTTAGCCGCCCCGTTGTCGATCCAGTCAGGCCGCCTCTGGTGCGAGACGTGGTTCGTTACGAGCGTTTGTCCGGTTATGAGATCCCCGTGATTGCCCCGGTCGTTCCACCAGACGGGATAGTGCCTGGCCTGGATCGACGCTCGGCGGATTTGCCCATGACAGCGCCCGTTCTTCCCGCCTGGCCGATGAGGAACGTGATCGCGGTCACCATCATCATGCCCGAGAGCGACGGTTCGATCGACACCAACCGCGAAAACTGGACGACACAGATGGAAACCGCCGTTTTCAACGAGATCACGTCCGGGCTGGCATGGTGGCCGGACAAGGGCACGAACTACGGGATTGATCTGGAGTTCAAGTTCTACAGTTATCGTCCCAGTCAGCAGGGGACGGCAGTGGCGACCGGATACGAACCGATCTCCCACCGTTCCGATGAAGAGGGGTTGTGGATTGGCGACGTGATGAGCAACCTCGGTTACAACGGCTATTACGTCGACGCGGTTGAATCCTTCAATACCTACATGAAGAACTATGCGGAAGCGAACAGCGCGGTCACGGTTTTTGTCGCGAACAGCGTAAACGACAGCAACGGCGAGTTTCCGGACGGTTATTTCGCATACGCGCACTGGGGCGGCCCGTTGATCGTGATGACCACGGACAACAGCTCTTACGGGCTGTCCGAGATGAGCAACGTCATTGTTCACGAGATGGGACACTCGTTCTACGCGGTGGATGAGTACTATTCGCCGGGCTACGCGACCTGTTCGTGCGACGACGGCTACAACGGCTGCAAGAACCGGAACTGTGCCGACAACTGCGGCATGAATACGCCGTGCATGATGCGGTACAACGAGGACGCCCTCTGCGCGGACACGATCTGCCATATCGGATGGGTCTGTCGGTGCAGTGCCGGCGCGTGCTGCGATGGTTGCGGCTATCGAACGAGTTCCCATGTCTGCCGGGAGGCCGTCGGTGGATGCGACGCGCGTGAGTTGTGCACGGGAACGAGCACCGATTGTCCGAAGGACCAGATTCGTCCGGAATCGTACAAGTGCAGGACCGCCATAGGCGACTGCGACGTGGCGGAGTATTGCGACGGTCTGGGCAAGGAATGTCCGGATGACCTGGTCAAGGAAGCCGATATGGAGTGCCGCGCGTCGGTCGGGGATTGTGACGTCTCCGAGAAGTGCACCGGCATTTCCAAATCCTGTCCCGCTGACAAGTTCCTGGATGCCACGCACGTTTGTCGTGAATCCGGCGGTCAGTGCGATGGGGCCGAGTACTGTACCGGGAAGTCGGCGACGTGTCCCGCGGATTCGACTTCGGGGAAGGGAGCCGTGTGTCGCGCGTCGACCGGCCCTTGCGACGCGCCTGAGTACTGTACTGTCGGAACCGGGGATTGTCCGTCGGATGCGTTCATGCCTGCGACAACCGTCTGCCGGGCGGCCACCGGACCATGCGATACCGCCGAGTATTGCTCTGGAAGCGACGGGGAGTGCCCGCCCGACAGTATTGAGCGTGAGGATCATGTTTGCCGCGAGGCAACCGGTCCTTGCGACGTGCCGGAAAAGTGCGACGGGGAATCCGTTGAGTGCCCGGTCGATATGATATACGGCAAGGGGCATGAATGCAGGAAGGCGGCGGGGGCGTGCGACTCGGTCGAGTTCTGCGACGGCAAGTCGGTCAAGTGTCCCACCGACCTGATCTATGGCAAGGGCATGATGTGCCGCGAACCTGCCACCGATTGCGACCTGGCCGAGTTCTGTACGGGAACGGGCGTCAAATGTCCTCCGAACGCCATGTTCACACCGGGATCCTCATGTGATGACGGTCAGATTATGACTTCTGGTGACAAATGCACTGCCGAGGGCGATTGCGTCGGGCAGCCGGT
>CAZNJW010000088.1:0-10091 GCA_964573455.1 uncultured Anaeromyxobacteraceae bacterium | reverse complement strand
TTCACCGCGCTCAAGACGGTTGAGATTGTTCTGGATGGCAATCGACGTGGTATTGTCCAGAAGATAACCGAGTCGATCCTGGTAGAACCTGGCAACCGGTCCGAACCGGGAGTCGTCTCGCAGCCTCGACGCCTCATTGCCGGCGAGTCGCAGCAGCTTTTCGATGTATGCACGCAGTCTCTGCTGATGGTGCGGGTCGGACATCATCGCGGCGAGCGACGGCGACACGACCATGTTAAGGCGGAAGCGATGGCCGCCCCGGGACAGCCGTTCCATCATGTCAAGAAGGGGCAGGTAGGTTTCGACCGCGGCCTCGAAAAACCAGTCCTCCTCGAGAAACTCGGGATACTCCGGGTGTTTCACGAACGGCAGGTGAGCATGGAGGACAATGGACATGTATCCGATGGGCATATCATCTCCTCCCGCTGACTGGCATTTCGACAATCTGCGAACGTGGATCCGGGCTCTGGCAGCCAGAAACGAATGTCTGCGATTCGGGCAGGTCAAACGGGGCATCGACCACTCGGAAGGCACGCTGGCCAGTTCCAAGCGGAGCGTCGCGATCCACGCTGACGAAAACGGGTTCCCCCGGTCTGACAACCGCAAGAGCAAGTCCGACACGACCGCTCGTCGCCACCGGCATGAAGCCATCGGGCTGCATGATGCCGACCTGTGCGGTCACCGCTGACATTCCCTCGGGAACCGGACAGTAGTACCGGTGCGAGTCGGCGGAAATGTAATCGAAAAGAGACACTTTCGAGTCCTGGTGGTCGAACAGAAAGTGAATGGCCAGTTCAAGGGGAGATGCCATTTCGCGGGTTGCCGGAGAAAGCTCCCATGTCGCGAACACACGCTCGGGGTCGCGCGGAAGGACATAGACTCTGTCGACATCGTACCGCGATGGCAGGAGTCCCAGGTTCTCGTCAGGGATAGACGGCAGCGTCACCGCAGAACGACCGTCGACCACATCATTCAGGACCGGCTGCTGGACGACGGCAGGAGCCCGAGCCGTGCCCGTCGAACTGCCGACAGACGCGCCCGAAACCGAGGAAGCGGGCATCTTCGCCGGACGTTCGATTTCCATTGCGCCACTCCTGGTCCTGACGGACCTGTTCTTTTTCTTCGACAATCCAGATTCAGATTTGCTCATTGACCTCGAACCTCTCGAACGCACGCGGTGCGGGTGTGAAAACACCGGGATATCATCCGATCAAACGCCAATTGCGTCAATGCCGTCCCAGGTCTGACATCCTGAGATACCCGCCCCGTTGACATGAGGCGTGCGCGGCTATAAATTCCATTCACGGCCGACGGTGCCGAACCAGATCCACTAAATACGGGATGCATGATGGACAAGGAACTGCTGTTCGATACGCGGCTGGTGCGCCGCTGGATTAACAAGGGACTTCTCACCGAATCCGATCTTGAGTCCCATCTGGCGGGTCTTCCCGACTCGGCTCAGAATGCCGACAACATCGATTTGTCGACACGGGACCACGCGACGGGCGATAAGGACTGATCCTAATCACGTCCCGCAGACGGACGACGCAACAGGGGGAGACATGGCGGACTGCAGGAAGTCCTGTGAGGAAAAACTGGACGAAAGCCTCGGAGCGATTGACTTCTCGACATTCATCATCTCACTGGGCACATCCGCGCTTTATCACCTGGGCGCCAACGTACCGGACGTCGAGGGCCCAGGCGTGATCAACCTTCCGCTGGCACGTAACGTCATCGACATCATCGTCATGCTCAACGAGAAGACCTCGGGAAACCTGACCGAAGACGAGAAGAAGTTGATCCAGGCGCTGTTGTTCGACCTGCGCCTGAAGTACGTCGAGGCATGCGGCAGGACGTCCTCATCCGAACCGATTCAATGAAAAGGAGTTCCGACAATGGCCAATTCCGAAAACGTTCTCGAGTTCACCGATTCCGGATTCAAGGCGGAGGTTCTCGAATCGACCAAGCCGGTGCTGGTTGATTTCTGGGCTCCCTGGTGCGGACCGTGCCGCGCGATTGCCCCGATGATCGCGCAGATCGCCGACGAGTACGCCGGCCGGGTCAAGGTCGGAAAGATGAACGTTGATCAGAACGTTGCCGTGGCCGGAAACTACGGAATATCGGCGATCCCAACGCTGATCTTCGTGAAGAACGGAAAGGTCGTGGATCAGCTCGTCGGCGCCGCCGACAAGGCGAAGATCACGGCCAGACTGGACAAGCTGCTCGGCTGAATCGAACCGCAGTCAACGCCGGTTGACAGCCGGTTCAACGTCTGTGAAGCCACCCGGTAGAGTTCGGGAGGGCGTTGTCAGAGTGTCGTAACCTGACGCCTGCACCGGCGACCATCGTTCCAATACAGGTCAAACCCGCCCGTGCCAGGACGTCTCCGGATTCGACGGGTGCCACAAGAACGATCTGGTAGTCGTCGCCACCGCCAAGAATCACGCTGGTCGCATCGTCAATGGCAGCAGCGCGACAAAAAGCGATCGCGTGTGGACTGACCGGTACCAGTTCCGCGTCGATCTCGGCGCACAGACCGGACTGATCGGCAATGTGTCCCACGTCGGCCAGAAGACCATCCGAGATGTCAATTCCGGCATGTACCACGGTCGATGCCATGACCGGCAGAAGGTCGAGACGGGGAAACGGACGCCTGTAGGCACTGGCAAGCTCGGGATAGGCAGTTTCGAGCCCGGGATGCTCAAGGAGCAACCTGAATCCGAGTGCGCCCTCGCCAATGAATCCGCTGACCCAGACCTGGTCGCCGACACACGCCCCGGAGCGCAGAAGCGGTGGACGCGAAACCTGGTCGCCAATCGCTGTGATCGAGATGACCAGCCTGTCGGCGGTTCCAGTGATGTTTCCACCGACTACCGGGCACTGGAATTCACCGGCGGCCTGAGCGATCCCGCGGCCGATGGACAAAACGACCTCATCGTTCATTTCACGGGGTATGGCAAGGGAAACAAGAATCCCCAGAGGAGTGGATGCCATCGCGGCCAGATCAGAAAGATTCACGGCAACTGAACGATATCCAGCGTCCGCCGGGGAGCCGAGCCGGAAGGAAAAATGAACGCCCTCGACCAGCGCGTCGGTCGTGACCACGGCCCGACCAGACAATGGCGCCAGCACAGCTGCGTCGTCACCGTTCGGCACGGGAAGGCGACCATCGGTGAATGCGGGGCACGCGGTGTCAAACATTGCCCTGAGCGCGGAGATAAGCTCAAATTCGTTCAAAGCACACCATCATTCCAACGCCGTGCCCACGCCGCCGTCACCGGCAGACTCCGCGTCGACGGCTCCAGGCTCCTCGGGCAATGGTAACACCTCAACCCCCCGCCCGGTCATCCGGAACACCCTTATCGCCTGCCCGATAACACCACCGTCCTCGATCTTCAATCGCCCGGTCCGGCCGACGATAACCGGTATTCCCGAAAGCTCTTCTTCCTTGCCGGCAGCCAGCCAGGCAGCGACCTGGGCGGCAACCGTGGCAAGGTCGTCGACTTCCGCCAGAAACAGGTCATTCCTGGAAGACCTGGATGAAACGTCCGGATTCACATCCACGAACACCGCGTTGCGCAGAGATGCGCCGTGCTGAGCTGCCAACCCCGGTGAATTGAAGAGACCGGTGCCGCTGACCCTGACGGAGCCCGACTCTTTTTCGAAATACCCGGAAAACAGAAGATAGTCCACCAGCCTGGCCGCGTCCGGGACGTCCAGAATCAGGTGCAGAACCTCGTTTGAGCACGCCCCGGATGACCTGAATTGCCCGACGGCGGTTGTCACGGAACCCGCGAACGCCACTTCGTCGTCGCCAGCCGACCGCATCCGGCTGCTGCCAGCCACCTTGATACCCTTTGAAGACGCCGCCCATGCAAAGGCATCCCTCTCGGCTTCACCGAAGGCACCGTTCATGTAGACCACCCAGGCGCAGTCGACCGGCCCCTGACGAAGCAATTCGCCGACAAGCTCCTGATTCATGCGCCTTCGGGAAACCACGGTCTGAAACGTGGTTGAACCTGGCATCACCGAACGGCCCATCGTGAGCAAAGGAATACCGGCCTTTCCGGCGGCAGCCGACAACGCGACAGCCTCGCGATCACCCACACCACCGACAATCAGTCCGGCTCCGGCCTCGACCGCCTCCAGAACCGCCCTCTCGGCGCCGGTGACGGTTCCGCCGGTGTCGAACTGAACAATCCGTACACGTTCAAGCGAGGCAAGGGAACGGCTGAGGGGTTCCAGGACAAGACGCCCCACAGCGGCATGGGAACCACTCAAAGGCAAGGCCAGAGCCACCAGCAGACCATCGGATTGACAACCTTCGGCCGGACATGCCTGGGAGCTGTCCTGCTGGCCGGGCGACGAATACGCACCCGGGTGGTCGGCCAGCGCGACAGCGGCGATACAGACGATTGTCACAAAGACACCCGGAGATATCGGATACCACGGGAACAGGCAGTGACTTCGATGCTTATGCGGGGCGTACATGTCACCCCCCTGCGGGCTCGACTCAGACATTGGAGTCGCGATACATCAGTTCGGCGATCCGATACGAGGATTTTTCGAGGTTCTTGATCGCCTGAATAATCGCGGAGGGCTCGCTTCCGTTCCTGGTCCTGCGACAAGCCTCGAGATCGGCGTTGATCGCCGCGACCTCGTCGTCGGTAAGGTAGTTCATGAACTCTTCGAGGGAACGTTCGGTCGTGTACATCAGGCCATCCGCCCTGTTCTTCAGGTTGGCGAGTTCCTGACGGCGCTCGTCTTCGCGGGCCCGCTCATCGGCCTCGGTTATGATCCTCTCGATATCACGTTCGCCCAGCCCGGACGTCGGGCGGACTCGGACGTTCTGAACGTTTCCAGTGCCGAGATCCCTTGCCGAGACGCTGAGGATACCGTTAACGTCGACCTCGAAAGTGACCTCTACCTTGGGGATGCCGCGCCGTGCCGGTGGAATGCCGATCAGTTCGAACCTGGCCAGCGATTTGTTGTCGCGGGCCATCGGTCGTTCGCCCTGAAGAACGTGAATATTGACCATCGGCTGGTAGTCCTCGGCCGTGGTGAACACCTCGGTCGTAGAACACGGGATGGCTGTGTTGCGCTCGATCTGGCGGGTGAACATGCCGCCCTGGGTCTCGATACCGAGCGACAGCGGAACGACGTCGAGAAGCACCACATCACCGACATCGCCCTGGATGATACCGGCCTGAATCGCTGCCCCGACGGCAACAGCCTCGTCGGGATTGACGTTGCGGCTGGCCTGCGCTCCGAAGAAGCTGGTGACCCGCTGCTGAACGAGCGGCATCTTCGTCATTCCGCCGACAAGCAGGACCTCGTCAAGATCGGACGCCTTCAGCCCCGCGTCCGCGAGAGCCTGTGAACAGTGTTCCAGGGTGCGCTGGATCAGGTCCTCGACAAGTGCCTCGAGCTGGGTTCTGGTAAGTCGGATCTGAAGATGCTTCGGGCCCGCCTCATCCGCGTAGATGAACGGCAGGTTGATATCGACCTCACGCGAGGCGGAAAGGTCGATCTTCGCCTTCTCGGACGCGTCGCGCAGACGTTGAAACGCCACGACGTCCTTGCGAAGGTCGATCCCGTACAGACGCATGAACTCGGCAGCCAGCATGTCTACGATCTTGGAATCGACATCCTCGCCGCCAAGGAAGGTGTCGCCGTGCGTCGTCCTGACCTGGAAGACGCCGTCTCCAAGCTCCATGATCGAAATATCGAACGTTCCACCGCCAAGGTCGTATACCGCCACACGGCCGCTGGAACGTTTCGAAAGGCCATAGGCAAGGGCCGCGGCCGTCGGTTCGTTGATGATTCGCTTTACCTCGAGCCCGGCGATCCTGCCCGCGTCACGCGTGGCCTGGCGCTGAGCGTCGTCGAAATATGCCGGAACGGTGATGACCGCCTCGCTGACCGTCTCGCCAAGGTACTCCTCGGCGAATTCCTTCATCCGCTTCAGGATGATGGCGGAGATTTCCGGCGGTGAAAAACTCTTTCCACCAATGCTGACGGCGGCGTCACCGTTGGGAGCCTTTACGATTTCGTACGGGTAGGACGAGGAGATCCGACCGACTTCCGGGGACTCGAACTTGCGTCCCATCATCCTTTTGATGGCGAAGACGGTATTGGATGCGTTTGTTATGGCCTGTCGCTTGGCAACCGCGCCAACCAGCCGTTCACCGTCGTCGCTGATGGCGACCACGGACGGAGTGATCCTGCTGCCTTCGAGATTGGGTATAACAACAGGATTCCCGGCCTCCATGACAGCCACGCAGCTGTTCGTGGTGCCCAGGTCGATTCCGATCACCCTTCCCATAGAGAACCGCCTCCGTTCGATGTCGCCAGACCACCGGCCTGAAAAATCGCAGAGATGGTACCATCCGCGAGGTCAATTCTCAACAACAGGGGTGTTTTTTCTCAAAAGAAAGGACACGTTCACATGTCAACTACACCTGACCTCGATGTATGCCGGCGTTCAAAGCCAGCCCGACAGCCAGCATCGTTGACAGAATCGACGAGCCACCATAAGACATGAGTGGCAGAGTCAAACCCACAACGGGAAAGATTCCAAGCACCATTCCGATGTTGAAAAACACCTGCCAGAAGATGATCGCCACGGCGCCGATGCTGACAAGAACCCCGAATCTCTCACGGGCGCGAATCGCCACGACCATCAGGGAAACGACAAGGACAGTGTACAGACCTATCAGGAACACGCAGCCGATGAAACCGCGTTCCTCGGCGTAAGAGGCGAATATGTAGTCGTTGTGCATCTCGGGGAGATACCTCAGTCTTGACTGGATTCCCTGCCCGCCGCCCTTTCCGACGAAGCCTCCGCTGCCGACGGCCCAGAGTGCCTGCTCCGGCTGCATTCCCTTGTCCAGGTTGCGTTGACCAGTCGGCTCCTCGGTCGTCATCTCGAGCCAGACGCGCACCCGATCCTTCTGGTATGGCTTGATCAGGTTCAGATTCCAGGCCAGCGGCACGATCAGGACGCCAATGGTCAGAAGCGCCAGGAATGAACGGAATCTGATTCCCTCGAAAAACATGATGGAGAATCCGACCGCCATCACAACCAGCGAGGTGCCGAGGTCCGGCTGCATCAGGATCAGAATCATCGGGATGATGATGAACGCCATCGGCTTCAGAAGCATTCTGAGCGTGTAACGCTCGGGGTTTCTTTCCGTGTGAAAGAAACGCGCCATCATCAGAACCATGGCGACCTTCGCGAACTCAGAAGGCTGGATGCCAAGGATCCAGCGCCTGGAGTGGTTGACCTCGCGCCCGAAAACGAGCGTGGCAGCCAGCAGCGCCACGGCGATCCAGAAGAACACGGGAGCGAGCTGTTCAAAAAACCTGAGGTCGATGAATGCGACTGCCGTGGCCATGACGAGTCCGACCACCACCCACAACACCTGTGTCTGATGAAAGGACTCGCCGGTGTACGAAGCCGCGTTAGAAAGATTGACGAGACCAACGATGGTGATGGCGGCCAGCGCCGATGCCGCCACCCACACCGCCCTGCTGAATCGCCTCTTTTCGTGTTTCCGGATCATTCGCCTTCCCCGACGGCCGAGAGTTCCTCGATCGGCACTTCCCCGGTGACGATCGATCGTGCGTCACCGACCGCCGCCTGCGACTGATCCGAATCCGGCGCGGCCGGCTCGGGCGTCCCGTCGTGAACGATTTCAGGGACTATCTCAAGCACCGGCCTGGAGTCAAAACCTTCCCAGAGATCGACGAACTCGTCGGCATGCGACCGATAGTATGCCTCGATGACCCGCCGAGCTATCGGCGCGGCCACCTCGCCACCGAAACCGGCGTGCTCGACGAACGATACCACCGCGATCCGCGGTCTTCTGGCAGGCGCCACCGCAACGAACCAAGCGTGGTCCTCCTTCAGCCACTCGGAAATCTCGGGACTGACTCCCTTTCTGGACTCCCGGGCCTCGGCGGTTCCAGTCTTGCCCATGTATGGCAATTCCTCGATCCTGGACGCATAGGCCGTTCCACCCTCTTCGTTGATCGCGCCCCACAACCCCCGCGAGACCAGTTCGACATCGGCTGGGTCAAGATTGAGGTGCCTGACGACCTCGGTCTGCGCCGGAGTTTCCTGATGACTGGCAGGGTCGATCCAGGACAGAACCATCCTGGGTTTCAATACCCGCCCCCCGTTGAACACCGCGGCATAGGCGCGCGCCATCGCGAGCGGAGTGGTGCGGATATCACCCTGTCCCACGGACGCGTTGACTGCGAATCCAGGCTGATAGCCAGTCTTGCGGTTTTCGTACCATTTCTCGGTGGGCATCAGTCCTGACATCTCGCTTATCTCGACGCCGGTCTTCTCGCCAATGCCGAACATGTCGTGCGCGTATCTAGCAATGATGTCCAGCCCGAGCAAATCCCCGAGCCTGTAAAAATAGACGTCGCAAGACTTCGCGATCGACTCGACCAGATCCAGTTCGCCATGACCGCTTCGAACAAAGCACCTGAACTTCCTGTTTCTGTATTCGTAGAAGCCGGGACAATCCACCTTGGTTCTGCGGTCGACGACATCCTCCATCAGGCCGGCAAAAGCCGTGAATATCTTGAAAGTGGATCCCGGTGGAAATGCCGATACAGCCTTGTTCATCATGGGTGCATACTCGGCCGCAGCCGGCTCCTCCCGCCTGGATGCAACCGCGGTCAACCTGGGTCCAAGCTCGAACGTCGGCTGGCTGGCCATGGCGAGGATCTCGCCAGTTTCGATGTCGAGCACCACGACGGCACCGGACTTGTAAGGTTTGAGCGCCTGAACCGCAACTTTCTGAAGTTCGATGTCCAGGGTCGACTTGACTCCGCGGCCTGGAACCGGCGGATGTGACTCGTACTTTCTGAAAGGTTCCGGCAGATCGGCTGGTTCGAGTCTGGATCCATCCGCACTGCGCACGAAGACATCCTCGCCAACCTCGCCGCGCAGTTCGTCGTCCAGTGCCTTCTCAAGACCGGCCCTGCCAATAACGTCGCCCGGCTTGAACCTGCCGTCCGACTCGGCCACTTCCTCTCCGCCGACCTCATTGACGTATCCGACCGCATGTATGGCCGACGCGCCGGCCGGATAATACCTGACCATTCTGGAACTGAGCGAGAAGCCCCTCATCTCGTGCAGATGAGCCTGCATCACGGCCTTCTCGTCCAGAAAAGAGCGCCCGCAGACCGAACAGATCATCCGGCCGCTGATCGCGTCGAAACGCAACGGCTCCAGATCGTACGGACATCTCGATCCGACCAGGTTTCTCTTTACCGGAATCCTCTGGAAACGCCGGAGTCCCTGCTTTCCCTCGGATATCTTCTCAAGAGCGTCGGCAGCCTCGGCCGCATTCAATACGCCAAGCTTCATCAATTGCTCGACCGACGCCTGCGGATCCTTGACGTGCTGCGGAGTCACCATCAGATCGGAGACTTCGACATCGGTTGCCAGAAGGACGCCATTCCTGTCATAGATACTGCCCCGGGGTGGAATGATTCTCTCGGTTTCGACATGACTGACGGCTGCCAGACTCTCGTAAAGTTTCCCACGGACTATCTGAAGGTGAAAGAGACGGACGACCAACGCCGAGAACAGTATCGCCACCAGGATCACGGCCCAGCGGAAATGCGTTCGGTATTCGACCAGCCCGTCCTGAAGTCCTATCACTCCGCTCTCCTGGATACGGATTCACCCGGCAAGACCAGATCCGTCAAAAGATCAGACCCCTTGAATCGCGCTTTCGACGGGCCCGCCCGTCCACAAGGGAGAAAAGCCTGAACACCAGCGGCGCGAAGACCGCCGTTGCAATCGCCTGGAGAACGCCTGCCAGGACGACGGAGGAAGAATACTCGTACGCGCGGTCGAAGATGACCGAAAGCAGCAGGAACATGAGCAGCGAGGCAATGGAGGACACGGCCACCACCAACATCACCGTAACCGTTCGGTTTAATTGAAGTCGAGCCAGGACTGATCTGGCCAGAAGAAACAGGATGACCTGGATCTCCATCTCGATTCCAACCAGGCCGCCTGGAACCAGGAAATCGGCCGCGAGCCCGAGGATTGCCGCCAGAAC
>CAZNJW010000087.1:0-10095 GCA_964573455.1 uncultured Anaeromyxobacteraceae bacterium | reverse complement strand
GCGAATGACAATTCGTCCTTCCGGAAATGCCAGCACACGCGGCTGGCAAGGCTTTGGATTCACAGTCGATCTTCACTTCCAGCGGATATTTTCGGGCATCGAGAGGCCAAAATGTACAATAATCCATGCGGCCGCAGGGTTCGGCCCCATGGGGTTCGATCGATGCCGGCGGCGGAAGTGGACCATGCGGTTATCCAGTTTCCTTCGTATCTCCCTGGTCGTTCCGGCGATATCCGTCGCGACGCTGTTCTGCGTCCTCCTCACGGTTCCCTTCGAGTCCCGGGCACAGGACGGGCCGGCCCCGGCAGCCGCGTCACCCAGTAAGAAGAAGCCGGCACGGAAAACAGCAAAGACGTCCCGGAAGAAAGAGAAGCCGGCGACCCGTTTCACCTACTCTATCTGCCATAACGATACGGTCAAAACGGTTGCGGAGCTTCTTGGCGTGTCCGAGGAAGATCTGCGTCGCTGGAACAAGAACAAAGTTAGACGCGACAGATTCGTGAAGGGTACCCGCCAAGTCACCTATTACGCGCAGAAGGTGTACCAGCAGGAGTCGATCGGGCGTGCCAGCAGTGGCCGACTGGTTGGTGGCGTCAACCTGGACTGCGACGGAGACGACAAGGGCTCGGGCTGGGTCGTGCTGGCACGAAGAGTGAATACGTACGGCACGCCTGAGACGATCCGCAACATTCAGCTGGCAGGCAAGGCTTACCGAACCTATTTCCGCTCACGCAAGCAGAAGTACCCTCCCCTTGCGATCGGAGACCTTTCGCGCCGCGACGGCGGTCCGTTGCCTCCGCATCTGTCGCATCAGAGCGGCCGCGACGTGGATGTCGGCGTGATCAACGTCGGCAACAAGACTCCCGGCGCATTCATCCACACGACACCGAAGACGATGGATACGCTCAAGACATGGGTGATGATGAAGTCCTTCCTGGACACCGGGGAAGTGCAGTACATCTTCATGGCCCGATCGCTGGCCAACGAAATCAGAACCTACGTCAGCCGCATCTACGCGAAGGATGCGCGCAAGCGCCGGCATTACCTGAGATTCTTCGATAACCATGTGATAGCGGGCGACGGCGAGCACTATTCGCACATACACATCCGGTTCAAGTGTCCGAAGGGCGACAAGCAGTGTATCCCCTGAATCGGCTTGACCCTGGCCCGGCCCGGGGTTAACTTCCCGAAATGGGCATGAACCGTATCCCTGCGATTCAAGGCTCTTATCATCCTTAACCCGCCGCGGAGGGCTTTCATGAACAACGACGTACTCGAATATGTAAAACAGAATCAGGATCGCTTCCTTGCCGAACTGTTCGACTGGTTGCGGATACCCAGCGTCTCGGCGCTTCCCGAGCACAACGATGACGTCCGGAAGGCGGGCCTCTGGGTGGTCGACAAACTGAATTCCATCGGCTTTGAAAACGTGGGTCTGAAGGAAACGACGGGACACCCGGCCGTCTACGGCGAATGGCTGCACGCGCCCGGCAAGCCGACAATCCTGGTTTACGGCCACTACGACGTGCAGCCGGTCGACCCGATTGACCAGTGGGTGGCGCAGCCGTTTGAACCGGTCATCAAGAACGGCTTCATCTATGGACGCGGAACCTCCGACGACAAGGGTCAGGTCGCCACGCACCTGTTCGCCCTCGAATCGATCCTGAAGGTTCACGGCAGCCTGCCATGCAACGTCAAGGTCTTCATTGAGGGCGAGGAAGAAGGCGGAACCGGCGGGACCGAGGCGTTCGTCCTGGCGAATCGCGATCTGCTGGCGTGCGATGCGGTCGCAATCTCGGACACGGGCTGGTACGCGCCTGATCTGCCGACAATCGTGTATGCACTGCGCGGAATGGCTTACTTCCAGGTCGATGTCTTCGGTCCGAACAGGGATCTCCACTCCGGCAGCTACGGCGGCATGGTCCAGAACCCGCTCAACGCCATCGGCAAGCTGATCGCGGCGCTGCAGGATGTCGACGGCCGGATTACGGTGCCCGGCTACTACGACGATGTCGCTATTCTTTCAGAAGTCGAGAAGGCGGAGTTTCGAAAGGTGGAAACACCCGAGAGCGAAGTCGCGGCAGATCTCGGAGTGCCGGCGCTCTGGGGTGAGAAGGGATTCTCGGCCATCGAGCGTAACTGGGCCAGACCGAGTTTCGACGTACACGGCATCTGGGGTGGTTTCTCGGGCGAAGGGGCGAAGACCGTTATCGCGTCCCGCGGTGGATTCAAATTCAGCTCCAGGATCGTCGCGAATCAGGATCCCGAAAGGGTGGCCATGGCATTCAAGGCCCATCTTCAGAACCTGTGCCCTCCTGGC
This sequence comes from uncultured Anaeromyxobacteraceae bacterium, assembly GCA_964573455.1. Lineage (GTDB taxonomy): Bacteria > Myxococcota_A > UBA9042 > DTJE01 > DTJE01 > JAGOFO01. Next base: position 7,775 of record CAZNJW010000087.1, on the reverse strand, counting down.
GTGACCATTGACGTTAAGTATCTTCACGGCGCGACGCCCGTGATGGTTCCGGTCGACAGTCCGTTCATCGTGGCCGGTCAGAACGCAATCGAGCAGGTTTTCGGCAAACGACCGGTGCTGGTCCGGGAAGGCGCTTCGATACCAATCACGGCGACGTTCCTGACCGCGCTGAACGCGCCTTCGATCATGGTTGGATACGGACTCCTCGAGGACAACATCCACAGCCCCAACGAGAAGCTCAAGCTGGATCACTTCCAGAAAGGTATCGAATGCGGCGTGGTGCTCTACGACGAATTCTCCAGAGTCGGATGATCGAACTGGTGGTGAAGCATGAACAGGATTTTCTGGCTGCTGACAATCATCGTGGTCGCGAGTGCGGGTTGCGGGACCAGCAATCCTGAGCCGGTCGAGACCGCCGAACAGCTCGAGCCGGCGCTGGTCGCGGACTTCGTGCGTCTCGTGTCCCTGCAGAAGGACTGCTCCGACATCCCGGCGTTCATCGACCTTCACACCAAGCAGGCCAGGTCTGCGTTGGCCGACCTTGACACGATAGTCGAGCCTGGGCTGCTCGAACCGTCAAAGGCGGCAGTCTCCGGGAATCTCGGCGCGCTCTGGGTATGTCTGGTGGCACGAAACTCCGGATTCACTCCGGATCGCGTGAAAGTCGAACGAACTGCGATAGACCCCAGGGTCAAACTGGCCAGGGTGATCTTTTCGATCGACGGCGGGATGTACGCCTTTCCCATGGCAAGACAGGACGGGGTGTGGCGCTCGCCGTATCCTGGACAGGTGATGCTTGCGACTTACTACGCCGAATGGCTGGACCTGCTGAACGCGTCGGTGCCCGAGACGAACTGGGCGAAACTGCACGCGATGCTGGAGCGCTCGAAAAAGACACTGGAGGGCTTCTCTCCCAACTGGCAGATGTACCCGGATCTCGGTCGCGAGGAGACTGATCAGGTACAGTTGATGCTTCGGGAACGCCTGCGAAGGGAGACTGCCGAAGAGATGCGCGAGAAAGAGGCGGCGAACGCAGCGGGAACCGCGCCGGCCGTTGAACAGGTCTCACCGTAAGAAGCCCGGTCCAGTCCAGAGTCAGTTCGTGCGTCCGACAACTTCACCCTGAACGATGTTGAATTTGATGCCGATCGTGGACGACTCCGCGCCCCCGACCCCGTCGACATCCACGTCCATGGGCAGGTTCTGGTCAACGTTCAGGATGACCTCTGAACGGCTGTAATGGACGAAATTAGCTTCCGGAACCGCGGCAAGCGCGTTCTTGAACGCCAGCTTGTTGATCGCGCCGGCAAGAATACCGGTCCCGCTGGTCACGTTGTTTCCGCTGATCGTCACGTCGGCTTCGACCCTGGCCCACTTCAGGGCGACCGGCATCGGATGCGTGCCAATCATGAAGTAAACGACTGCCTCGGAGTTCTGGCCGCCGGCGGAGATGTGCGACATCGAGGTGTTCGCGGTCACGGCATACTTGGCCGTGCATGTGCCGATCGTGTCGCCCTTGAACGCCAGGTACTTGCAACCGCTGGTCGCGGGGTTGCATGACAGCGGGAGCGTCTGCTCGCCGAAAATGACCTTCATCTCGAAGGGCGACCCTACGGGACCGGGCGACTCGGGTTCAAGGAACATCGCCAGATCACCGGCGGCGACACCGGTGACAAGATCCGGATTGAACTGGTCCTTGACCATCAGTGTCATTGCCGCGAACGCGTTATCGATGCCGGATGCGCACTTGTTGGCTGGCGAACAGGTATCGGATTTGAAATCAACATCAAGACCGTTGCCGGCGTTTCCGTCGGTCCCGATCAAATATGTCCCAGCCTTCATCAACGGGGAGCGGAACACATTCTGGCCCTGGCACGTGCCGCCGCCGCACTGGTCGGCGTTGGTGCAGGGATTGCCGTCGTCACACATCAACGCGTTGTTCTCCCAGTAACAACCGTTCAATTCGTGGCACAGATCGTTAGTGCAGAAATTGCCGTCGCTGCAGTCCAGGACATCCCCGACGCACAAGCCCTCTGAACAGCGGTCGTTCAGGGTGCAGGTGGTACCGTCGTCGCAGGATCCGGAGATCGGTGTGTTGACGCAGCCGAGAGCCGGGTCGCAGGAATCGGTCGTGCAGTCACTGAAATCGTAGCAATCGACAGGCTGACCGTTCGTGCAGACATTGTCCCAGCATCGTTCGCCCGTGGTGCAGGCGTTGCCGTCGTCGCATTCTCCATTATTCGGCGGGTTCACGCACAGGCCGTTGACGCACTGGTCAATCGTGCACGGATCTCCGTCGTAACAGTCGAGCGGAGTCCCGGCGCAGACCGAATCAGAGCAGATATCGGCTTCGGTGCAGGGATCTTCGTCGTTGCACAGTGACGCATTGGCCGTATAGATGCATCCGATGCCCGACTGACACTCGTCATCGGTGCAGAGATTATTGTCGTCGCAGTCATGCGGCGCCGTGTAGCAACCGGTCAACGGGTCACAGAGGTCGTCGGTGCACGGATCGGAGTCGGAACAATCAAGAGTGGCTGAGGACTGGCAATTCCCGGTCTTGCATGTTCCGCCGATGGTGCAGATGTCTCCATCATCGCATGGAAGGCTGTCGGGCTCGTTGTCGTGATGACAATTTCCCAGGAAGCAGTAATCGCGGGTGCAATCATTGCCGTCGTCGCAATCTTTGGGCGTGCCGGCGCAGACACCGTCAGCATCGCATATGTCTTCAACGGTGCATGGATTGGTGTCGTCGCAGTAATCGAAAGTCGACTCGTACACGCAACCGATCGAGGGCTCGCAATAGTCTTCGGTGCAGTTGTTGTAATCGTTGCATTCAAAGGTTGTGCCGCCCTGACAGATGCCCAGGGCGTTGCATGTTTCGCCTCTGGTGCACAGGTCGCCGTCCTCGCATGCGCCAAGAACCGGCGGGTGGTCGCATTCACCGACCGGGCCATCGATGCAGTTGTCGAACGTGCACGGATCCCCATCGTTGCAGTCCCGCCTGTCGCCGGTGCACGCGCCGTTACGGCAGCCGTCGTTAAGGGTGCACCCGTTGTAATCCTCGCATGGACGCTGGTCATCGTGCTTCGTCATCGCGCACTGGCCAGTAGCCGGGTCGCAGAAGTTGTCGGTGCAGATGTTTCCATCGTCCGGACAGTTTTTCGGGGTCCCCACGCACCTCGCCTGGGAATCGCAGGAGTCACCCTGCGTGCAGAGGTCGCCGTCGTTGCACGCCGCGGCCATCTTGACCGTGTGGGTGCAGACCCCTCCCTGACAACGGTCATATGTGCAATCGTTTCCTTCGTCCAGACAGGACGAGCCATTGTTAAGTGTGGTGGTGCGGCATGTACCGTCGCTTTCCTGACACGACTCGACAGTGCATGATTCTCCGTCATCAGGACAGATCACCGGCGCACCGGAACAAACCGCGGAGGCGTCACATGCGTCATCGATGGTACAGTTGATTCCGTCGTCACACTCCTTCGCCAGAATCGTGGTCCAGTCGGTCGTCTGCTGTTCGGGAAGACATTCCTGACAGATATTGGCCGGGTTGACGGTGCCCCCTTCAACGCAGACATCGGAAATCACGCACCAGCCCTGAATGATGGTGAAGGAACACTGGCCGTCATCGCCACGCGCCTCGACCGTGCAGGCGAGACCGTCGTCATCGCAGGGAGCGGGTCCATCATCCTGGATCACGTCGGCCGTGTCGGACACGTCAGCGACATCGGACACGTCAACGGCCGCGTCATTGAGGTCGTCAGCGACATCAGCGACGTCGGACACGTCGGAAACGTCCACCTGGACATCCTGCCCCGCGTCGAAAACATCGACAACCGAGATTCCGTCATCCTCGTCGCGGGCATCCAGCGCGTCCTGGACATCCTGAACAAGGACATCGGGCTCGTCCACGTCGGCCACTGGCAGATCGGACGCGACGTCGGACCCGTTGTCCACAGGTCCGCCCGACGGACCGCAGGCGGTCAGTAACGCGACGGACAGAACCAGGAACCCAAGGCCGTGATTTGAACGGATTAATCTTTGCATTGGCGGTACCAGACTGAGGCCGGCGATATTTTACACACTTTGCGCGCGCGATGCAGGGTTAATTGGGGATACTGGTGGGGGTACGGGACGCGATCCCCTGGACCGGACGTCGAGGGGCACGAACGGACGGCATCTCATTCCGCGTAGGTGATCAGCCCCTTTCCCTGTTCGATTGTCAGAAGGTAGTTCGCGCGGACATTGCCGAAGACCTCAACAGTGCCCTTCGCATCGGGCCACCTGACTTCGACAAACTCCGCGTTACATGCGTTGCCCAGACCGAAGTGCTGAGTCAGTTCGTGCTGGATTCCCACATGTCCGTATCCGCCGCCGACCTCGCGCATCTGGGTGACGCCTCCGGCAGTGACCCTGACGACCGCGCCGATCGCGGAACGGTTCGAGCCTTCGCCACCGACCAGTTTGATCCTCATCCAGTTTCCATCCTGGCCGATATCGTTTCTGAAAGCGTGCACCTCGCGCCTGAAGACCGGCTTGCCTCCAACAAGCTCGTGATAGCACTCGTCGAGTTGTTCGGAATCGCATCTGCTTGAACTGTGCCCCATAACGACATCAAGATCGCCGTCTCCGTCGTAATCGGCAACCGCGACTCCGTGGGCATGTGGATGTTCGATGCCGACGTCGACCGGAACTTCCTCGAACCTTCCATCCGCCTTCTGGTGGAAAAGGAACGCCCTGGTTCCCGGATAGTCCGAGCTGGCAATCAGAACGTCCAGCCGTCCGTCGTTGTCGAAATCGAACAGTGCGCCGGTCATATCGCCGGCGTTCCAACCATCAATCTCCCAGTCACGGGTCAGTCCCATCACGTCGTTGCCCGGACGCGAAAACACCGGCCGTTCGCCTCCGTCGTTAACCAGAAGCTCCGCGGGATCCGAGGTCTCGCCAACATCCCAGTGGACGATCTCGAAGTTGAACAGATCCATGTCACCATCGTTATCCACATCGCCCGAGGCGGTGGAGAAGGTGTTGCCGCCAAGACGGTACGGCATCCGGTCGATGTCATGGCTCCACCTGAGGTTGTTCACGCTTGTGCAGGTGAACCATCCCGGAGGTGCCGGGACTCCCGCGCAGTCCTGAGCATCAGGCATCAGCTTGCAGTAGCACTGCGCGTTCAGATTCGTGGTCCAGTCGTCACGGTCGTCCGACGCATACCCGGAGTCCATCGACCAGTCGGTGTAACCATCCGGGCCGCCCAGCCACAGGGCATTGAAGTATCTTCCGTATACCGAGGACATGATATCCGGCCATCCGTCGTTGTTCAGATCCGTGACGGTCGTGCCCCATGTGTTGCGGATCGCCGTGCCGGCGATGTAGTTCGCATCGCTGTATGGAGAAACGATGACCGGCTTCAGACTGAGCCCTGCCGATGCAGTCACGTTCAAGAAACCGCCGGCGCCATCGCCCCGGAAGAGCCCGTCCTGCACGAAAATTCCGCTCATGTACGTCGAATACCCGACAAAGATGTCCAGATTGCCGTCGCGGTCGTAATCCAGGAAGGAGGCACCCAGGGCCGGGTCATAGATCTGCTTTTCGTCGGCCTTGGCGGGATCGTATGTGGCCCACCAGAAGTCGGTCTTCGGCGCCAGTGAGAAGGTGCCGTCCCCGTCATTCAGGAGCAGTTCGGCGCGATCGTTAAGATTGTCTGTCTCGGCGTTCGGTTTCGAGGTCATGCTGCGCCCGGAAAAGGCGTCCAGATCGCCATCGTTGTCCACATCGCCCCATACGACCACGTGACTGACCCGTCCCTGGACCCCGCCCTCGTCCCTGGTAGCTGTGAACCCGCTGGATTCGGTGACGTCCTCGAAGACAAAACCACCCTTGTTCCTGAGGAGCCAGGTTCGCCTGACCCCGCCAGCATCGAACGAATCCCGAACCTGCTCCGCGTTTCGAATAACCAGATCCGCCAGACCGTCGCCGTCGAAATCCACGGTCCCGGCCCGAATCCCGGTAACACCCAGAACGGACAGCCCGCTGGTAGCAGTCACGTCCTCGAAGATGGGCTCGGCCTTTTCGGGACTCCAGGCAGTTCCGGTGCGGCAGACTTCCGGAGGCAATTCCTGCGTGTACACTTCACGGGTGTCGGAAGATGCGTCAAAGGCATCACCCTGGATCGCGTCATCGCCAGAATCCCGTAATGTATCGATCAAGACATCAGTTCCGGCGATGTCGGGTTGATTCGTTTCCCCAATGATGTCCGCCACGTCGTACAGCACATCCTCGCGAACCGGCGTGGAACCGCATGCCACGAGCGTCGCGACAAAACAGAAGGAACCTGCGATTACCCAGTTTTTCATGTGTAAGAACCCTGTTGTTTCCAATGATGCTGGATATTACATGAACAGCGATTAGTAAAGAATCAGTCCCGATGAAATCCAAGATCGGCCGGGTTGACCCCTCCCGGAACGTGCATCAACACCCCCCCGGCAGACTCGTACTTGCGCCGGAGCTCGGCAGTGCGCCTTGCCAGCAGCGCCAGATCGGCGTCCTGGGCCACCGCGTCCGCACTCACGCGCCCCCTGGACCAGTAATCCAGGACGAGCTTGCTGTCGCCGCAGACGGTCTTAATGCCCTGCTTGATGGCAATCTTCATCGCCAGGTAGCACCCCATCAACTCGCCGTAGTTGTTCGTCCGACCTGGTGTCAGTCTGACGGTCCCGAACTCGGTGATCACGTCCGCCGGTGCGGCCATGAATGCCATCGGAGTACCTTCGCGATCGGTGACGTTCACCTCGGTACCGGCGCCTCGGCCGGTTCCGGAATCGAAAAAGATCGCGTCCTGCGGAAGCTCCTGTCGCAGCCCCGCCTTCTTCGCCTTACGGTCCTCGTACATGGCGCCGCCGTCAAGCCAGCGGACCGCCTCCTCGCGGCTTGGGAACCCACGGTATCGAGCATTCCGACCGGCGGTGGCCGCGGCACACTCATCCCATGATCCGACGATGCCGCGCGTCTGCTCCTCAACGAGGTAGTAAGCGTAGAAAGAGGACTTAGCCAACTGTTCCTCCGGATGCGCTGAAACAATGTTACGGGAATCAGGCCAGTCGGCGGCGCAAAGCGAAGACCGCTGCCGCCAGGGCGAGAATCATGAAGAAGGCGCCGGATCCGCCGGGCGTCCTGCCGGCAGAGCAGCCATCGCCATCGACCTCACCGGTATCCCCCGTGGCCGAGGCGTCCACTTCAATCACGTCTTCCGTGACGCTGCCGCAGCCTTCGTCCTTCTGACCGTCACAATCATTGTCGATGCCGTCGTCGCACTTCTCGACGGCAGCCGGACTGATTCGGTAGTCGCGATCGTTGCAGTCGCGATCTGAACAATACCCGTCCTTGTCCAGATCGATGCATCCCTCGCAACCCTCGTCGGTATCGCCGTCGCAGTCGTTGTCCAGTCGATCGTCGCAATCCTCGATGGCGCCGGGGTACACGTTTTTGCGCTCATCGTCGCAATCATCCTCGTCGCACGAGCCGTCCGAATCCGCGTCCGGACATGTGGTCGTGCAGCCCTCGTCGGTCTCGCCGTCGCAGTCGTTGTCAATCCCCTCGCAGAACTCACGGGCACCCGGATACACGTTGTCCCGGGAATCGTCACAGTCGTTCTCGGCACAAACGGCGTCCTCGTCCATGTCCTGACAGCCGCACCACCCATATTCGGCCAGGTTCGGGAACGGCTGTCCCTGGCAGATCAGATCGCCATCACAGCCCTCGGACTTCAGACA
>CAZNJW010000086.1:0-10180 GCA_964573455.1 uncultured Anaeromyxobacteraceae bacterium | reverse complement strand
GGGCCGCACATCCACAGCCCACGGCCTTGGCCGTGGGATCAACGCCCAACACCCAAACCGCGGCCGGCCCAACGGGCCGCACGCCCATTCCTGTCCCTGTGTCTATCGGTTGATGGCGTTGACCAATGCGGTGCAGATTTCCTGCTGACTGAAGGGTTTGTTGACCGTGTCGACCGCGCCGGCGTCCAGCAGGTTCTGTTTGCGGTGATCGTTGGTGAACCCGGAAGCGATGACGACCCTGACGTCGGGATCGAAGGCTATCAACTCGCGCAGAGTCGCCAATCCGTCCATCACCGGCATAATGAAGTCCAGCAGGACGACATCGATCTCGTCCCGTCGTTTCATATACGTTTCAAGGCCATCCCGGCCGTCGACCGCCGTGATCACGTCGAATCCGGATTCGGTCAGCAGAACCTGAGCCATCGTCCTGATGATAGGCTCGTCGTCGATGACGAGAACCACTCCCTGATAGTTGGTCTGCAAATCGTCGGATACCTCGGGTTGCACATTCACCTCCGCTTCACTCAAAGGCAGGTAGACCGTGAAGATAGTACCGCCATCAGGTTTGCTTTCAACAGAAACGGCACCCTGATGCTCCTCGACGATACCCATGACTGCCGCCAACCCGAGCCCGGTTCCCATGCCGCTCAACTTCGTGGTGTAAAACGGCTCGAATATCTTGTCCCGAACCGCCGGAGCGATCCCGATCCCGCTGTCGCCCACGGAAATGGTCAGATACAGGCCGGGCCCCAGCAGGAAACGCCCTATTTTACGCTCGCTCTCGAATGGCTCGCAGACGGCCGTGCGGATCTCGATGCGGCCGCCCTCGGGCATCGCGTCACGGGCGTTGATCCCCAGGTTCAGCACCATGTTTTCAATCTGGGCGCCGTCCCCGATAATAACGTCCGGACTGGCCAGCAGCTTTGAGACGATCTCGATGTCCCTGGGAAGGCTGCCCTTCAGCAGTTCCACCGCGGCACCGACGACCGAATTCACCGAAACTGCGACAGACTCAACCTTTCCCATGCGCGCGAAGTCCAGAAGACGACGGATCATCACCGAAGCACGATGACCGCTTTCGACGATGAATCCACAGTACTTGACGATGGTCGGGTCCTCCCGGTAGCGGCTGATCAGAAATTCGGAAATACCGGTCACCCCGCCCAGCACGTTGTTGAAGTCGTGAGCGATCCCGCCCGCAAGCTGGCCAATCGCCTCCATCTTCTGGGACTGTCGCCGGATCTCCTCGGTGCGGAGGCTTTCGGTCACGTCACGGAAGACGACCGCGATCCCGTTGACCAAGCCGGCCTCGTCCCGAATCGGCGTGGCGCAGATCTCGACCCTGAAGGATCCTCCCCTGCGCGAAAGCATGGTCGGACTGGCATCGCTGGACAACTGTACCAGGTTGCCGCCCAGCACCGATTCCACCCAGCCGGTCATCGGCTGATCCTGTTCCTGGTCAACCAGATCGACGACCTCGGCCAGACACTGTCCGACCGCGTCCTTGTCATCCCAGCCGGTAAGCAGGGTCGCGGCGGGATTCAGATCGATAACACGCCCGTCGGGGCCGGCCGCGACCACGGCGTCCACGATCGAATCCAGGATGACGCGCAGTTTCTCCTCGCGTTCGCGCAACTCGCGTGTCTTATCCCACACCCGCCTGCGCGTTATCACGGCGAAGATCAGCGTGACGAAGAACGCGACAAGCACGATCCAGGCCCAGCCCGGGATCCACTTTTCACCCGGCTTGAACGTGTGACGGCCGAGCACGCGGTGATAATCGGAATCCCCGTCGCGGATCATGCCTGCAACGATGTTGTCGTAGACACCCAGGAAATCGGCGTTAGCCCCGCGCTCGACAACCATCCTTTGAGCCACCGGGTAGATGATGATGCCAGTGGGAACCAACTCTGACGCATGGCGCAGGGAAATCGGGTGAAACCGTCCAACCAGGGCCGCGTCCACCCCGCCGTCCAGCAGCAGTTCAATCGCGTCCGCGTACGAGGCCACCCAGAACAGATTGATCGGCATGCCGATCGCGTCGACCTGCTCGCGGAAAGGTTTGTAAAAAGCGGAATCTCCGACAACCGCTATCGAACGGGATTTCAATTCACCCAGACCCGAAATCGGCTGCCCGCTTCTGACATAGATCTCGCCCCAGTCGGCGAAAAGCGAGACTTCGGACATGTCCAGCATCTCGCGATCGAAACGGTCGGTGAACTCCGGCATCGCGGCGTCACACCTTCCGGCACGCAGGTTCGAAACGGTCCTGGAAGGTTCGGAGTACACATAGGTAAAGGTCAAACCGGCTTTCGCGGCGACGAGGTTCAACAACTCGACCGTCATTCCGGAAAATTCCCTGGTCAACAGGTCGTACCTTGAGAAAAGCGGATCGTTGGCGAGGCATATCCGGTAGTTGGGTTTGTCGAGCCTGACCGTCGGCGTGGTCTGTTCGGCATCGGCCCGGCGCGCGCGTTCATACTCGGAGTTAGTGACACCCCAGCGATCCGACAACGCGTTCCAGTCGATACGGACCTCACACTCAGGTTCGATGACGACCGGCATGGTCGCCGGGTCGGCACCGGCAAGGATGTCCAGCGCCATGGCTGCCGCCTGCCTGCCCTGACTGTGCCCGGTCACCAGCAGTCCGCCGGCCAGTCCCTGACCCAGACCGCTCTCGGTCACCTGAAAGACCGGGACGGAACTGGCCCTGGCAATGGCCGCATATCCTATGTCGGGTTCGATAAAGCCCGATGTGACGTCCTCGAGCCAGATAAGCTTAAGGACAGCCGCATCCTTGTCGAGAGTGGAAAGGCGTGCCAGCAGATCCTGCAAGTCCATCTCCTCGCCGTTCAGGAACTCGACGTTGATTCCCTCGGGCAGAGCGATTTCCGATAAGGCAGACCGGTACGCCTTGCCGGTCATCGAGCTGTCTGTGATGGCCCAGATGGTGGAGACGCCGGGCAGAATCCTCTTTATAAGCCTGATACTGCCGACGAAGTCGATCTGCTGGACAACTCCGGTGACGCCGGAAATTCCCTTCAACCTGGCGGGATCGAAGTAATTGACGCCGCAGAAAACCACCGGAACCTGCCCGAACAGGCCGTCCCGGAAGCGCAGGATGAAGTCATAGGAGTTGTCGTCCAGCGCGATGATCAGATCGAATCGCATGGACTGGTACTTCAACGCCAGCGAGGCCGCGATTGTGTTGGCCCTTTGTTCGGTCCACTTGATTCGTTTCGCGTCGAGTGACTCGAAGAACAGCCGGGTCTCCGGTCGCCGCGACGCGAACATGTCCTCGATTACCGCTACCTCGGCGTCGGACCAGTCATAGCCGCGATGATACGAATTCAGGATCAGAACCGATGTAGGCGCCCTGACTTCGATATCGGGCGACGATGGATGCTGCGCGAGCTGCGCCGTGGTTGGAAGAGATTGAGCCGAGGCGACGACCGAAAGGAAGGCCGAGAGTGTCGCAGACAGAATCGCGAGGGTCTTCATCATCGCCACGATGGTGTTCCCCGGCCGTGAAATCATGAAGATCTTAACACGGATAAACGGGATTCAACATATGCACAGACGGCGGTGATCTGGAAAATGCCGAGCTAGTTCCGGGGCTGCTCCGGCGTGCCCGCGACGGTCTGCAGCGCGGCTTCGGCCGACTTCAGCATGGCGTCGGGAGACAGCTCGGAACCGACCGCTCCCTTCATCCATACGTCGGGACTGATCCTGCCCTGGACGCACATGCGTTCCATCTCGGTCGCCAGATTGCGGCCGCGAATATAATCCTCGAGTTGCGCCTGGATTATAAATCCGATCGAATAGTCCGGCAGGTACAGGCCATAGGCGACCATGTGGCTGTATATCGCAAGGATCGGCGAATCCTTCATCCCGAAGACCGGCTCGAAGTACTTGTTCCACAGGTCCTTCGCCATCTGGACGGTCGCGACGCGAAGCTGTTCGGGAGTGGCGTCCGGATTCTCGTACATCCATCGCCAGACCTGCATGTCCAGCAGGCCGACGCTGCCGATCTCGACCGTTGACCAGAACGCGTCCAGGGCCTTCATCGCCACCGCGGTCGGGTCGGGCTGAACAAGACCGCCACCGGTCGCGCCGTCGGCGTTCAGGACGTCAAGGTCGCGGGACTGGAACACAAACGCGAACGCCTCGGTGAACGCCGTGTTAGGGACGCCGTCCAGCAGCGTATCGTCCACGCGATTCAACGAGAACACCTGTTCCACACAGTGCCCCAGTTCGTGAAGGGCGATATTGTAACCCTTGTAATCCATTCCGGATTCCGGAACACGCGTCCGCAGGTGGGCCGAGTCGGTGCGCATACCGGCGCCCATCGCGTGCCCTGCCCCGCGCGCCGGATCGACCTCGATATGGCCGGTCAGAAAGGCGGCGTTCTCGGGCGTGAATCCCAGGAGCTCCAGGGTGTTCGGCATGTCGGCCTTGAAATCCGCCACACTCGGATACTTCGACGCGACCTTTGCCGTAAGAACGTCCTCGTTCACGGCCGCACGGTTCTTGAACCCGTCGTACCAGATATCGAAGGGCTGAAGGTCACGACCCAGGCGTTCCTTGATCAGGGCGCCGACCTTCTTCGTCGTATCCGAGCCGATCACCAGTTCCAGCATGCCGCGCACGCGATCCTCGGCGATCTCGCGATCCAGCTTGAACCGGCGGTCGATATGGGTTGGATAAAGGGGCGAGTATGCGTCAACCAGCCGTTCGGCCTTGAACACCTGAAGAATCCTGGCGTAGCGGTCATCCGGTTCACGGCTGTTGTCCAGTGCCTTGCCATCCTTGTCGGTGACCAGGTTGGTCCAGGGATTCCAGAGCACGTCGGGGTTGTCGATGACGATGGCCGGGATCTCCTGGTTCACGATGCGATCCATCACGCGCAGGATGGTCTTCTGGGATGACAGATTTCCGACAGGGTCGGAGTACATGGACTTGATGTGGTCGCGAAGACCCCAGTGCGAGATCAACTTGAGGTCGGCCGGGAACGGGCGCGAGCCGTCCTCGTTCATCACGCCACCCATGTGGATGTTATATCTGGCGATGTAGTCGTCGGCCTCGGCGTAAGCCCTGGTGACCCTGACCGTCACATCGCCCGGAACCCGGCGCGCGAACGTCTGGGCAAGGCGCACTTCGGCCCACTCGCGCCTGGACAGGTCGCGTGCCTGGGTCGTGTCGAGCAGCCCGAAGTTCAGCAGGCCCGTGAAGGCCACCTTTGTGGTGAAGAAATCCTCGGACAGATGGTCGAACGGATTCAAGGTGGCGAACAACAGGTCCACGGGCAGCGTTTCGTACGTCGCCAGGTCGACAGGCTCGCGCAGGGTTCTGGTCATGGCGACCGCATGTCCGCCGATCGCCTCCAGGGAAGTGCGGAAACGTTCCAGCAGAAGCGACAGATGCTCATCATCGGCGATGAACTGTTCAACGCAGAACGCCGTGAACTCTTCGGCCGAGCCGTCGCCCTCGTTCCAGTAGGCGGCAACCTGCCGCACACCGCGTTCCGCCCGTTCCCTGACAGCCTCGCCGTGTTTCGAAACGAGTTGTTCGACGGTACTTGAAATCAACCCGTGATTCTCGGCAAAAGTCCGCATCTGCCCCCCTTGTGGGTCCGCCGCCGACGCGGCCTTGTCCGCGGCCGTCGATTCAAGGCCCGCAGTTTTGTCCACGTTCTTATCGCAACAGCCGACCGCCGTCACACTGAAAATAATGGCCGAAGCCGCCGCAAGAAACGCGTTCCTCATCACAAACCCCCGATGTTGCAAGAAGATTGGAAGACTACTCGTTTCCGGCCCAGACACCCGCCAGTCTGACCGCCGTTTCCGAAGCGGCGACCATCCATTCCAGGGACACCCACTCCTGCAGGCTGTGGAAGTTCTGTCCGCCGGCCCAGACGTTGGGCGTCGGCAGTCCCATGAACGACAGGCGGGCGCCGTCGGTGCCGCCGCGAATGGCCTTGCGGACCGGGGTGATCCCCTGAGCCTCGACCGCCTTCTTCAGGTTGGCCATCACCAGCGGATGGTTTTCAAGGATCATGCCCATGTTGCGGTACTGTTCCTTCACCTCGACCGTAACGGTCGCGCCAGGGAACGCCTGCCGGCAGGCGGTTGCGGCCGATTCCAGATCCGTCGCGCGCGCGGCGAGATCCTCAACAGTGAAAGCCCTGATCAGGCATTTCAACTCGACCTTCGACACGTCGCCATGGATGTCGTACGGGTGCAGGTAGGACTGGCGCCCTTCGGTGGTCTCCGGCAGGAAGCCAGTTGGAAGCAGCCCGACGAAATGTGACGCGACGCGCACGGCGTTGATCATCTTGTCCTTGGCGTAACCGGGATGAACGTCCTTGCCGGCGATCGTCACGCGGGCGAAGTCCGCGCAGAACGTCTCGTCCTCGATCTCGCCCAGTTCCGAGCCGTCAAACGTGTATCCGACATCGGCGGCAAACGCCTTGACGTCGAAATGCTCAGTGCCGCGACCGACCTCTTCGTCCGTCGTGAAACCGATCCGGATGCGGCCGTGCTGAAATTCGGGATGATCCAGCAGCCATTTCGCGGCGGTCATGATCTCGGCGATACCCGCCTTGTCATCCGCGCCAAGCAGCGTGGTTCCGTCGGTCGTGATCACCGTGTGACCGACCGCCTTCTTCAACAAAGGATTCTCGGCGACCGTTATCACCACATCCGGATTGCCCGGCAGCACAAGGTCGCGTCCGTCGTAGTTTTCGTGAACCTGGGCCTTGACGTCGGCGCCGCTGCAGCCGAACGCCGTGTCAACGTGCGCCAGATAGCCAAGAACCGGCACCTTCGCGCCCAGCTCGGGCGTGGAGGCGGGGATGGTTGCCGTGACGTATCCCCACTGATCCATGGCGGCGTCCGCAAGCCCCATCTGCTTCAATTCCTGGACCAGCAGACGGGCAAGGTCCTTCTGCTTCTCGGTCGACGGACTGGTCGTCGAGTTCTCGTCGGACTGTGTGTCAATCCTGGTGTAACGAATGAACCTTTCAAGAAGCTCGTGCCTTTCGGCAGGCGTAAACGTGATCTTCATATCGTCAGCGACCTCGCGTTTTCAAGACGGGTAACAGTCTACGATCAAACGCCGGTGGAATAAACCGGCAATCTCAGGTTCCACGAACGCCATTTCTCCGTTCCTCGAACAGCCAGGCGGTTAATTTTTTCACAAAAAGACTCTGCCGCTTTGCGTCATTTTGGATTAGATTACGTCCAGCCTGGAGGTGAACCAATGAAAACGAACACCAGATTTTTACTTGTCGCAGCCCTGATTCTCCCAGTCCTGACCGTATCGTGCACCGCGTCGCGTTTCATCGGGTACGTATCGAAACCCGCGTCGCCGGTTACCGATGGACAGTACGCCATTCCCGGACTTCATCAACCCGTAAAGGTCACCTGGGACGATCACCATGTTCCTCACATCTACGCGCAGAACACGGACGACCTGTGGTACGCGCTTGGCTGGATTCACGCTCGCGAACGCCTTTTCGGCATGGACACCCTGCGCCGCATGGCCGGTGGCCGCATGACCGAACTGATGGGCAATCAGGACGCGCCGGCCGGCATGCCCTTCGACGATCTTCTTGGCATGGATCGATTCTTCCGTGTGATGAACCTGACCCATGATTCAAAGCGTCAAGCCCAGGCACTCAATGCCGAAAGCCGCGCCATGCTTGAAAGCTACATCGGCGGAATCAACTCCTATATCGCCTCGGGCGAACCGATATCCATCGAGTACAGCCTGCTGGGCACAGCGCCGATGCCGTGGGACGTGGTAGACGTTCTGAACGTCGCGCGCCTGACCACGTTCGAGCTTTCGACCAACTTCCCGTGGGAAATGATGCGTTTCGTGCTGGCCGCCGTGAACGGCCCGGATGCCCAGCAGGACATCCACCCCGGCGTGCCGCAATGGGGACCGCACATCATCGAGCGCGAGGATCACGATTACTCGGCAATGCCGCGCCTGAGCCCTGATCCGATGAAGGCTAACCCCCTGAAGATCCTGGTTGATCGTGGGGAAGACCTGGCTCAGTGGGAGCCGGCGGTCAGCGCCGTGCTGGCCACCATGGCGACTGTCCAGGAACAGGCTGGCCCGTACTTCAGCCAGGCCGCGTCCAACAGTTGGGCGATTTCCGGCGCGCACTCGAAGTCCGGAAAGGCAATCCTTGCCAACGACCCGCACCTGCTGCACATGGCGCCCGGCACGTTCATGATCTGCCATCTCAACGCACCCGGTATCGACGCGATCGGCGCTGTCCTGCCCGGCACCCCCCTGCTGCTGCTCGGACGCAACCAGCACGTCGGCTGGGCTTCGACCAACACTTTCGCGGACGTCCAGGACATTTACCTTGAAAAGCTGGATCCGAACGATCCTTCCAGATATCTGACCGAGAACGGTTCCGAGCCTTTCCGCGTGGAAAAGGAAACCATCCGCGTGCGCAAGGGGAACAAGTACGAAGACTTCGTTTTCGATCTCCGCTACACCCGCCACGGACCGATCCTGAACGACTCCGCCATCGGCGGCCTTCCAGCCGATGCGGCGCCGATCGCGCTCAAGACATCGGCGATTCAGCCATCCGACGAAATCACGACAGTCATGAAGTGGATGGGCGCGAAGACAGTCCTGGAGTTCCGTGACGCACTGAAGACCTGGGGTCTGCCGATTCAGAACTGGGTAGCGATCGACGACCAGGGTCACATCGGATACTTCCCGCTGGGCCTCGTCCCGATGCGTCGCACCTTCGACGGCACCGTCCCGGTTCCCGGCTGGACCGGAGAATACGAGTGGGACGGCTTCATCCCGTTCGATCAGCTTCCGCAGATGTACGATCCGCCATCGGGCGTGATCGTCACGGCCAACAACCAGGTCGTGCCGGCTTCGGACTACCCCTTCCCGTACAGCATCGACTCGATGCCGGGATACCGCGCGGCACGCATCCGCGAGCTGCTGAAAGCCCGCGACGGCTGGACCGCCGACGATTTCCGCAAGATGCACACCGACAGCTATGTAAAGCAGGCCGAGCGTCTGATGCCCGACATTTTCAAGGCACTTGAGGGTGTTGAGCTGACCGCCCAGGAACAGAAGGCGCTGGACGCAATGAAGGCCTGGGACATGATGGCCACCAGGGACTCGGTCGGAGCCAGCGTTTTCTTCTCGACCTACCGCGAGGCCTGGGTGCTTGGACTGGAAGATGATCTGCCCGTGCTGTTCAAGAAGATGGTCAGGATCTTCAGTATCACCTACGGATTCTTCGACACGCTCTGGGCTGATCGCCCCGACGCGAAGGTCTGGGACATGAAGGGAACTCCAAAGGTCGAGACCCGCGACGATATTCTCGTCATGGCGTTCAAGGGCGCGGTGAAGCGCCTTGACCGCGTCCTCGGCCCGAAGGTCCCCGAGTGGCGCTGGGGCCGTCTGCACACCATCACGTTCCACCACTCGTTCGGCAAGGCAATCCCGGGCGGCGCATTCGACGTCGGCCCGTTCGAGACCGACGGTTCGTGGGAGACGGTCTGGGCCGCCGGCGGCGGATTCTGGGGCGACTACGACACCTTCCCGGTCAGCGAGGGTCCCGCTTTCCGTCAGGTTCTTGATTTCTCGGAGCCCGAGAACTCGAACATGATCGTCGACCTCGGCCAGTCCGGATGGCCAGCCACGCCGGCGTACTCGAACGCCTTCGAGGATTGGAACAACGGACGTCTGTGGAAGCTTTCTATGAATCCCGAAGTGTTCGGTCAGGGTCAGCCCAGTGTGATGAAACTGGTTCCAGCCGCGAAGTGATCACACAGTCGTCATGAAACATCACCGATTCCGCGCCGTGTCTTGTTGATTTTTGCTCCGGACGGTTTTGACCCCAACCATTCAATAGTCTAGAATCCCACGGCGTCCGTGCGCGCACGGTACCGCGAACGATGACCAACGCAGGATCCGAGGAGATACCCGATGACCAATCTACGAAAAATGCTCAAGAGAATCGCGACCATGACCGTGATCGCCGGACTGACGGCGATTGCCGCGGGCTGCGGCGACAACGGAAACGAGACGCCGGACGCGACCGACACGGTGGAAACCGACGCGGCGGACGTGACTGGCGACACATCGGATGTTCCGGTGGTCAACACCGGGTACTCCGCTGGTATCGGCATCACGG
>CAZNJW010000085.1:570-10363 GCA_964573455.1 uncultured Anaeromyxobacteraceae bacterium | reverse complement strand
TAGGGGCGAATGACAATTCGCCCTTCCCCGACGGCGAATGTAATTCGCCGCTACAAGGACAGGATCCTGACGCCGACTAAAACAACAAACCGTTCATTCAGAACCCACGGCCGAGGTCGTGGGAAACGCGCCTTGACGGGGGGCGGGGCAGAGGCTACCCTTTGCCGCCATGACGGACTTGAGCCTGGAAACATCCTGTCACACCCCGGAAAAGAAGGTCATGGTAGTCACTTATGGCTGCCAGATGAACGTCTTTGATTCCAGACGCATGATTCAGGTTCTTGGCGCCGACGGATACGTCGAAACCAGCGACCCGGCCGAGGCGGACGTTATCATCTTCAACACATGCAGCGTGCGCGAGCGGCCAGAAAAAAAGGTTCTCGGCTCACTTTCCAGACTTTTGCCGCTCAAGGAGATCAAACCGGTCGTGTTCGGCGTGGCTGGTTGCGTGGCGCAGCAGCATGGGCAGGCATTGCTGGACAAGGTGCCGTATCTCGACTTTGTGCTGGGGCCGGACAACATTGCCCGGCTTCCGGAGATCGTGGCCAGTGCCAGACAGGGCAGCCGCGGCGCCCATGCCCAGTGGATGCCGACGAATTCTTATGACTTCATTCCGCTGTCCGCCTCGGTCGAGCCGGGGCCTTCGGCATTTTTGACCGTCATAAAGGGATGCAATAACTTCTGCAGCTACTGCATCGTTCCACATGTGCGCGGTCGCGAGGTCAGCAAGCCGCTTGATTTGGTTCTTGCCGAGGTCCACGCCCTGGTCGATGCCGGTGTGTCCGAGGTCACGCTGCTGGGACAGAACGTGAACTCGTGGGGAAGGGGACTGCCCGGTTCGCCTGAGTTTCCCGATCTGCTGGAAGCAGTCTCGGCCGTTCCCGGACTGAAACGTCTGCGTTTCGTGACCTCGCATCCAGCGGACGCCAGCGACAGGCTTCTCGAATCGTTCGGGCGACTTCCGAACCTGGCTCCGTACCTTCACCTGCCCCTTCAGGCCGGGTCTGACGATGTGCTGGCCAGGATGAGGCGAAGATACACCGCCTCGATGTATCTGGAACGAATAGCGAAGGTCAGGGAAGCCTGTCCCGATATCGCCCTTTCGACCGACATCATCGTCGGCTTCCCGGGCGAGACGAGAGCCGACTTCGAAAGGACGTTGGAAGTGGTTGCTCAGGCCCGTTATGACCTGATGTTCTCGTTCAAGTACTCGCCCAGGCCAGGGACTACCGCCGCAGGCTGGATCGATGACGTGCCGGCCCAGGAGAAGGCGGATCGTCTGGCCGAACTTCAGGAGATGCAGGACGGCATCACGCGCGCCAGGATGCAGCGATTCCTGGGACGTGTCGAGGAGGTCATGGTCGAGGGGCCGAGCAAGGCGGGAAGAAAAGGCGACCTGTTCGAGATAATGGGCCGCACGGGAACCAATTACATAGTAAACTTCCGAGTCGAAGGAAAGGACGTGCCACCCCCCGGCGGGATGGTCAAGGTCCGAATCGACAGGGTTCTGGCTCATTGCCTCAGGGGCGTGCCGGTCGAATGACCGGGGAGGTGCCGCGTGTTTTTCAAGACTAAGGACCTCATGACGGTCGGTAATATATCGGGCGGTGTCGCCGCGATTATCGTCTCCATGAATGGCATGGCCGCGTCAGGTGCCGCCGCCGCGCTGGCAACAGCCGCCGGCAAGACCGGATATGACGTGATGCTTGCGGCCTCCGAGGCCGGCAAACCCTGGCTGTTCTGGGCATCCATGTGCATCCTGTTCGCCTGGTTCTTCGACGCCTTCGATGGCAAGGTCGCCAGGTGGCTCCACCAGACGAACAAGTTTGGTGGCGAGTTCGACAACGTCGCGGATCTTGTCGCCTATTCGGTCGCTCCTTCCTTTGTCGTCTACTTCGCGTATGCGAAGGTGCTTCTGCTGCCGGGTCTTGAGGATCAGTACCTGCTTCAGCAGGTGATCGCGGTCGTTATCGGTTCCTTGCCGGTTGTCTCCGGATGCATCCGCTTCGCACGGTTCAACACTGTTCGGATGGACGTGCCCGGCTTCTTCATCGGCTTCCCGCGTCCGGCTTCCGCGCTTCTGATCGTGTCGCTCCTGAACTCGCATCTGATGCAGATGTCGCCGATGATGAGCTGGTTCGGAGTCGCGATGGTTCTGTTCCTGGCCTTCATGAATCTGACGCTCTGGCCGTTCATCAGCCATCATGGAAAGCCCTTCTCGTCGCATCTGAAGTTCGTCCTTCACTGCGTCTGGATGACGGTCGCGTTTTCATTCCTGGTCAGTATCGCGATCCCGACGGTGGCCGGCTTGTTCGGCGCGAAGGTTGAACCCCTCATGCCGCAGAATCTGGTTCTGGACTGGGTGCTGATCTGGCTGTGCTTCTACGTTTCGGTGGCGTTTCTTGAGATCCCCGCGGTTTCCTTCCGACACGTCCGTGAGGTAACGGCTTTCTGGAACAAGGATTCGGACAAGGTCAGCGCCGAATGATTTCTGTCGGTTCCCCACTGTTCATATCTTTCTGAACACGCCGGTCACGACACCCAGGATTTCGAAGCGCGAGGTCGACTTGACTTTAATCGGCTTGAAGTCGGGGTTCGACGGAAGCAGTTCGATGCCTTCGGCGGTTCTGGAGTACCGTTTGACTGTGGCTTCGTCGTCGATCAGCGCCACGACGATCTCGTTGGTGCCGGCAACCGGCTGGCGCCTGACGAAGATGTAGTCGCCATCAAGTATGCCATCCCCGATCATGCTGCTGCCCTGAACCCTGAGCACGAAAGTGTCGGCCGTATCGCGGATGAAAAACGGATCGGGCTGCAGAAAGCCTTCCATGTTCTCAGACGCGTAGATTGGACGGCCTGCGGCGATCCGGCCAAGAATGGGGATCTGGCCCAGGCCTGTCGACGCGTTGGCTTTGACGCGGATTCCGCGGGATCGGTTCGAACGCCGTTCAATGAAACCGGCGCGTTCGATCGCGGCCAGGTGGTCGGAGACTGCGTTGGTCGATGCGAACCCCATGCCCGCCGCAATCTCGCGGACGGTTGGCGGGGCCCCGGTGTCCTGTGTGAATTTGTTTATAAAATCCAGTACTTCCTGCTGTCGCGCTGTCAGTTCTCTGGGAGGCATCGTTCGACCTCGGCGGCGGATGGATGTGATTGTACTGAACATCTGTTCATCCGACAAGTCCGGTGGCGAAGGAAATGCGGTCGTGCGATGGTTTGGCGAAGCGAATTTAATAATCGGTCCTCCGATGTGGTAAATTCCTCCGCATGAAACGGTTTTCGCCCCTTTGAAGGGGCGTGGGACGAATCGCATTGGCTGATACTCCTGAAAATGGAAAGACCGGCCCTGGTTCAGGTCGCTCAGGTGTCGATGACGGAATACCTCGTTCGGGCGTTCTGACACAGAGTCCGGGAGTCGCGGGCAAGGCGACCATCATCGACGATGTCGAGGCCAGGATCGAGGCGGCGGTTTCGGCGGTCCCTGAACCTGGAAACCACGGAGTGGATCCCCTGATCGGAAAGCTGATCGGCGGGCGCTTCGAGGTGATATCGCGGCTCGGCGCCGGCGGAATGGGTGTCGTATACCGGGCGCGCCAGGTCGGTATCGATCGAATCGTCGCGATCAAAACCCTTCTGAAGGATCGCGCGACCGATGAAAAGGTTGTCGCGCGTTTCAAGAACGAGGCGCGTGCCGTATCCAGACTGAATCACCCGAACACGATTCGCATATTCGATTTCGGCCAGATGGACGACGGCACTCTCTATTTCGCCATGGAATTGCTGGAGGGGCGCAGCCTGGACAAGGCAATCCGTCAGGACGCCCCTGTCTCCGTGCGGCGCACGCTGCATATCATGTCGCAGATGGCGGACTCCCTTGCGGAAGCGCATTCCAAGGGAATCGTTCATCGCGACCTGAAGCCGGAGAATGTCTATCTGAGCCAGGTGGGGGATGACCCCGATTTCGTGAAGGTTCTGGACTTCGGCGTAGCCCGGATGCGTGAGCAGGACAGCAGCCAGGGGACGATGACACAGGCCGGCGTGATCTTCGGGACTCCCAGATACATGGCGCCTGAGCAGGCCAGGACCATGGCGGTCGACGCAAGGGCCGATATCTACGCGCTGGGCATCATCTGGTACGAACTGTTGACCGGCCGAACGCCGTTCGATGCCGACAATCCTCTCGCGATCCTGATGAAGCACATACAGGATCCGGTTCCCGCGATGTCTGTCACCAGGCCCGATGTATCCGTTCCTGCCGAGGTCGAGGCGCTAGTCCTCAAGTGTCTCGAGAAGTCCCCGGAGCGGAGGTTCCAGAGCGCGGCCTCGCTTGCGGTAGAACTCAGATCCACGCTGGACAGGCTTGACGGGCGTTTCGAGCGGGTTGTCTTTGTGGAAAGGGAGGCGGCTGCCTCCGAACCGATCAGCGAGCAGGAGCCCTGGGAACCCGAGATCAAGGTCGTTTCGCGACGCGGGCCGGGACCGATTCTGGTTCTGATTGCGGTCTTGGCTCTTGTCGGCACGGCGGCCGGAGTCGGTTGGACGATGTACAGCAGAAGCCACGTCGTGTCTTCCGCTGCCGATGCGCAGCCGGATGTCGTTCAGGACGTCGGCGCCCCGGAACCGATTCCGGAACCGGCGCCGGCACCCGGGCCAAGTCAGTCTGCCGACACGAGGCAACCACCTGATGTGGCTACGGCCCCGCCGGATTCGTCCGGGACGATTTCATCGGATCCCGACGAAAGCAAGACCGAGCCGGCATCCAGGCCGATCCAGTCTCCCATCAGGAAGGCAGCTCCGGCCCGCGTCGTCGAACCTCCGAAGCCGGTGGTTTCCAAGCCCGCGGCTGTTCCTGCTTATGCTCCCGTCCCTGCCCCGGCGCCTGTGGTCACGCCTCAACCTGTCACGAAACCCGCGGCCAAATCGGGCTTCGAAAAGGTCGGGGACACCGACGCGAAGAAGAACACGACGCCCGACAAAGTCGGGGACCTGAAATCATTCTGACCGAGATTGATCAAACCTGTTGTTTCGTTTTTCTCTGTTATTCCAGGTGGTAACATCTTCCTAAGCTTGCAATGGCTTGAAAAGGATTCGATTCCCAAATAGGATGCACCGGGTTGTCACCCGGAGGATTATTTCAAATGATCGAGAAGCTGAAATGGATATGGATGGATGGCAAGCTCGTGCCCTGGGATGAGGCAAACGTGCACATCCTGTCGCACACGCTGCACTACGGCGTCGGTGCCTTCGAGGGTATCCGCGCCTACCGCCACGAGGACGGTCGTTCAGCCGTCTTCCGGCTCAGGGAACACGATCAGCGCCTGATCGAGTCGGCGCACCTTCTTGAACTGAAGGTTCCGTACACCCGTGAGCAGATCGACGAAGCCGCCATGCTGACGCTGGCGGCAAACGGCATGGACTGTGGATACATCCGTCCCCTCATCTACCTCGGCGAGCGCGAGGTCGGTGTCTATCCCGGCAACACACCGGACGTCCGCGTGGCCGTCATTGCCTGGAAATGGGGCGCCTACCTGGGGCCCGAGGCTCTTGAAAAGGGAATCCGCGTCAAGGTTTCGACCTGGACCAAGCACCATCCGAACGCGCTGCTGGTCAGGGGCAAGGTCTGCGGTCACTACGTCAATTCCGTGCTCGCGAAGGTCGAGGCCAAGCGTGAAGGATACGACGAGGGCATCCTTCTGGATCACTGCGGATACGTTGCCGAGGGATCCGGTGAAAACCTGTTCGTGGTCCGCAACGGCGAATTGTTCACGCCGGATCTGTCATCGTCGGTTCTCGGCGGTATCACGCGTGACACGGTTCTGTACCTCGCCGCGGACATGGGCTTGAAGGTTCATCAGTGCAGGCTCACACGAAGCGACCTGTACCTTGCCGACGAGGTGTTCTTCTCCGGGACCGCGGCCGAGATCACTCCGATTTACGAGATCGATCGACGTCAGGTTGGAGAAGGCAAGGCAGGACCGATCACACGCCAGATTCAGCAGACCTACATGAAGCTGGTCGCGGGCGGCGTTCCTGGTCACGATGCCTGGTTCAGTTTCTACAAGCCGGAACCCAGGTGACGGATTTCTCGTCCCTCAGCTTCAAAGGGTAGCTCCATGACCGACGCTTGCGACGCCCCGTCCGGTACGCTGTACGTTGTCGCGACTCCCGTTGGAAATCTTGAGGACATCACCCAGCGCGCCTTCCGCATCCTGTCCTCGGCCCCGGTGCTGGCCTGTGAGGACACTCGATCCACCGGTATGCTGCTCAAGGCCCTCGGAATCGATCGCACAGGCCGGAGGATGGTCGCCTATCACGACCTGAACGAGCGCAGGGCCGCCTCTCAGATAGTGCAGATTCTGCTTTCCGGCAACGATGTGGCGCTTGTCTCGGACGCCGGGACGCCGCTCGTCAGCGATCCTGGATACCGTTTGGTTTCCGAGGCGGCGGCGGCTGGGATCCCTGTTGTTCCGGTTCCAGGTCCGTGCGCCCCCATCCTTGCACTCTGTGGTGCCGGTCTGCCGTCCGACCGGTTCACCTTCATGGGATTCGTGGATGCGAAGTCGGCTCGACGCCTGAAGGCTTTTCAGTCGCTGAACCGCGATTCAGGCACGTTCATCTTTCTCGTTCCCGCGCGTACCCTTCTGAAGGTGCTCGACGAACTTGGCCAGACACAGCCGTCATCAACCGTGGTGGTCGCCCGCGAGCTGACCAAGATTCACGAGGAGTTCATCAGGGGCACTCCCGCCGGGTGCGCCGAAGGGTTCTCCGGAAGGGTGGTGAAGGGCGAGGTCACTATCCTGGTATCAGTCCCCAAAGATTGATAATCCGAATCACATGATCTCATGGTCGTCTTCCGGGGGATTGGAATTGATGTCGATTTGCCTGTATCATCGGCATCATGATTCCACTGGAGAAGAACATGACGCACAAGTATGCGGTGTTACTGATCCTCGCCGTTCCGGTCGCAGTCTGGTGTGGCTGCGGTGGTGAGGATACTGTCGAGGACACTGGCATCATCACCGACAGCGGTATCGATGTTTTCCATCAGGACGTGCTGGCGGACGGCGTTACCGACGTGGCCCGAGACGATCAGGTCATGGACGATGGCACGGTTTCGGATTTGAATCCGGTGGATATCGGTGGCGAAATTGAGGAAGGAGCGTTCGGAAGTCCCTGCGACAAGAACGAGGACTGCCTTTACGGTTTCTGCATGCCATATATCTGGGGCAACATCTGTTCGGCTTTTTGCACGAGCGAATGTCCGGATCCCTCGTGGTCCTGCGAATTCGTCTACTTGCCGAACATGGATCCGACGTATGTCTGCGTGCCGGGTGAATCGTCCCTTTGCAAGCCCTGTACATCGGATGATGGATGCAGGGTCGTCGAGGGAGAGGAGACGGCGCGCTGCGTGTCTTACGGCGAGGAAGCCGCGTTCTGTGGAACGGATTGCACTGCCAATCCTGAAGGATGCCGACCGGGCTTCATATGCCAGCAGATCGAGGCCGGTTTCTCGGCCTGCGTCAGGGAAGAGGGATTTTGTCCGTGCGTGAACCAGGTCGCCGGCATGGCATCCCGCTGCACCCGATCGAACGAGGACGGCACCTGTGTTGGAAGCCGCCTGTGCGTCAGAAACGGCTCCGACTACGAGTGGGGTCTTTGTTCCGTGTCCACGCCTTCGGCCGAGGTCTGCAACAAAATCGACGATGACTGTAACGGCACCATCGACGACATGGGTACAGTCAACTGCGGCCTGGGCATCTGTGCCCACATGGTTCAGCTCTGTGTTGACGGTCAGGCCGACGAATGCGATCCGCTGGAAGGGGCGATCGAAGAACTGTGCAATGGCCTTGATGACAACTGTGACGGCACCACCGATGAGGACTGGAACGACAAGGGCTCCGCTTGTGACGGCAGTGATGTCGACGAGTGCATGAACGGTGTCTGGGGCTGCGCAGAGGACGGCAGCGGCCTGGTCTGCGAGAGCGACGTGGCTTCTGGGACCGAGGAATGCGACGGCGTCGATAACGACTGCGATGGTGAGACAGATGAGATCGCGGACCTCGGCACCCTGTCGTGCGGTCTGGGAATATGTGCCCAGACAGTGCCCGCGTGTGTTGATGGAGTCGACAATGAGTGTGACCCGTTGAATGGCGCGGAACTTGTCGATCTGCCCGACGAAGCTGCCCGGGATGGCAATTGTGATGGCGTGGACGGCGACCTGGCCGTGGCGGTATTCGTGGACAAGGTCACCGGACTCGACACCAACGATGGTACCCGCGAGGCCCCGCTTGCCACCATTCAGGCGGGAATCACCAGGGCCTCGTCGTCCGGGGCTACCCAGGTGCTCGTTTCGGAAGGCGTCTACAACGAGTCGCTTGTCCTGGCCGATGGCGTCGGTGTCTATGGAAAGTACGAGCGTGCCAATGGATGGACAAGATCTTCGACCAAGGTCACGCAGGTTCGAGGTTCCACGACTGCCGTCGTGGCGACCGGTCTGAATTCGCCGACGGTGCTTCAGGGCCTGGTCATAACAAGTGAGTCGGCGTCCGTTCTTGGAACCAGCTCGGTGGCCATCAAGGTGTCCGACAGCCCCGGGCTTCTGATTCAGGCGTGCACGGTTCAGGCCGGTGCAGGCGCATCAGGCAGGAATGGACCGGCCGGCAACGGCGGTCAGAACGGTTCAAACGGTTCCGCGGGCAACACCGGATGTGAGTACTACTGCGCGTCCGACCCGTTCGGCACGGACTGTCTGGGACTGTGCGGCTCATGCAGCCAGCCGGCCGGGGGGTCTGGGGGCAGCGGCGCTGGCGGCGCTAACGGCGGAACGGGCGGTGCGGGTGGCCAGTCGGACCTGGCCGGCAACCCTGGTCAGTCTGGTTCCGGCAACCTGTCCGGTTTCGGAGCAGGCGGGGTCGGAGGACCGAATACCGGTGACGGTTCGCCTGGTGGAATGGGTTCGTCGGGTAGTTTCGGCAATGATGGTTTGAGTGGCCTCGCGGTGGGATTGTTCTCGGCGGCTGGATACGCCCCGGCGGACGGTGGTGAGGGAACGTCCGGCACCAACGGCGGTGGCGGCGGTGGTGGCGGCAGTGGTGGCGGGGACAACCCCGAGACGCTGTCGACGAACTGGTGCGGAACCTACGGTTCTTCCGGTGGCGGCGGTGGCGGTGGCGGCGGTGGCGGCACCGGTGGTTCGGGCGGCGGTGGCGGCGGCGCGTCGGTTGGCATCCTGGTGACAGGATCGGCCATTGCGGTCGAGAACACGATGATTGTCACTGCAAGTGGCGGCAATGGCGGCAGCGGTGGCACGGGAGGCTCGGGGGGCAACGGTGGTTCCGGCGGGGCCGCCGGTGATAAGGGCGACGACGACGATCAGGGACAGGGCGCGGCCGGTGGAAACGGCGGCAATGGCGGCAAAGGTGGCAACGGCGGTGGCGGCGGCGGTGGCCCCAGCTTCGGGATCGTCTGTGTTTCTACGTCCTACACGGCCAGTGGCGCAGTGATAATCGCCGGAACGGGTGGCGCTGGCGGCTCGTCGGTCACCAACCCCGGCGCTGCCGGGCACTCCGGCGAGTCCACCGGTTGTCTCTGAAGACGTCCCCCGATCTCTGCACGCTTCCCGGTATTGATAGATTTGATTCGTAAAAGACCGGCTGTCAGCGTTTCTTCTTGCCGGTGCCGCGCGTCTGCTTTTTGAACCACTTGCGGATAGATGCGAAAATGTCTGGCTTCTGGTTCTGTGTGCGCATGTTCAGCAGCCGGCGTTCGCGCTGGGCGCTGATGTGATCGGGAG
>CAZNJW010000085.1:280-560 GCA_964573455.1 uncultured Anaeromyxobacteraceae bacterium | reverse complement strand
TAGTACAGACTCATGTGGTAGTGTGCGTCGGCCGTGGGTTTATCCGAGTTGATGGCCTTCTCGAACCAGCCTCGTGCCTCCTCAAGCGCCCTGCTCGGAGGAAGCCTGTCGTTCTGCATCACCGACCAGCCCAACGCGCACAGGTACTCGCTGTTGGTCGGTTCGATGTCGATTGCCTTGCGCAGCGCCGCCGCAGCGTCTTCCCAGGCGCCGCGTTTCATCAACAGGCTTGCCTTGTGGAAGTGCATTCGTGCTTCGTTTTCAAGGTCCTTCTTTGTCT
>CAZNJW010000085.1:0-259 GCA_964573455.1 uncultured Anaeromyxobacteraceae bacterium | reverse complement strand
GGTAGGTGTCATGCTGACGCCCGCAGCCCTGGCGAAGTCGGCATCGTATTCCGCCTTTTTCTTCGGGTCGCTCAGGATACGGTATGCGTTGGCGATGCCCTTGAACAGGTTCACCGCGGCCGCTTCCATGTCTTCGATTCCCTCCCGGGCGATGGCGTCCGGGTGGAGCTTCTTTGCCAGTTTGAAGTAGGCGTCGCGAACGGCGGACGAAGGGGCCAGGGGCTCAAGGTCGAACAACTTATACAGATCATTGTCCTCG
>CAZNJW010000084.1:0-10423 GCA_964573455.1 uncultured Anaeromyxobacteraceae bacterium | reverse complement strand
ATTACATTCGCCGTCCGGGAAGGGCGAATTGTCATTCGCCCCTACGCCGGAAACCTATCCCTATCCTGTTCCCGTCCCTGTCCCCAGGCCCGCCGCATGGCGGGCCGCACATCCAAAGCCCACGGCCCTGGCCGTGGGATCAACGCCCCACACCCACAACGCGGCCGGCCCAACGGGCCGCACGCCCATTCTGTTCCCTGTCCGTGTAGCGGCGAATTACATTCGCCGTTGGGGGAGGGGGGGGCGCCATGATCCCAGGGCCTCGGCGTCGCCTGCGGCGCCAGCCTCGTGCCTGGGCTCAGTATGAACGGGCGGCCCTTTGGGCCGACCTCGGGAAGGGCGAATTGTCATTCGCCCCTACGCCGGAATCCGATCCTGTCCGTGTAGCGGCGAATTACATTCGCCGTCCGGGAAGGGCGAATTGGCGTTCGCCCCTACGGGGATGCTTTTTCGGTGTTCTTCTTGTCGATCTTGGCCATCAGGCCGTCAAAGCCCTCGGTTTCCCAGATCTTGTTGAATTGGCGGCGGTAGTTCTTCATCATGCTGACGTCGTCGATTATCACGTCGAACGCCATCCACTTACCCTTGACCTGATGGAATGAGTAATTGACAGCGGCCTCGGATTTGCCGGCTCGAACCTTTGATTTCACGATCACGCTGCCATCCGCGGCCTTGTCCACTGCGGGGTCGATCTCAAGCGTGAACTGCGCCGACGGGTCGAACTTTTTGACATAGCTGCGCTGAATCATCTGCTTGAAGCCCGCCACGAAACGCTGGCGATCCTTCGGCTTGAGCTTGTTCCAGTTATCGCCAAGGGTTCTTTTTGACAGTTCCTCGTAGTCCACGAACGTGTCCAGTTCCTTGCGAACCGCGTCGTCGAACGATTTTCTGTCAAGGTTCTTCGAGACGAGATTCTTGATTCCGTCGTATTTGTCACGGATCACGTCCAGAGGTGCTGCCGCGGCGGTGGCCGCTGTCAGCATGACGAGCAGGAATACTGCGGCGGGTATCTTCTTCAATTCGGTCCTCCACGCGGAAAGATGCCGCCCGCAAAAACGGGCAGGATGCTCGCAATGATAAACATTCCGGGCCTAGTTAGCCATTTCGATGGATGCAAGGTCGATCAGGGTGACGCCCGTGGCACGTTCGAGCGACGCCACGGACACGTTGTAGTCGTAGACCGCCTGGTAGTATGCGAGCTGCGCCAGGAAGAACTGGGTCAGGCCGTCGATGACCTCCTGAAGTGTCGCCATGCCGTTTTCAAACAAGTCCAGCTTCGCGATCACCCATCCGCGCGCCGACTTCAGGGCACCCTCCCTGACGTTCACCATCGTTCGCGCGTCGTTCATCTCAAGGAACAGCTTTTCGATCTCAAGACGGATCGATGCTTCTGCGCCGTCCAATTCCATCTGAAGGGCGGTCTTCTGTGCCCGTGTCTTCTTCAGCTCGCCCAGCT
The DNA here is from genome assembly GCA_964573455.1 of uncultured Anaeromyxobacteraceae bacterium. Classification (GTDB taxonomy): domain Bacteria; phylum Myxococcota_A; class UBA9042; order DTJE01; family DTJE01; genus JAGOFO01. Next base: position 8,967 of record CAZNJW010000084.1, on the reverse strand, counting down.
TCTTGCCCACGTTCAGGTCAAACCTGACCGCGAGACCGGCTCCAAACCCAAGCGTGTTGAACGGGTCGGAGTATGGAAACGTCATGTCATCGGCCACGTTCGAGTAGGCGTACTCGAATTCGGCGAACAGCACGAAGTCCGGGAAGAAGTTCCTGAATCTGGCCTCGGCTTCCGCCTCGCGGGCCTGGATGCCGGTTCGCAGGGCCACCAGCTCGGCACGATTATCAAGGGCCGCGTCGACCGCGGACTCCAGGTCAAGGTCGATCAGCGGAGTGATCGGGGTCAGTTCTTCGGGCGTGGCGACCGAGATCCCGGCCAGCGGATCCATTCCAGCCAGCCTGGCCATCTGTCCGACCGCCAGTTCGCGCATCCGGTTGGCCCTGAGTTCCTGCTCGATTATCTGGGCCTCGTAGACATTCACCTTCATCTGGTCGACAGGATCCCAGGAGGGGTCGTCGTCGGCCTCCATCTGTTTCAAGTGATCCCGTGCAGTGTTGAAGTATCCGCGTCCCTCGCCCAGCACGCCGGACAGACGCCTTGTAAGACCGAGTCCGAAATAGCCTTTCAGAACCTCGAGTCGTACGTCCGCCTGGACCATCTGCTCCAGGCCGCGACTGACTTCGACCCCGAGCTTGCGCGCGCGGTTCAGCCAGGTGATCTTTCCACTGGTGTAGATCGGCTGGAACAGCTTGATGCCGATCTTGGTCCAGATACCCCACTCACCGAGATCGCCCAGGTCATTCGAATAGACGCTGGTAAAAGGGGCGTCCGGGTCGGGCACATGATGGCCTGTCATCGGCGCCAGCAGGAACTGGAACTCGACGCGCGGCTGGTATTCGGCGCGGGCGGTCTCAAGCTCGGCCTCGGCCTCGGCGATGCCCTGTCTGGCCTTCAGTATCCGGGGGTTCTGTTCCATCGCGAGGTCAAGGATTTCGGCCAGGGTCATGGCGGGCGCGGCCGAAGCCTCGCCTTGTTGAGCCGACGCCGCCGCTTGAAAACCTGACGTTACCGCCAGGGTTACCACGGCGACCGCGATATGCCTGAACAGCGTCGATGTGCGAACGGGGGTCATATTCCCCTCGAGTGGCTGAATTCGTCCTTTCTGGGCAGCATCTTCTTAATCAGGTTGAACGCCATCGCGGCAACCGCGAAAGCACCCTCGAATCCCATTGTACCAGCCGTCGCGTCTCCGAGGTTGAAGACGTTTTTCCAGGGAGTCCTGACAGGCTGGCCGATCATGCCGAACGTCCTGGGGTACATCCTGGTACACGCAGGGATCATGCCGGCGGCGTCCGGAACGGACCGGCCGGTCTTTTCACTGATCCTTGTGGCCGCCAGTGACGTCGTTATCAGGTGTCGGTCCAGAAATGGCATGAATGCGCGCACTTTTTCCATCATCTGTTCGCCGAACGCCTCGATCGAGCCGGCGCCTTCGTCCAGAAGGGATGCCGGGATCATGCCCGACACGGACAGAGTCGTGCGTTCCGGATCCATCATGTCGGCCGGCTCCATCGCCGGGTCGACCTGGAGAGTCAGGCAGTTGGTGCCTTCCATCGGGCTTGTCGGATCGTCGACCAGGAACACCGTCCGTGCCATACCCGTCGGGATGCCCCGCCTTGCCATGCCGATGTTCATCGTGACCAGGAAGTGAGAAGGCGCGTAGTCACGGATACGCTGCATGTGTCGTTTCCTGACGACATTTTCCGGGAGCATGCGGACGATTTCGGCCAGGTCGGTGCCCGCTACGAGCAGCGATGTGCCCACCGCCTCGTTCCGGCCGCGAACGTCGAGCGAATGGACGCGACCACGGCTGTAATCGAACTGATCCGCGTATTCCGACATCCTGACGGTGCCGGAGTTTCCTTCGATTCTGCTGACGAAAAGGTTCTTCAGGGAATCAAGACCCCATTCCACGTTGTAAAGGCCGCGCAGCAGGTGGTTCGTGGTTCTGGAGAACGTCAGCGGGTATTTCCACGCGTCCGGGCAGAGGTTCAGAACCGACACCGGCGCCGCGAGCATGGCGCGCGCGGCAGGGTTCGTGTCAAAGTCCGCCAGCGCGTCGCCCGGAGGTAAGGCGGCCCCGATCGCGCGCCTGATCGAACTCCACTTGAAGCATTCCATGATGCCGGCCGGCGGGATCGTCGGAAATGCCTTCATAAACGGTTCAAGGCTCTGCTCAAGTTCCGCCTGATCCTGGAAGTACCGCGAGAACAGGCCGATCTGGCCAGGGAATTCCCGTTCGATTTCCTCTTCGATGATTCCCCGGACATGCGACAGTTCTATCCGTCTTTCCGGCAGCACGACATCGCAGACCGGATCGAACGGATGCGGCATGTTGCGCATCTCGGGCAGCAGGGCCAGGTCGCGGAAGACTTCACGGATGTTGTGGGCCTCGGAGAAACCGTAAAGAAGGTTCGGTCGGCGCACGAACCTGAAGCCGTCCATTTCATAGGTATTCGGTCTACCGCCGTGGCCAAGCACCAGAACCCGGTAGCCGTTCTTGGCAGCCAGCGCCCCGAAAATCAGCGCCGGTAGATCGTTGCCTACGATCACGACGTCGTAGGAACTCTTCAACTCAGCCATGAGGCCCCCTTTGTCAAGACCTGCGGACGGTGCGCCTGCCGTCCAGGATCACCCGGCCACTGAGAACATCGTCGAGTGCCTCGGGGTACAGAGAGTTTTCCTGTTCAAGTATGCGCGCGGACAGAGAGTCCTCGTCGTCATCATCAAGGACGGGAACCGGGCGCTGGGCGATGATGGCGCCGGTGTCGGTACCCTCGTCCACGAAATGAACCGTGCAGCCGGTGATTTTGACGCCGTAATCGAGCGCCTGGCGTTGCGAGTGGGTACCAGGGAATGCCGGCAGCAGGGCCGGATGGATGTTGATGACATGACCCTTGAACGGGGTAAGGAATTCAGGTGTCAGGAGCCGCATGAAACCGGCCAGCGCGACGTACTCGACGCCCCGGGATCTGAGTTCCCGGACCAGTTCGCGGTCGTATTCCTCACGGGTCGGGTAGTCCCGGTGTGACAGGACGACCGTCGGGATTCCCGCCGAGCGCGCAAAGGCCAGGCCGGGAGCTTCGGGTTTGTTGGAAAGAACGAGTTTGACGTCGGCGTTGAGTTCACCACGTTCCGCGGCCTTGATCAGGGCGGTCATATTCGTGCCGCGTCCGGAAATCAAAATCGCGATGGGAACCTTTCTGCGGCCGTCGGTCGCGTTCACTTCAGCACCACCTCGTTACCACCGGAGGCCAGCCGTCCCAGGATGAACGGTCGCCTTCCAACGCCTTCAAGCGCCGCCATCGCCGCGTCCACCCGGTCCGGCTTCATCGCGATGATGAGTCCGACGCCCATGTTGAACACGCGCATCATTTCGTCGTCGTCCACCTCGAAGCCGGTTCCGAGACCCTGAAGGAACGGGAACACGGGATTGGGCGGAACGGCCGCCATATGAACTTCGGCGCATACTCCCGTCGGAAGAACACGGGGCAGGTTGCCCACGATTCCGCCGCCCGTGATGTGTGCCATTGCCGCTGGCCGAGGCCCGGACATCAGTGCTTTGACCGCATCGGCATATATGTACGTCGGTGTCAGCAGGACCTGGCCGAGAGGCCTGTCGAATCCATCATAAATCTTTGATATATCGAGGTTTCTTGCGCCAAGGATCCGGCGGACCAGGGAGTACCCGTTTGAGTGGACTCCGGAGCTTGGAAGGCCGATCAGAATGTCGCCGGGGGCGCATTCCCGACCGTTGATCAGGTCCGGTTCGTCGACCACACCGACCGAAAAACCGGCCAGGTCGTACTCGCCGTCCTTGTAGAAACCGGGAAGTTCTGCCGTCTCGCCGCCGACCAGCGAACAGCCGGCCTGTCGACAACCCTCGACGATTCCTTCGATGACATTCAGCGACACACCCATTTCTAGGTGCCCGCTGGCAATGTAATCAAGGAAAAAGAGGGGGCGCGCGCCCGTGGTAAGGACGTCGTTCACACACATCGCGACCAGGTCGATTCCGATCGTGTTGTGAATCCCGGTCATGAAGGCCAGTTTCAGCTTGGTGCCGACGCCGTCGGTACCAGAGATCAGCATCGGACGCTTCATTCCGGTCATGTCCGGCGCCACGGCCGCGGCGAATCCACCCACACCCGACACCACCTCGGGCGTCAGGGTGGACTTGACCATTCGACCGATCCGGGACGCGAACTCGTCACCGACGTCTATGTCGACGCCAGCCTGCTTGTAGGTCAGTTTCTGGTTGTTCATTGTTGACTTTTTACGCTCCAGGACAGCGGCTGGAAGAATAGCCTGTCACGCGGGGCCAGTCAATCGAACCCGCAACCGCGGGCGCCCTGTGCAGGCCGTGATTCAAGCGCCTGATGGCAATCGACGTTCTTCGGGGTATCATTACCTGTCTGCAAGGGGCGGTGCATGTCGCGGACGCCAGATGAAAAGGGTCGCAGGGCGGGCGAATTGAATCAGTTCGGCTGCTCGATGACCGGATATTCGTTTCAGGTGATGGATCTTGCCGGGCCCGGGCTTGCCGTGGTCGTCTTCGGCGAGCGTGATTGCGCCAGCGCCTTTCCACGCGTGTCGGCCGAGTTCGCCGGGCATACACGCTGGAATGTCTACACGGTCGCCCTTGGCGAGACCGACGTGGTGGCCGGGCTGGCCGAGCAGCGACTTCGCGAGTGCCTGACGGCGGTCGCTGCCAGGATGATCGATGGCGGGGATGCCTGGCCGCCGGTCATCGAGGGCCATTCACTGGTCAGCCAGCAAATCGACAGGGATGGGGTTCCGGTGATACTGGTGCTGTCCACCTGTCTTTCCGAGATGACCGGGGCGGACCCGGTTCCGATCTGCCGCGAGGTGTCGGAAGCGACCGGTGTGAAGGTGATTCCCGTGGCCACCGGCGGCCTTCGACTGCGGAATCAGGCCGAGGTCGTCGACACGGTTGGCGCGGTGCTGATCGACGCGATCGGCGATCGTGGCGAAGTGGATCCTCGGGCGGTCAATCTGGTCGGATATCAGACGGACGCCGCCAACGACGTGGCGTCGTCGGACGTGATGTTTCGAGCCGAGGCCGCCGCCATCATCAAGGCGATGGGCGGTCGGATGAACAGTGCGGTCCCCGCTGGCGCCGTGGCCGCGGACTGGCGCAGGTTGCCGCTTGGCGGGCTGACCTTCGTCTCGGATTCGTCAATAATGCGTCAGGTGTCCGCCGCGCTCGAATCGCGGGGCGGCAGGGTGATCGAACTTCTTCAGCCGCGCGGGCTGGCCGCGACCGACTCCTTCTACAAGGGTATCGCGGCAGCGCTCGAAACCGATCCCGCGCCGATCCTTGATTCATGGCCACAGCGTCAGGAAGCGGTTCAGGCGATCGCCGAAGCGCGCGCGCGTTTTGCCGGCATGCGACTGGCCTACGGAATCGGGACAATACACAACTTCAGGCCGGATGTTCTGGCTATGGAGGGACTGGCCAACCTGCCGTTCTTCCTGGAACTGGGATTTGACGTCGAGGTCGTTATCCAGGAACGCGACTATCCCGAGGTCCACCAGCGGATCCGGCGCAACCTGGATGCTCTTGGTGTGACAGTTCCGTACAGACTGTACTATGAACCGGCGGTTCTTGAGCCCGCCATCCGGGATGGACGATTCGACTGCGCCTATGTGGCCGATTTCATGAGGGATCAGGTGATGCGTGCCGGAATTCCGATGCTCAGGTTCGGGGACATGAGTTCCGGTTACGGCTTCGCCGGCAGGTACGTCAGGCAGATTTTCAGGACCTTGGGCGGGTTGTTCGACAAACGTTACGCCAGGTATGTCCGGGGAAACGATTCGTCAGCCGAAACTGGCCGCGGAGGGCATCGATGAGCGTGGTTGACACGACAGTTGAACCGCCGTCCGGGATTGGTCGGTTCGAACTGCGGGACTCTGACGCCGGTGACCTGCTCGGCATCTTCATGGGTGTCCACGCCCTTCCAGGCGCGATCATGCTTCTGCACACCACTGTCGGATGCAAGTTCAAGACACAGCTTCAGATTTCAGATCATGACTGGGGCCGTGAGTCTCACAACCAGCGTCTCTGGACCGGTGTGGACGACGCCAGGATCATCCAGGGCTCGGGCCGTCGTCTGGTCGAATTCGCGACCACCTGGTACGAGCGGCGTCGCCCCGAACTGTTCGTCGTGACCACTAACGCGTCGGTCGAGCTGTCCGCTTTCGACGTTGCCTCCGCCGTCGACGAACTACGGATGAGACTCCCGATTCCGGTGCTGTACCTGAAGGCTCCGGGACACGAAGGGTCGCTGTATTCAGGGTACCGGCGGTGGCTGCGCGCCCTGATGCCGATGCTTGACCCGCCCGATGGCGGTGACGGCGCGGCGCGATCTGTCGCGATAGGCGGATACCTGATGGATCGGTTCGAGATGGATCACGCGGCCAACGTGAACGAACTGCGACGGATGTTGACCGCGTGCGGCCTTGACTGGCGCGGAGCACTGCTGGACGGGAGTCCGTGGACCAGGCTCAGGACCGCGGGCAGGGCGCGCAATTTCATCTGGCTGCCGGACGGACACGGTGTGGCGGACGGCGCCGAAGACGGCAGGGCGCACATCGAGACGGACCTGCCGCTGGGGCTTAACGGCACGACGGTGTTTCTGGAAAAAATCGGGAAGGAACTCGGACTTCAGTCGGACGTCATCGAGTCGTTCCGGGATCGCGAACTTTCGAAGGCAGTTCCCTTGATCAACCGTGCTCTTCCGGTTCTGTCCGGCGCGCGGGTGGCGATCTTCCAGCCGACTCCGCTGGCCGCGGCATTGACTGCGTTCCTGGTCGAACTTGGCTGCGAGGTTCCTCTGGTTTGTCTGACTGACCCGACGGATGGGTCTGTCACGAAGTTTTTCGATGCCTGCCGGCGGCTTGGCGTGGATTTCGATGACGAATCCCAGCCGGAAAAGGCGTGTCTGACACACAGGCCGCGGGTGCTGGCCGGGCTGTCCAGAAACCAGCAGTACCTGGCATTCGTCGAGGAGTGCGGGCGTGAGTTCATCGGGCTGGTTGTGGGAACGTCGCATCAGAAGGCCCTGCTTCGACGCGGTGACGTGCGCGTGATTGAAATGGGATTCCCCTGCGCTTCGAAGCACTGGCTGTATCCGACTCCGTCACTCGGCTACAATGGCGCCGTGGCCCTGGTTCAGCGGCTTGTCGACGCGATCATGAACGTGTTCTAGGCGGTCCGCTGGTGGGGATAATCTTGCGAAAACATTGCGGAACTTTCCTGTCTGCGGGCGGGGGCCAGAAAGGGCTTGTGCAGAAAGTCCCGGTTAGTGCATATAATGGTGCCCGGTTTTTCGATCATGATGTCGCGCAGTGGATTTGTTGATGGCTGATGACAACAGAACCGATGTGATGGCTGGCGCGCGCAAGTTCTTCGGCGCTTCCGGGAATGGTGGCGAATCCGGCGATAGAAGCGGGCAGGGTGCGGACAGGCCGCCACCTCCCGCCCCGACCAGACCCACGGGTAGAATCGGATCGTCAGGCGTCGACTCCATATTCGGCGACCGGCCCGCCACCACGCAGGTGCCTCGTCAGCGTCCTCCCGAGGCCGCCGACCCCACCAGGTCCTCGATCAGTTCGACCACGGCCAGGGCGCCGACGTCGCCAGCGGGCGATGACCGGCTCGAAGGCATCGTTCTTTCGGATGACTTCCTGATCACCAAAATGGTTGGTTTCGGTGGGTATGGCCGGGTCTATCAGGCAGAACAGCTTTCCGTGGGAAAGCGTTCGGTCGCGATCAAGGTCCTTCACGCGATGCACCGCGATCGGCCTCAGACGGTTGCCGCGTTCAAGCGCGAGGTTTCCTATCTTTCGATGCTGCGCGCGCCTTGTTTCCCGCGGGTGATTCGTACCGGTCTGACTCCGGATCAGCTTCCGTATTTCGCGATGGAATTCATTTCAGGCAAGGCGCTGGACGGAATAGTCAAAAACCAGGGCCCGCTGGACATCAGCCGCGCGACCTTCGTGATGGACAAAGTGTGCGAAGGCCTGGTCGAGATGCACCGCAAGGACATCATCCATCGCGACATAAAACCGGGCAACGTCATCATCGAGGAAGGTCCGGCCAAGGCCTGGTCGGTCTGGATGCTCGATCTGGGTTGCGCCAAGCCTGCGTACGAGCCTGACACTCCGATCAAGAACTCCGACTCGTTTTCGTTCGGCAGCCCGCCATACATGGCCCCGGAAACCTTGATCACAGGCGTCACGAACGAGCAGACCGACGTCTATTCACTGGGTGCCATGGCATACGAGATCTTCACCGGCATTCGCGCGGTGCACCTGAAGGACACGACCGCGGACTCGTACTTCGCCTACCTGCGTAACGTCGAGAAACCGATCCCGACCTACCGTGTCGGGACGATCATGCCGGAACTGCCCGAGGTGATCGAGCAGGTAATCCACAAGGCGCTGGCTCGCGATCGGTCTGTCAGGTTCACGTCCGTGATGGATTTCCGCAACGCGCTTGTCTCGGCGGCCGGCCCTTACCTGGATCGTCTGTCGTCGATGTCGATCAACGCCAATTCGTCCTCGAACGTGTCCGGTTTTGCCCGCAAGGACAGTGGAACCGGGAAAAAAGCACCCCACAGCGGCGGCTTCCTCTTGCGTTTCAAAAAAGGGTGATTAAATGTAACGTTCGCCGGGGCGCTGTGTGCTCCGGTGTGGTTTTTCACGAAGCCCGCGGACGTCGTCCGTTCAGTCGGCGGCGCGGGGGATTCGTCAGATATTTTCAGGAGGTTGTCAGATGAAAGTCAGACCGATGCAGGATCGCATTCTGGTGAAGCGTATCGCCAGGGAAGAGAAGACGGCGGGTGGGTTGTTCATTCCCGATACCGCGAAGGAAAAGCCCCAGGAAGCCATCGTGATCGCCGTCGGACCGGGCAAGGTTCTCGAAAGTGGCGAAATCCGCAA